>NZ_JACCBK010000001.1:1915530-2234785 GCF_013409875.1 Cellulomonas oligotrophica
ACACCCGATGAACCGCACCGTCCGCACCGCAGCCGTCCTGTCCGCAGCGGCCCTGGTGATGACCGGCTGCGCGGGCGGCTCCGGCGGTACCGCGGGCCCCACGGCGGACGCCGACGGCGTCACCACGCTCGTCGTGGGCGCCAGCCCCGTGCCGCACGCCGAGATCCTGCAGTTCGTGCAGGACGAGCTGGCCGCGGACGCCGGCCTCGAGCTCGAGATCCGCGAGTTCACCGACTACGTGCTGCCGAACACGGCGCTGGCCGAGGGCGAGCTCGACGCGAACTACTTCCAGCACCTGCCGTACTTCGAGGCGCAGGTGGCGGAGAACGGGTTCGAGTTCGACCACTTCGAGGGCGTGCACATCGAGCCGTACGGGGTGTACTCCGACTCGGTCGACGCGATCGAGGACATCCCCGACGGCGGCACGATCGGGATCACCAACGACCCGGGCAACCAGGCGCGGGCGCTGGACCTGCTGGTCGAGGCCGGGCTGATCACGCTCGCGGAGACCGAGGGCGACCCGACCCTGCTCGACGTCGAGGACAACCCGAAGGACCTCGAGCTCGTCGAGACCGCGCCCGAGCAGCTCGTGGTGTCGCTGCCGGACGTGGACGCGGCGATCATCAACGGCAACTACGCGCTGGAGGCCGGGCTCAACCCCGCGACGGACTCGATCCTGCTGGAGTCCGGCGAGGACAACCCGTACGCCAACTTCCTCGCGGTCCGCGCCGAGGACGTCGACGAGCCGGCGCTCGTGGCGCTCGACGAGCTGCTGCGCTCGGACGAGGTGCGGTCCTTCATCGAGGAGCGCTGGCCCGACGGCGAGGTGCTGCCCGCCTTCTGACGCGCGACCGGCGGCGCCCGGCCCTCGCCGGGCGCCGCCGTCCCGAGCACCACCCGTCGGCCGCCCGGTCGACGGCACCCACCGCGCGACCTGAGGAGCACCCCGTGCCGGACGAGCAGCACGCACCGGTCCACCTGAGCCAGCCCGAGCCGTTCCGCTGGGACGGGGTGGCCGAGCTCGTCTACAAGGAGTCCGACACGACCTTCCGCGACGTCACGCGCCGGGTGCTCGCGGGTGCCGACGCGGGGCAGGGGGTCGAGCTGCGGTACTTCGAGGTCGGGCCCGGCGGGCACACGACCCTCGAGCACCACGCCCACACGCACGTCGTCGTGCCCGTGCGGGGGCACGGCCGCGCGCTCGTCGGCCGCCAGGTGCTCGACCTCGCCCCCCACGACGTCGTCGTGGTCGGCGCGTGGGAGTGGCACCAGCTCCGCGCGCCGCAGGACACCCCGTTCGGGTTCCTCTGCCTCGTGACCACCGACCGCGACCGCCCCGTGCGTCCCACCGACGCCGAGCTCGCCGACCTGCGCGCCGACCCGGTGGTCGCGGAGTTCGTCCGGGTCTGACGCCGCCCCCGGCGCTCAGGCGGCGTCGACCGCGGCGCGGAACCTCTCGGCGGCGCCGACCAGCGAGGCCTCCCGGTGGAGCTCCCCACCGATGAGCAGGACGGTGTCGGACCCGTACGTCTCGACGAGCTCGGGCACCCGCTCGACGGTCATGCCTCCGCCCGGTGCCGGGAGCGACGGCGCGAGGCCCGGCACGTCACGCCGGCACCCGTCGGCGATCGCCAGGCACTGCTCGCGCGTGAAGGAGAACCTCCCGCCGAAGCTCGGGAAGACGACGACGTCGGCGCCCGCGAGCCGCAGCAGCGGCCCGAGCAGGAGGTCGGCCGCGATCCCGTGGCTGGGCTCCACCACGAGAGGCCCGAGGAGCGCCGGATGGGCCATGAGGGGGACGCCCTCGGGGACGAGCCCCGCGACGTGCGCCACCTGGTCCAGCCCGCCGACGCCCGGCAGCACGAGGAACCCGCCCGCACCGGCGTCGAGCGCGACCTCCACGTGCCGGGGAAGGTCCGCCGCGGGGACGTTGAGAGCCGGCAGGTAGATGCTCGAGCCACCCGTGCGGGCGTTCGCGCGCTCCACCGCGGCCGCGCACGCCCGCACACGCTCGGCGAAGGGCGCCCAGCGCTGGTCCGCCAGGCCCTGGTCGTCCTTGACGAGGTCGACGCCCCCGAGCGCGAACGCGTAGGCGCGCTCGGCGAGCTCGTCGACGCCCAGCCCGACGGGCTTGAGCGCGGTCGCGAGCAGAGGCCGGGCCGGCGCACCGACCAGGCGGCGCACGCCCGTGACGCCGAGCCGGGGCCCCGGCCCTGCCGCGAGGACGGGGGCCGGGAGGTCGACGTCGACGAGGCGCACGCCCGGCTGGAGCGAGCAGTTGCCGAAGAGCAGGACGAGCAGCTGGGTGAGCGAGCCGCCCGCGAGGTCGGCCGGGAAGCGCACCGTGGCCCGCGCGAGGTCGGCACCGACCACCTCGACGTCGTCGACCACGCCGAGGGACACGAGCGCGTGCTCGGGCGCGAGCTCCGTCGGGAACTCGTGGCTCTGCTCCACGGCCAGCGCTCGGGCGCGCGCCTCGGCGTCCCGCACGGGGCCGTGGAGCTCGTAGACGGCGACGATGCTGCTCATCGTTCTCCCTGACGGTCGGACGCACGGACGGCGTCGGCGAGGGTGGACGTGTAGGGCGGTCGCAGGACGCCGACCTCCGTGACGATGCCCGTGACCAGGCCGCCCGGCGTCAGGTCGAACGCGGGGTTCCACACCGGCACGTCGACGTCGCCGGGCCGGTCGAGCACCTCGGCGGCGCGGCGCAGCTCGACGGGGACGTGCGACGCGTCCGGCACGGCCAGGTCGACCGCGTTGAGCGTCGCGGCCACGTAGAAGGGCACACCGGCCCGGTCCGCGGCGAGCGCGAGCCCGAGCGTCCCGACCTTGTTCGCCGTGTCCCCGTTCGCGGCGATGCGGTCGGCGCCGACCACGACCGCGTCGACACGGCCGCCGAGGATCGCGCCTGCGGCCGCTGCGTCCACGATCACCTCGACGTCGACGCCCGAGCGCTCGAGCTCCCACGCGGTCAGGCGCGCGCCCTGACGCAGCGGCCGGGTCTCCGTCGCCAGGACCCGCACGGGGTGGCCGGCCTCGGCCTTGGCGTGGACGATGCCCAGCGCGGTGCCCCATCCGGTGGTGGCCAGACGGCCGGTGTTGCAGTGCGTGAGCAGCCGGTGCCGGTCGACGAGCTCGTCACGGCCCGCCTCGCCGATCCGACGGCACTGGTCACGGTCCGCGTCGACGAGCGCCAGCGCCACCTCGAGCGGGTCGCGCCCCGACCGCACGGCGTCCACCACCGCCTGGACCGCGACCCGCAGGTTCACCGCGGTCGGGCGGGTGCCGGCCACGCGCTCGGCCACCTCGTCGAGCGGGAGGCCCGCGCGCAGCCCGAGGACGACGCCGAACGCCCCGGTGGTGCCGATGACGTTCGCGCCGCGGACCGCCAGCGTGGCGATGGCGTCGACGACCGCGTCGACGTCCGGCAGGTCGCGCAGCACGAGCTCGCCCGGCAGGGCCCGCTGGTCGACGACGCGCACGGCGGTGCCGGTCCAGGCGACGGACGGAGGCACCCCGACCGGGCCTGCGGGGCCGCCGCTCACGCGCCGACCCGCGGGGCGTCGTGCCGGACGGCCCGGTCGGGGCGGACGACGTCCGGCAGGACGAGGTCGGGCAGGTCGGCGGGGCCTGCGACGTCGGCACGCCCCTGGACCCACGTGCGGGCGGTCCGCAGCACGGCGCGCGCGGCCGCCGCACGCTCCGGCCCGTCGAGCGTCTGCAGGTCCGAGGCCTTGGCGAGACCCACGACACGCCGGATCGCCTTCAGGCCGCCGAACCCGACCGCGTCCTGCCACACCTGCCGGAGCCAGGCGTCGAGGAACCCGTCCGTGAGGGCGGTGTCGGCATGTGACGCCCAACGGTCACGGACGCGCTGCTCGAACGCGTCCCACGTCTCGCCGGCCAGACCGGCGAGCCACGCCTGGTGGTGCGCGGGGGCGTCCAGCACGGCGGCGCGGGCCCGCGCGAGGAGGTAGTTGCCGAGGAGCGCGCCGAGGTCGAACCCCACGGGGCCGTAGAACGCGAACTCGAGGTCGAACACCTTGGCGGCCGGCCCGGGCGTGCCCGGGGGCGCGACGAAGACCGAGCCCGTGTGGAGGTCGCCGTGCACGAGCGCCTGCGCGGCCGTGAGGAAGCGGTACTTCAGTGCGGCGACCTCGTCGAGCAGCGCCGCGTCGCGCAGGGCCAGGACGTCGGCGTCGAGGGCTGCGTCCCAGGAGTTGTGCGGGTGGTCGACGTACGGCTCGGTGAAGACGAGGTCCTCGGTGATGCGGCACATCTCGGGGTTCACCGAGGCGGCGACGGCCGCCCTGACGTCCTCGGACGAGGAGCCGAGGACCGACGTGCCGAACGCGACGTCGGCGACGTACCGGCCCACGTCGCGCGCCGCCCCGGGTGTCGCGACGCCCGCGTCGAGAGCCGTGCGCCACACCGACCACGCCGACAGGTCCTCCAGGACGAGGACCCGACGGTCGACGTCGAGGCCGTGGTACCGGGGGACGAGGTCGGGGGCGTGGCGGACGGCCGCGTCGTACCCGCGCGCCTCGGCCAGGATCCGGTCCTGGGAGAGCGGCCACGACTCGCCGACCAGCCGCACGTACGGCAACGACTGCTTGAGCACCACGGACCTGCCGGCCGCGTCGGTGGCGACGAACACGAGGTTGAGGTTGCCGTCGCCCACCTCCCGCACCGTGAGCGTCGTGGCGTCGACGACCTCGGCCAGGTCGGCCCGCCCGGCGATGTACGCCGGGACGGTCGTGACGTCGAGGAGAGGGACGGTCACAGCAGCTCCTTGCGTCGGAACAGGGCGGAGAACGAGAGGACGAGGGCGCCGACGAGCAGGACGCCCTTGATGAGGTCCTGGGTGTAGTAGGGCGCGTTCTGCATGGTCAGCCCGTTGATCACGACACCGACGAACAGCGCACCGACCACGGTGCCCAGCGCGTGCGGCCGGTTGGCGCCGAGGACCGCGAAGCCGATGAGCGCGGCCGCGACCGTCTCCAGCAGGTACGGCGCCCCGGCGCCGACGTCGCCCCGACCGAGGCGCCCGGCGAGCAGGATCCCCCCCACGGAGGCCAGCGTGCCCGAGAGGACGTAGGCCAGCACGCGGAGCCGGCCGACGTGCACGCCGGCGAGCCGGGCCGCGACCGGGTTGCCCCCGACGGCCTCCAGCAGCCGGCCCTGCCGGGTGCGCGTCAGCAGCACGGCGACGAGGACGGCGACCGCGGCCGTCACCAGGACGGGGACCGGCACGCCGAGGAGCACCCCGCGGCCGAGCCAGAGGAACGCCGGGTCGAAGGCTCCGGGTGCCGGCTCGCCGCCGACGGTGGACCCGCTCGAGACCGACTGCCCCGACGTCAGCACCAGGGCCAGACCTTGGACGACGAACATGGTGCCGAGCGTCGCGAGCAGGTCGGGCACCCGCCCGAGCACCACGAGCAGGCCGTTGACCAGCCCGACCGCGGCGCCCGTGGCGAGCCCGGCGAGCACCGCGACCCAGCCGGGCAGCGCCCAGTACACCTGGGTCGCGGCGGTGACCATGACGGTGAGGCCGACGGTCGCGCCCACGGACAGGTCGAACCCGCCCGCCACGAGCGAGACCGTCACGCCGAGCGCCACGACGCAGACGATGGCGACGGACTGCAGGACCACGAGCAGGTTCCGCACGGTGGCGAACTGCGGGGTCGCGGCGGAGAACCACAGCACGAGCGCGAGCAGCAGGACGAGGAGCCCGTAGCGGTACACCGCCTCCCGGGCGCGCGAGGCCGTCGTCTGCGGCGCGTCGAGGGTCGTCGCGGTCATGCGGGGGCTCCTTCGAGGGAGGCGGCGGTGAGCACGGGTGCGGGTGCGGCGGCCATGAGGTCAGCGAGCTCGTCGGCACCTGTGCGGGTCGGGTCGACCTCGCCGACGACCGTGCCGCCGGCCATGACGAGCACGCGGTCCGCGACCTCGAGGACCTCCTCGGGGTCGGACGAGGCGACGAGCGCCGCCTCCACCGAGCCGCTGCGCAGCAGGCGGGCGATGTCGGCCCGGGCGCCCAGGTCGACACCACGGAACGGCTCGTCGAGCACCAGCACCCTCGACCGCGCCGCGAGCCAGCGTCCGACGACGACCTTCTGCCGGTTGCCGCCCGACAGGGAGACCAGCGGTGCGTCGGGACCCGCGCAGACGATCCCGAGCGCGTCGACGACCTCGGCGGCGACGTCGCGCTCGCGGCGCCGGGACAGCAGGCCGGCGCGGCGCACGCGTCGCAGGTCGGCGAGCGTGACGTTGCGGCGCACGTCCCACCCGGGGATCTCCGCACCGCGGGCGCGGTCCTCGGGCACGTACCCGATGCCTGCGGCCACGGCGTCGCGCACGTGGCGCAGCCGCAGCCGTCGCCCGTCGAGCAGGACCGACCCGGTGGTGGCGCGCCGGGCCCCGACGACCTGCTCGAGCATCTCGGTCTTGCCCGCTCCGAGCAGGCCGGTGACGCCGACGACCTCGCCGCGTCGCACGCACAGGTCGACCGGCGGCGCACCGGGCAGGGCACGCAGACCCCGGACGTCGAGCAGCGCGGGGCCGTCGGACGTCCGCGTCGCGCCGCGCGTGCCCGGGTGCCGGCGGTCGCCGCTGCCGAGCATGGCGGCGACGATGCCCGACGCCTCGTACGGGGGCTGCGAGACGGCGACCGTGCGGCCCTCGCGCAGCACGACGACGCGGTCGCTGACCGCGGTGACCTCACCGAGATGGTGGGAGACGAGCACGACGGCGGTCCCCGTCGCCGCGATCGCGCGGACGTCGAGCAGGAGACGGCGCTGCTCGGCGACCGAGAGGGCGGCCGTGGGCTCGTCGAGCACGAGCACGCGAGGCCGGGCGGCGAGCGCCCGGGCCACGAGCACCTGCTGCTTGGCGGCGGTGGTGAGCCGGCCGGCGTCGCGTCGCAGGTCGACCGCGAAGCTGTCCCCGACCAGCGCCCGCGCACGCGCCCGCAGGCGGCGCGGGGTGAGGGGGCCGAGGACGCTGCCGTCGGCGAGCGCGTCGAGGAGGAGGTTCTCGGCGACGCTGAGGCCGGGGACGATCGCGGCGTCGACGTCCTGGTGGACGGTGGCGATGCCTGCGGAGAGGGCAGCGGCGGGACTGTCGGGCCGGTAGGGACGGCCGTCGAGCTCGAGGACGCCCGACGTGGCACGCTCGGCGCCGGAGACCACCTTGAGGAGGGTCGACTTGCCGGCACCGTTGGCGCCGACGAGGCCGAGGACCTCGCCGGCGTGGAGCTCGAGGTCCACGCCGGCGAGGGCGACGGTCGCGCCGTAGCGCTTGACGAGGTCACGGACCGCGAGCACGGGGGTGGAGGTCCCCCGTGCTCGGGGCGCGTCGTGGGGCTGCGGCACGGGTCGCCCTGTCAGTCGACGGGGACGACGTCGTCGGTGGTGAGCTCGGGGAACGCGTCGGTGAGCTCGGCGATCGTGGTCACGCCGCGCTCCCGCAGGTCCTCCGCCGTCAGGAGCGTGGGCGAGACCTCGACCGATGCGGGCACGTCCCCGCCGGTGGCCGCCAGGTAGGCGGCGCGGACGGTCACGGCCGCCACGTTCGCGGGGTCGGTGGCGGCGGTGGCCACCCAGGGGCTGCCCTCTGCCGTGAGCACCTCGATGTCGGCCGTGGAGATGTCGGCACCGTAGATCCTGACGCTGTCCTCCAGGCCCAGCTCCTGGACCGCGAGGGTCGCGCCCTTCGCGAACTCGTCGTACGGGGCGAAGATCGCCGTCGTGCCCGGGTTGGCCTGGAGCGCGGCCTTGGCCTGGTCGGCGACGCCGGCCGCGGTCGAGTCGTTGACGACACCGACCTGGGCGACCTGCTCGAGCCCCGGGTTCTCCTCGAGGACGTCCTGCCAGACCTCGTCGCGGCGGTCGAGCGGCGCGTACCCGGCGACGTAGACGTAGAGCACCTCGCCCTCGCCGCCGGTGTCCTCGACGAGGCGGTCGAGGACGGCCCGCGCCAGGTCGTGGTCCGACTGGGACACCGAGATCGCGCGCTCGTCGCCGGTGTCGACGTCGAAGCCGACGACGGGGATGCCGGCGTCGAGGGCTGCGGCGACCTGGGGCTGGAGCGTCTCGGTGAAGCCGTGGTCGACGACGATCGCGTCGACCCCTGCGTTGACCGCCGACTCGACGTCGAGCGCCTGCTGGGCGTCGTCGTTGTTGGCGTCGGAGACGGAGAGGTCGACGCCGAGGCGCTCGGCCTCGGCCTCGGCCCCGGCGAGCCACTGCTCGAAGTAGTCCCCGGAGCCGATCTGGCGGACGAGGGCGATGCTGACCGCGTCGGCGTCGGCACCGGACGCGTCGGCGGGCTCCGTGGCAGCGGGCGAGCAGGCCGTCAGGGCGACGAGCGACGAGGCGGCGAGGAGGAGGAGGGGTGCTGCGGTGCGACGGTTCATGGCTGCTTCCTGTGGAGGGCGCGGGAGGCGTGCCACAGGGAAGGACCGCCCGGGGCACGTGGTGCGTGCGCGGGCGGTGCGGTGGGGTGGCGAGAGTCAGCTGCTCGCGACCACGACCGGACGGGGCCCGCGGTGCGCACAACACGTGCACATGCTCGGGGTCGCCCAGGTCGTCATGGGCACGAGGATGCCGCTGGACGATCGACCATGTCAAGGAACGGGACGCGCCGTCCGGCATATGGACAGGCGTCCGGGTGGGTTGCTGATGAGAACGCGAGTCATTATTTGTTAGTGTCCTGGTGCCGGCGACCGCCGCGCACGACCGACCGGAGAGGAGCCGGCACCGCACCCGCGGCGCCCGACACCCCGATGACCCAGCACCGCACCGCCCGACCCCGCCGCACCGCCGCCCGCCTGGGCGCGCTGGCCCTGCCGCTCGCGCTGCTCACCGCCTGCGCCGGCACCGCCGAGCCCGCCGCCACCGCGGCAGCCACCGACGAGGCCACCGCCGGCGCCCGCACCGAGGCCGCGACGTACACCCCGCGCCTCGTGCTCACCTACGACGGCGGCCTCGTCGTCCTCGACGCCACCACCCTCGAGACCGTCTCCACGATCGAGGAGCCCGGGTTCCTGCGCGTCAACCCCGCGGGCGACGGCCGGCACGTCATGGTCTCCGCCGAGGGCGGCTTCCACCTGCTCGACGCCGGCACCTGGGCCGAGGAGCACGGCGACCACGACCACTACTGGACCGCCGACCCCACGCTGACCGACGTCACGTTCCCGGCCGAGACGCCGGGGCACGTCGTCGTCCACGGCGACCGCACCGTGCTGTTCGACGACGGCACCGGCGAGGTCACCGTCCTCGACCCGCACCAGCTCGCCGACGGCCCCGACGCCGCCGTGCGCACCTACACGACCCCCGCCGCCCATCACGGCGTCGCGGTGCTGCGCGAGGACGAGCACCTCGTCGTCACCGACGGCACCGAGGAGGAGCGCACCGGCGTGCGCCTGCTCGACGCCGACGACGCCGAGGTCGCCGCCACCGACCAGTGCCCCGGCGTGCACGGCGAGACCGTCGCCGCCGACGAGATCGTCACCGTCGGCTGCCAGGACGGCATCGTCGTCATCGACGGCGACACCGTCACCAAGGTCGACGCCCCCACCGACTACGGCCGCATCGGCAACCAGTCGGGCTCCGAGGACTCCCCGGTCGTGCTCGGCGACTACAAGTCCGACCCGGACGCCGACCTCGAGCGCCCCACCCGGGTGTCCCTGACCGACACCGCGACCGGTGAGATCACCCTGGTCGACCTGCCCTCGTCCTACACCTTCCGCTCCCTCGCGCGCGGCGCGGACGGCGAGGCGCTCGTGCTCGGCACCGACGGGCAGATCCACGTGATCGACCCCGAGACCGCCGAGCTCGTCCGCTCCATCCCCGTGATCGACGACTGGACCGAGCCCGACGAGTGGCAGCAGCCGCGCCCGGCGATCCACGTGCTCGACGGCACCGCCTACGTCACCGACCCGGCCACCGACCGCGTCCTGGCCGTCGACGTCGAGACCGGCGAGGTCTGGAAGGAGACCACCCTCGACGTCACGCCCAACGAGATCACCTCAGCAGCGGGCCGCCACACCCACTGACCCACCGACACCGACGTCCCGCCCCGCGCTGGGGGCGGGCCGTCGGTGCGCCCACCGCAGGTCCGTGCCCGGAACCTCCGTGGCACGGAGGCAGAAGTCGTCCGGACGACGCGCTCACGTGGACCACGGGTCCACCTGGCGGAGTCCGGGCCCGAGGAGATCGCGCACCTCTGCACCCGGCTGGCCGGGACCAGGGATCATGACGACACCGCTGACCGTGATGAGCCCCCGCACGGCCTCCGAGCCGTCGCGGAGCGCCGTCTCCAACCACGAGAAGACGGACCGGCACAGGTCCTCGTGCGACGCGCGGTGCGCCACCAGCCAGCGCACGATGTCGTCGAGCAGGATGGTCGGCAAGACCTCCCCCTCGTAGTCGACCAGGTGCTCGTCGAGGATGGGCAGCAGCTCGCGGTTCGCGTAGACCAGAGCACCGACCGCGGCCACGGTCTCGGCACTCATCTGTCCTCCAGAGCAGTCGATCGCCAGCAACGAGTGGTTCCCGCGGCGCGCGTCGTCATGCCCAGGTCGGTGAGGACACGCTCAGACGTCATGCCACTCTCCGAGAGACCACAGATCTGCACCGTCCACGAACTTCACGACCACGTCCCGTGCCCGCGCGGAACCTCGGACGTACTCTCCCGTGAAGGTCGCGAGCTCGTCCATGATCAGCACATCGACCACCTCCGACGCGGCCGACGAGCCATCCCCCGCAAGAAGGGCCATCGACTCCGGTCCCGACATGCACTGCACGACGGCGATCCCCCTCCGGAGGCCGACCAGCAGGGCCGGGAACTCGTCGTTGGCCAGTCGAACCTCGACGTACGCCTGCTCGACCATGGAGAGTCGATCGATCAGGGCGACCAGGTCGTCTCGGTCGACCGACAGCTCGGCAGAGATGAACCGACCGGTCTCGAGCGAGGTCGCAGCGACGAGCGCTCGTTCATCGGGCACGGGGAGAAACCCCTGTCGCGGCCCGCGAACGATGCGGTGGTCGGGCCCGACCACTCTCAAGAATGAGTTCCTGGCCACCAGCCGGCGCGGGAGAACCAGAGGCTGGTGAAGAAGCACTACAGATGGCTCTCCGCATAGCTCACCGCCCATGCGACGACCGGCAGCGGGATGGGCCCTGATTGAGGGTCCACGGTCAGACACGCCTCACTCGTGGAAGCCCCCTCGGGCTTGAATATCGCGAACCATAGCGACGGACCCGCACCACCGACGACCTTGAACTCCAGCGAGACCTCGTCCACACCGTCGACACCCACACCTTCGACAGCCTGGACCGTCACCTCGAACGGGGGCAAAGAAACTGCTTTCACCGCACCTCCTGATCGCAGAGCACCTGGATACGCCCGCGATCGAGAGTCTGGCACCGCGACCGCTGGGAAGACGGAGGCCCCGTACGCCGGAGTGCGGAGCCAGGACTCGACCCCACCCACGCCCCGCGGGTCGTCGACGGATCAGTCAGCGCGTCCATCAGCAAGACCCCTCCTCACCTCATCGATCTCCCTCTCCGCGCTCGCCTTGATCTGCCCGTCAGCGGTTGCCGCGATGCGCGAGAGGTGGAAGACAGCCTGCTCCGCGGCTGGCCGGCTCAGCGTCGAAGCCATCGACATCAGATCGACGCCCTGGGCGATCTCGGCCTCCGTGCCGGTCTCGATCAGGGCGCCGATCATCGGGAGCGCCCCTTCGACCAGGCGCCCGGCCTCAGCGGCAGGCTGGCTGCCGCTCGCCTCGATCGATCCGACGATCTGCGAGAGAAGGAGCAACGCCTCCGGCCTGCTCGCGGCGCCCGTACGAGGCAACCCCGCCACGACGGCCGTCACGACCGCGGGGGTGTCGTCCGCCAGCCCGCCGCTCACCGGCGCGACAGCAGACTCGATCAACCCCGTCAGGCCCGCCGCCCGGGCAGGATCGTCCGTCGAGAGGAGCTCCCCGACCAGGGCGGCCACGTCCTCCCGCAGCGCGCCGACCCCGGTGAGGTAGTCCAACTCCCACATCATGGCCCTCCGATCAGATCGGACTCGACGAGCGTTGCTGCATCAGCGGGGCACGGGCCCGTCGTGAGTCCTCACGCGTCAAGGCGGGGTCGACCCAGCCGACTGCTCGCCATAGAACGCCTCAAGCAGGCCGAACAGGGCCTCCATCGCCTCGGCATCCTGCTCCGCACTGAAGGCCGACTCGTCGTGCGCGCATGCCCGGGACGTGTGCCGGCGCACTGCGTCTGATCGCCACCGTCCACCTGACCGTGGGGTCGCTGTCACCGGCGAGCCTCTCCAGCACCACGGCCGGGACCGTCTTGTTGTGAGCCACCCACTGCCTCATCTCGGGGTGGTCCTCGATGACCGCGAGCCACACCTCCAGCGGCGCCTCCTCGCGAGCCGCCCGCTGGTACTCCCCGGGGTCCTCGCTCGTGCGGAGGCCGACGAACTCAGCTGCCGACTCGATCAACGGAGCTCACCCCGGGCGGCCCCGTGGTTCCTCGGCGCGGGTGGGTCGGTCACGGATGCAGTCAACTCCTTCACGGCCTCTCGACGCCGATGGCCCGCCCCTCCTGGGACGGGCCACCGGTGCGCTCGGCAGGCGCCGGGTCAGCTGATGATGCCGGAGCAGGCCCGGGTCATGTCGCCGCTCGTCGGGCGACCCGGTGCGAACGTCACGTCCGCGACGTCACCGTGCCAGCGGCCCGCGACGCCTGAGCCGACCAGTGCGGTCGCGCCCTCGACGGAGACCGTGCCGACGGCCGTCTGCGCGCCCGGGCGAGGCGTCACGTCGTTGATGGTGCACGACAGCACCTCGGCCACGCCGTCGTCGGCGTCGTAGAGCCCGAACACGTGGATCCACCCGCCCGTGACGACCTTGCGCGCCGTCAGCGCGAGGGTCGCGTCGGAGCCGGTCGTCTCGAAGGACCAGCACGACCCGACACCGTCGGCGCAGGCCCGGTAGCCGAGCGACACGCCGCCCGTCGCACCGTCGAGGGTGACCGCCGACGCCTCCCCGGGAGCGCCGGCCGCCGCACGCAGGGTCGCGGTGACGGCGAACGAGTCGACGTCCTTCAAGGGAGCCTCGGAGGTCTGCGCACGGTCGTCCGGCTCGTCGAACCGCAGCGCGCGGTCCTCCTCGTACGCCCCGATCTCCGCGAGCGGGCCGAGCACCCACGTCACCGTCGGGGAGACCGTCATGCCCGGCCCGCCGCGGCTCGGCAGGGTGGGGCTCACGAGGTCGTCGAAGACGTAGCGCGTACGCCCGTTGCCCACGGAGAACGAGTGCGTGGTCGTCATGCTGGTGGCTCCGTCCGCCGCGACCGCGCGCACCATCAGCGTGTGCGGGCCCGACGTCTGCGGCGTGTAGAAGACCACCGGGTCGGACGCGGGCACGCTCTGACCGAACGTGATGTCACCCCACGAGTACTGGTACTCGACCGCGTCGGCACCGCCGCCACCGAGACGGAAGGCACCGGGCAGGCCCGGGGCGGAGACGTACGCACCGTCCGGGTAGAAGCCGGGATACCCCGCCACCGCCGTGACGGTGGGCGCCGCGAGCCGGGCCTTGGTGACCGAGAAGTCGCACGTCACGGACGGGCCGACGTTGCCCGCCCGGTCACGCCCCGCGATACGCAGCCGGTACGAGCCCACCGGCAAGCCGTCCACCATCACGGACTGGCTCCGCCCGCTGGCCTGCGGGGTGGTCCCGCCCTGCCAGACCAGCGTGTTCGGCCGGTAGAGCTGGCGCACCTCGACGACCGCGGCGACGTTGCCACCCTCCGGGTCGGACAGCACGGCGGACAGCCCGACCTCCGACCTCCGCATGAGCGGACGGTCCGCGCCGGTCACGCACGCCGCCTCGCTGGGCGTGGTGAACCGCACCTTCGTCGGGCGGCTCGGCGGCCGGTTCGGCGTCGCGGCGACCGCTACCCCGGACGCCGGCCTCGCGGTCGCGACGGCCGCCGGAGTCACCAGCCCCGCCGTCAGCAGTGACACCAGGGCGGCGACGACCACGCCGCGCCCCCACCAGGACCGTCGCACGGTCTCCCCCTCGCTTCGACAGCCAGCAGGCCGCGCACGACCCCGCCGCGCCGGACGGACGCCATCACCCGAGCAGGTGGCGGCAGGAGGACCCTAGGGAAGCGCCCCTCCCCTGTGCGTGCCCTTTGACCCCGTTCACACGAACGGGTGAACCCCGCAGGTCAGAGCCACGAGGCTAGGTGCCGGCAGCCTGCTCCTTCGCGCTGCTGGACAGAGCGCGTCTGTGCTCCCGCTACTCAACCGTTCCCCACCGCGCCTCGAGATCAGCGGCACGGATCACCACGGTCCCGCGTCGCAGCCCGTACTCGTGTCGAACACCGTCCTCCGTCGGCAGGATCTCGTCGAGGAGCACATGGAAGCGCATCGGGTCGAACCCCGACGGTGGCTCCATCTGCACCTCGATCGACCTGACGTCGATGTAGGTCACGGTGAGCCCGTCGTCGTGCTTGTGCAGGTTGGGCGTGAACACGAGCACGCACGTCTCCGAGTCCACGTCGAAGACCTGCCGGTCCAGCACGAGGTCCTTGACGCACCTCGTGCTGTAGAAGTCGTAGCGGTCCGGATCGGTGGCGAACCGCCGGGCTCCTTCCGGCAAGCGGTCCACCATCTCCGGCAGAACCTCGAGGTACCGGCGGGCGTCGAGCATCACGCCCCCGTCCTCACCCTTCAGCTGCACGTACTTCACTTGCGCACCGTGGTCCGCGGCCGCATCCCGCTGTCCACGAGAGCCGCCAACGCGCCTGCGATGGCTAGTAGCCGCTTGCCAGGAGTGCGGCGCCGGCCGGAGTGAGTGCCAGACGGTCGTACATCGGACCTGGACCCGGGAGCCGGAACGAGCGGAGCGGGGCCTCGGGAAAGAGACGGGGATTCCCGGCTGGCTGGACGATGTCAGCGAACAGCCAGCGCCCGTCGTCCTGTGGCGGGGCGTAGCAGTAGATGATGCCGTCCACGACTAGGGACGCGGTCGGGAGCTCGGACTGGACCCGCTCTCGGGTCCACGTGCCGTCCGTCGGTTGAAGGGCTGACGCGGTGGCGACCAGCCGCTCCCAGTCGGGCGGTGAGAGACGGGGAGCGTCGACCCATCCGAACCGTGCTCCCAGCTCGGCGTGCCAGGCGAACACCTCGGCTGCGCCTCTCGCCACGTTGTTCGGGGCAGCGTCGAACCAGGCGCCCATGCGCGGAGGCCCGAACTCACGGAAGTCCTCGGTCCGGCACCGCGTGTACTCGGCGCCGTAGGCGTCCTCGCACTCGTCGATGTACGCGAGGGTCTGCTGCAGCTGCACCGAGGCGCGGTAGGCACCCTCTGCAGTCCTGGCGAACATGCCCGTGCGAGCGCACATCTGGCTGAACTGCGTCATCAAGCGACTTCGAAGGTCCTCGAGGCTGATCACGCTTCAATCGTCCCGCATCTCGCGAGCCGTTGGGAGACACGCCCTAGCTCGGGCCGCACCCCCACCCGCTCCTCAATCCACTCCTTGAAGCCACCCAACGTCTCGTCATCGGCACCCCACTGGTATCCGACGATGAAAGCGCAAACAGTCACGAAAGACAATCGATGGAAATAAAGCCCTGGATACTTCCGAAAGCCTGGGAGGAAATCTGCAAACGCCGCCGTCATCTCAGAACCCAAAGTCGATCACGTCGTTGTAGTCGAACATCTGCTTGAAGTCGTCGACACCCACACCGCCTGGATGCCACTGATCGAAAACCTGGGCGCCGCGAACTACTACGGTGTGATGAAACCAGTCCTCATCGACAGCCTTGGTTCCGGGACCGCCGGGCCGATACGGGCCCAGAGGGCTGTGGCGCCCGAGTGGACTCTCGAAGGTCTTGATCTCGTCGGATTGCCCGCCAGTCCGCTTGACGAAGGCAGCTGCCCACTCGTCGCAGCCGGCGTTGTGAACAAGGATCTCACCGACGCCTACGTGGTAGGTGTGCAGGTCAGCAATCGTCAGGTTGTAAGCCATCAAATCGTACACGCTTACGCGGACACTCTCCACCATCAACGACGTGCCGGCCGCGGTGGTGACGACGTCGCCAAGCCGCAGGTCGATCGCATCTACCCACGTAGCCTGCGACGCGACCCAGAAGGGGTGCTCGTCGGTCGCGTCGACCTGGGTCCCGTTGGAGAACTCGACGTCGACCATGGTGTGGACCCCGCCATGCCGGATCAGGTCGATGACCTTGCTCGGCCCCTGCTCTCCGGTCTTCGGGTCTGTCGCGATGACATCGTCGCCAAGTTCGACGTCCTCGATCGCCTTGTGACTGCCGTCAGCCATGAGCACGAGGGTCCCGGCATCGAAACTGTTCGTCCGGCACGCGGTGCCGGCCGCTTCGACTAGATCGTCCGCGCCGCGCCCTGCGGTACTTGCGGCACCACTTGATCGGGACGGTAGCAGCCGGGAAACGTTCTGAACCGCTGAACGGGTCTGTTGCACGACCTGAGTGCGCATGTTTTGGGCCGTCTGGGCCAGGGCCTGGGAGACCTTCGAGGCTGCTTGTCGTGCTGCTGACAGCGCGCCGGCGCCGAAGCGCTGAGCCGCGGGCCCGACCGCTCGGCCCGCCCAGGACGCGGCCGCAGCCAGCGGCTTGGCCGCAGCCCCACCGATCGCGCCAGCCACGGCACCGAAGACCGTCTCGCGCACGAACCCGCCGACAGTGAAGCGCGAGGTCTTCTGCACCTGGGTCCGCCACAGGTTCGACGCCGCCCCGGCCGCAGCACCACCGAGCGCCGCACACCCCACCGACCCCACACCACCGGTCGCGACCAAGCACCCACCGGTCACGATCGCACCAGCCGCGAAGCCCACGATCGACGCCTGGTGCTTCTTGACGAAGCTGCCGGTCGACTTCCACGCCGAGGAGACGCCGTTCTTGACCGCCGACCCGATCTTCGACAGGCCGCTCTTGAACGACGATGCCCACGACAGCATCCCGGTCGGGTCGGAGTACGTGACCGGGTTGTGCTCGCCGTAGGAGTACGCCGACCACTGCGCCGGGTCCTTCAGGTCCAGCACCGGGTCCACCGACACGAACCGGCCGATCGACGCGTCGTAGTACCGGGCACCGACCTGCGTCAGACCCGTCGAGTCACGCACCTTGTCCAAGAACAGGTGATCACCCGGCCACGACGGGTTCGTCCCCCGCACGTTCCCGTACGGATCCGTCCGACGCACCGTCACCGCGTCGGTGATGTTCTGCACCGACACCAACGCCGTGCCCTGGGTGTCGGCGAACAACGACGACACCGTCGAGGCCGCCGTGCCCGTGCGCGTCGCCACCGTCTGGCCAGCGAAGGAGTAGTACCGCTGCGCGGCGAGCTCACCGGACGACGTGGTCAACGTCAGCTCCTGCCCACCGGGCAGGTACACCGTCGTCTTGCCACCCTGCTGACGGATCAACCGCTCACCATCAGCGGTGTACACGTACGACCCGACTGTCGAGGTCCCCTGCTTCACGGTGGTCAACCGCTGCTCGGCATCCCACGTCAGCCCTGATCTTTCGTCGGGCGACGGTGTGAGGTTCGGGTGCGGCTCGGTGGCCGCGTTCGGGGCCGGCTCTTGCTGATGGGTGTGACAGGCCGCCCGCTGTCGTGCGGGTGGGCGCCGGGTCCAGGGCCGGGGTCGTGCTCGGGGTTGTCGGGGCGGGCGGTGCCGGGCGTCAGCCCGGCGCGAGGGCGCCCAGGCGCCCGAGTCCGATCAGCGTCAGTGACGCGAACGGTGATCGCGCGGCCAGGTGCAGGCGGACCCGGCGCCCGGAGCGGGCGATGGTAGCGGGGATCGTGAACAGCGCGAACCGCAGCTTCTTGGGTTCCCAGCGGCGTGCGTCGTGCCCGTGCAGGGCGAGCAGTGGCATCCAGGCGGTGATCTCGCCGGCCAGGGCCACCACGGCGCACCAGATGCGGTTCGCGGCGAACGAGTGCAGCGGCAGGTTCGCCAGTCCGGTGTCCTTGGCGATGCGGATCGGGTCCTCGGCGCGGGCGCGGCGTCGGTGGCGTAGCTCGAGGTCCGCGAGCGGCCCTCTGGTCGAGTTGGTGACGAACGCGGTGATGCGCATGCCGTCGACGTCCTCGAAGCGCAGCTGGGCGCCGGGGTGGGGTCGTCCCTTACGCACGATGACCCGCATCCCCGAGGACCAGGCCGACAGGTCCATCAGGTGGCTGAGCTCGGCGACCCAGGCGCCGTCGCGCACGCTCCCGTCGCCGTCGTAGGCGGGCGCCCAGAACTGCTCGGGGATGAGCTTGAGCAGGTCAGGGGTGGTGGCCGGCAGCGTCCAGCCGACCGAGTACTCCAGGCGGCGTCGGGTCAGGGTCTCGACGACCTTGCGGGAGCCGCCTGCCCCGTCGACGCGGACCAGGATCGACTTGCCGCGGGTGTTCCCGGGGATCTGCGCGAGCGCCTCGCTGATGACGCGCAGGTGGTCGACCGCGGTGTTCGACCCCGCGTTCCCCGGCCGCAGCAGCACCGCGACGGGCTCGCCGGTGCCGGCCGGGCCGTGGTCGACGAACGCGCACAGTGGGTGGAACCCGAACCCCCGCTTGAACGTCGCCGCGGCGTGCTGCTTCTCGCTGTGCGCTGTGACCAGCGTCGCGTCGAGGCCGATGACCAACGGGCGGGCGGCGTCCCGACCGTGGCCGGGCGCGTGAGGACCGGCCGCGGACCATGCCCGGGCCCTGGCTGCGGCGCGGGCCGTGCTGATCGCGGCCAGGACCCTCTCGACGTCACCGGCGAGGCGGGCGATCGTGCGCGAGACGGTCGGGTCCGAGGCGACCGGACCGAACACCGCCGGCTCGGCGCGCACGACCGCCAGGTCCGAGCGCGCGTCCCCGCCCAACGCGAGGGTGAGCGCCAGGTCGAGCAGCATCTTCGCCGGGTCGTGACGCACCGACGCCGAGCGCCACGGCGCGAGCGCGTCGCGCATCACCACGTCCAGGCCCGAGGCCCGCACCGTCGAGATCAGCAACACCCACCGGCCTGCGAGACGGCCGACCCGCCGTCGGCGTTCGACCTTCAACCAGGCTCTTCGCGGACGAGGGTGTTGAACCGCTCAATCCTCTCGGTCACACGCAACCGCGAACCACCCTGGCTTCACCTCTTGGAGCCTGGAGTCGCCTAGTGCGGCATCGAGGATGGAACCACTCGCTATGTGCTCTTCGCCGAGCGATCGAGCAAATCTACAAAGTCTCCACGCATCAAAAATCTCTCGCCCTTGAGCATCCCAGTCAAAATCCACGGTTGCGCCACTCTCTAATTCGAATCGGCACCCCTGGCCATGAAGTTCGAACATCCCCACCCCACCGATCCTCCCGGACCTTTTCTTAGATCCGCTGCGAATCTTCATGAACACCAAAGGCACTCCTGGCCGGAGCCTTTCCGCCCCAAGAAAGTTCTCCACCAGAGTCTTCTTGCACAAAGCCAGATCGCGAATGAATGCCGAAATAATCTGATCGGGCGTCATCGAATTCGATTCGGCCCGACCGCGGCCGCGTCCCGTAGGATGTCGTCTACCGAACTCCACTGGCCCGGGCCAACAACGGAGGAGGGCGGTACAACTTCGTATGGGATATCGATTCCGACCCGCTGTGCGGCGGCAAGCCGATGGTGACCGTCGACAACGATTCGCTGTCCATTCAGATTGACGACTCGAATCGGATCTCCCTGCCATCCGCCACTTCGCATTGAATCCGCAATCTCTTGGACTGTCCGAGCAGAGCCCCGCCCCGACAACGCTTCCGTGCGTACGAAGCCCGAAGCGCGGGCGACCCCGCCGGCTCCGCAACTGGGGTCAGTGTTGTGGACGAGGACTGCGTTGTCTCCGACATGGTAGGTGTGGATGTCGGCGATGGCGAGGTTGTAGGCGGTGCCGGTGCCGGCGGGTGTGAGGCCGGTGACGGTGAGGGTGTCGCCGGTGGCGGTCAGGACGAGCTCACCGGCGGTGAGGTGGTCGGCGCGCTCGAACCGCTGGTCGGTCACGGACCAGAACGGGTGGTCCTCGGTGGTGCGGATCGTGGTGTCCCCGAGGTGCAGGTCGACCAGGGTGTCCTGGTGGACGAAGACCTCGGTGACGGGCTTGGTGTCCTGCTCGCCGGTCTCGGGGTCTGAGGCGACGACCTTGTCCCCGACGTGCACGTCCTTGATGGGCTTGTTCGAACCGTCGCCCATCAGCACGGTTGTGGACCCGGCAAAGCTCATCGGCGCGGCGATGCTGCACGCCTTGGCGGCGGTGCTCTGCGCCGGTCGGGCCGCCGGGGCCTTGACCGGGGCGTTCTTAGGCGCGGAGCTGCGCACCTGCTGCACGATCGAGGAGCGCATGCTCTGCGCGGCCTGGGCCTGGGTCTGGGCCGCCTGGGTCGTGGACACCCGTGAGGCTGACGAGGCCCCCGCACCCCACCGTTGCGCCGCAGACGTGGCCGTGCGCCCCGCCCAGGACGCGACCGCGGTCAACGGCTTGGCCGCCGCCCCACCGATCGCGCCCATCGCGGCACCGAAGACCGTCTCCCGCACGAACCCACCGACGGTGAAGCGCGAGGTCTTCTGCACCTTCGTGCGCCACAGGTTCGACGCCGCCCCGGCCGCAGCACCACCCAGCGCCGCACACCCGATCGACCCCGCACCAGCGGTCAGCGCCATGCACCCACCGGTCACGATCGCACCGACCGCGAACCCCACGATCGACGCCTGGTGCTTCTTGACGAAGCTCGTCGTGGACCTCCACGCCGAGGACGCCTTCGCCTTGACCGACCCCCACAACGACCACATACCCGTCGGGTCGTCAAACGTCACCGGGTTGTGCTCGCCGTAGGAGTACCCCGACCACTGCGCCGGGTCCTTCAGGTCCAGCACCGGGTCCACCGACACGAACCGGCCGATCGACGCGTCGTAGTACCGGGCACCGACCTGCGTCAGACCCGTCGAGTCACGCACCTTGTCCAAGAACAGGTGGTCACCCGGCCACGACGGGTTGGTTCCCCGCACGTTCCCGTACGGGTCCGTCCGCCGCACCGTCACCGTGTCGGTGATGTTCTGCACCGACACCAACGCCGTGCCCTGCGTGTCGGCGAACAACGACGACACCGTCGAGGCCGCCGTGCCCGTGCGCGTCGCCACCGTCTGACCAGCGAACGCGTAGTACCGCTGCGCGGCCAGCTCACCCGACGCCGCGGTCAACGTCAGCTCCTGCCCACCAGGCAGGTACACCGTCGTCTTACCACCCTGCTTACGGATCAGCCGCTCACCATCAGCGGTGTACACGTACGACCCGACCGTCGAGGTCCCCTGCTTCACCGTGGTCAACCGCTGCTCGGCATCCCACGTCAACGTCTGCGCCGTCCCACCCGCAGGCGTGCGCGTGGCCGTCGCACCGTTCGCGTCGTACGTGTACGACCCGGTCTTGGTCGTCGTGCCCGTCACCGACGTGATCGACGTGACCGCGTGCGGCTGCACCGCCGTCGCACCCGACGCCGCGTACGTGTACGTGTTCGTCGTCGTGCTCGACGCCGACCGGATGACCTCCTTCGTGCGGTTGCCCGCCCTGTCGAAGGAGTACGCCTTCCAGTACGGCGCCGGACCACCCAGGCCCGCCACCGTGGCAGCCACCGAGCAGTCCGCGTTCGCCGGCGTCCAGACCGCGGTCAGGCGTCGCAGACCGTTGTAGGAGAAGCACTGCGCGTCCACGGGCTGACCCGTGGGGCTGTCGACGATCTTCGTCGGGTTGCCCGCGTCGTCGTAGGTGTACGCCTTGTCGAAGTCGCGACCCGAGGCACCCTGCCGCACCAACCACGTGCGGGTGAGCTGACGGGTGCCCTTCTCGTACGCGAAGTTCTGCGAGTACGACTTGAAGTTGCCCAGGTCCTGCTGGAGCATCTCGCCGGTCGTGTCGTACACCGCCTTGGCCACGTACACGCCCCAGCCCAGGCCACCGCTCAGCGAGTACGGCTGGGATAGCGCGTTGTACTCGGTCGTCACGGTCTCGGCCGGCAGGTTGCCCGTCTCCGGCAGCTCGATGGTCTTGAGCTGGCCGTCCGGGGTGTAGGAGTACCCCGTCGTGTACGTGCCGGCCAGGGCACCCTCCGACGCCGGCAGCGTGACCGACTGGCCCAGCGGCTGGTACGCCTCGTCGTAGGCCGTGACCGCCGTGGTGTACGCGTCGGCGCCCTCGTGGCGGGTGCTCGACGTGAGCTGCCCCTTGGCCAGCGTGTCGTACGTCCACGACGAGCGCAGCGTGCCGGTGGCCGAGCCCTCCCGCAGCTCGGTGACCCGCCCGAGCGCGTCACGCACGTACGTGAGCGTGACCCCGCGGGCGTCCTTGGTGGACACCAGCTGCCCGGCGTCGTCGTACGTCGACGTGGTCGTGCCCTTGTCCGGGTCCTTGGCCGTGACCTGCCGGCCCCGCAGGTCGTACGTGTACGACCACACGTTGCCCGCCGGGTCGGTGTGCGAGGTCAGGTTCCCCGAGCGGTCGTAGGCGTACGTCGTCGACCGGTAGTCGCCCGTGGGCGACGCCGTGGTGAACTGCCGCAGCTCGACCACCTGGCCGGCCGCGTCGGTGATCGACATCGACGGCACACCACCGGTCGGCGGGTCCACGCTCACCCGGTCGCCGTCGTAGGACGTCGTGGTGCGCACGTCCTCCTTCTCGGCGACGTCGCTGATCTGGGCGGTGACCCGCCCGGCGCCGTCGTACTCGTACCGGGTGCGGGTGGGCACCGCCTCCGACGGGAACACGACCGTGCCGGCCGGGTCGCCCGCCGTGAACCAGGCACCGTTCTCCGTCGCGACCAGACCGCGCGAGTCGTAGATCGTGTCGGTGATCAGCCGGCCCGGGTTCTCCGTGGACGCCGACGGCGACTGCGTCTGCCGCGGGCGCAGCAGGCCGTCGTAGATCGCCACCGACGTCAGGTATGCCCCGGACGCCGTCAGCGTCTTCGTGGTGACCGAGTTGGCCCCGTTCCGCGAGAGCTTGTACGCGAAGGTCTGGTCCGCGGTGTCCTCGCCCTGCGTGCGACCCGGCATCCACACCGCGGTGGTGCGGCCCAGCGCGTCGTACGTCGCCGAGGCGACCTTGCCGTTGGGGTCGGTCACCTTGGTGGGCGCGCCCCACGCGGCGTTGACCTCGGTGGTCGACGACGCCGCCGTCAGCGGTCCCGACCCGTCCGGGTCCGGCGCCGTGGTCGTGACCGACCGCAGCGGCCCGCCCGTCGCCGGGGTGTACGCCGTCGTGCCCTTGCGGCCCAGCGCGTCAGTGCTGGACGTCGGGCGCCCGTAGGAGTCGTACGTCGACGTCGACTCCGTGACGTACACCGGCGTGGTGCCCGAGTACGACTTCAGCGTCTCGCTGCGCGTGACCTGCCCGCGCGTGGGCGCCTCGCCGTACGCCTGCCCGTCGTAGGAGACCCGCATGTCGGCCAGCACGTCGCCCGGGCGGGCGGGCGTGGCCGAGCAGGAGACCCCGACGGTCTCGGTCCGACGCATCGCCCCGACGATGTGCGCGGCGGTGTTGCGGGCGTACTCGGTGCGCGTGCACCGGTCGTCCGCGGTCGTGGCGACGTCACCCTGGTCGTCCACCGAGACCGGCAGCCCGTAGGTGTCGTCGTACGTGGTGACGGTCCGCGTGACGCGCTTGCCGCCCGGCAGCTGGCTGCCGACGGTGCGGGACTCGACCGTCCGGTTCGACATGAAGGTGGCCTTCACGCCGTCGCTGCTCGTGGCCGTCGGCGGCGACACCCACGGAGTGTTGACCACACCCTCGACCTCGGCACCGCCGACGCCGTCGTACGTGATCTCCTCGCGCACGACCCCGTTGAGGCGTGCGTCGTCGGCGATCCCGTCGACGCTGACCGACCGCTTGGACCCGTCGGCCAGGTGGTCGCCGTCCATGCCGCGGAAGAACCGCTTGCGGTCCCACGACCTGCTCGCGAGGGTCGCGGCACCGGTGTGGATGTCGACCGTGGCGTACCCGCGCCACTGCCCCCACGTGCGCTGCTTCTCCGGCACGAGCGGGTTGTCGTCGTACGCCCACGCCGGCGCGCCCCGGTACCAGTAGGTGGTCTCGACGGCAGGGCTGATCAGGTCGTTCGGGTTCTCGGCGATGGTCTTGACGAGGTACTTGTGGAAGTACTCCACCACCTCCTTGCCCGAGCCCTCCGGCTGCCACCGGACAGGGAAGCAGCGGCGGGTGTTGGAGTCCTGCGACGCCGGCAGACTGCCTGTCGTGCAGTCCTGCGGGGTGTAGCTGATCGAGGTCGTCGAGCCGGACTCCGCCGTGATCGAGGAGATCCGGTACCGGTTCATCGCCGGGCCGGCGTCACCGGTCGTGTCGACCCGGTTCGCCATCTGCACACCCTCGAAGGTGACGTCCGGCAGCGTGATCGCATCACCGACGCGCCCCTCGTGCCCGATCTCCGAGAGCCACAGCGCCGGGCTCGTCGAGTCCCCCGGGTCCGGGTACGTGTGCGTCAGGGACCACCGGTCCACGTCCTGCCACTCGCTGCCCGAGCGCACCTGCGTGGTCACCGTGGTCAGCCGCTTGCGCGTGAAGAACGACGGCGAGATCTGCGACGCGCACGTGGTGCCCGAGGTGCAGATCTGGTCGAACGGGACGTCCGGCCACGACTTGGCCGTGTCCTTGGTCAGCGTGTCCGGCTCGCAGCTGACCCCGTCCTTGGGCAGGCACCGCTCGGCGACTCCGAACACCACCCGCGCCGGAGCCACGGAGTCGGCCTCCGACCCGGCCCGCTGGCCGTACTCGATGCGCGCGAGGTACCCGCCGCGGTCGTACGTCGAGACGGCGTCGTCGAGGTTGCGGCCGTACTTGTTGGTCTCCTTGGCGTACACGTACGTCATGGAGTTGCCCGAGGGGTCCACGACGTACTCGAGGTTCCAGCGCCACGCCTGCTGGCACCAGGCCGAGTCGTAGTCGGCCTTGTAGCAGGGCTCGCCGGCCTGGTTGCCGTACACCGGCACGGTCCACGCCGAGTTCAGCTCCAGCGTGTCGTCGGCCGACCGCTTGCCGCGGCCGAAGTAGTACGTGATGCCGTCGGTGGTGGTGACGACCCAGTACTCCCCGTCGTCGTCGCCGTTCCACCCGCCGGTCTTGCGCTCGATGCGCGTGCCGTCGTCGTTCTTCAGGCGCCACTGCCCCGACGACGCGTCCTTGACCAGCTCTCCGGAGTGCCCGGCGAACGCCATCGTGGCGTTGTCGGACTTCCAGCACTGGTCACCGGTGGGCTTGTCGACGTTGTTGCCGTTCTTCTCGTCGTCGACGCACGCCACGTACCGCCGCTCGATGAACCCGGTCGACAGGTCCCACCCGTCGCCGACCCACGACGTCTGGTTGTTCGTCGAGGCCACGCGTCCGTCGAGAGACCCCGAGGAGTAGCTCAGCGACAGCTCGGGCGACGGACCGCCCAGCGACGGCGGCACCCGCATCGGGTACGACCAGGAGAAGTCGCCGGTCTGCTCCGACACGTCCCACGACGACGACGGCGACAGCGACGTCGCACCCCACGAGCCGGACGACCCGCTCGGCGCCGCGGCCAGCGCGACCACACCGGACGACCCTGCGGCGAGCGACGCCGTCACGGTCCGCGCGACCGGGTCGTTGACCGAGTCCACGGGCGTCTGCACACGGCACCGGGCCAGCACCTCGTGCGTCAGGGCGCACGCCGGAAGCTCCACGACACGCAACCGCGACGCCCAGTCACCGCCGTACGCCTGCGCGAACGAGGAGTAGTCCAGCGTGAGGTCCACGGCCGGGACCGCGACGTCCTCCTCGGCCGGCACGACGTCCTGCCCCGGCTCGTCGACCGCCGTGACGAACGCAGCCTGCTCGACCACGAGCTCCTGCGCCTCATCGGTGGGCGCGGGCACCGGAGCGAGCGTGGCATCCGGAGCGCTCGTTGCCTCTGGCGCGACCGTCGCGGTCGGCTCCTTCGTCGGCATCGCGGGCGACGGATCCTCGTCCGACGGCGTCGGCTCCGGCGCCGACACGGTGGCATCGTCCGACGGCGCCGCCTCGGGGCTCTCCGCCACGGCGCCCTCGGCCGGGACCTCCTGCACGGGCGAGAGCTCGAGCACGACGCCCTCGACGCCCAGGTCCTCGGAGTCATCCTGCGCGAGCGTGCGCACCGCGACCCCGTCGGCGTCGCCTGCGGCACCCTCCTCCACCACGTCCACGGTCACGACGCCCAGGTCCGCGGCCGCGTCCGGGGTGGCGACGGCTTCGTCGGCGTCCGGCCAGTCCGGCGCCACGACATCGGCCGTGCCGAGCACCTCACCCGGCACGTCGGCAGGGGTGGCCGCACCCTCGCGCGGGGTGCTGCGCACCGCGATCGGGTCGCTGAAGTCGACGTCGGGCGCGACCTCCTCGCCCGCTTCGCGCCGCTCCTCCAGCGAGGGGAGGGTGTTCTCGTCAGCGGCGACAGCCTCGGCGGCGGTCGGCGACAGACCGAGCGTCACCAGCAGCGCCGAGGCCACCGCCATGCCGACGGCGGAGCGCCGGACCCGCACCGGGACGACCCCGGCCAGCCGCGCGCTCACTCGGGCACCACGCCGTGGCACGCACGAAGCAGGTCATCAGCCATCGGAAGCCCCCTGAACACCCGTAGATCCGCCACGGCACCCCGCCATGGACTCGACGTACCACCCAGCGCCCGACCGATCACGGTCGACCCGTTCCCCGCCCAGGCCGACGAGAACGCCGCCTGAGCACCCTCGTCGGGGTACTGACCGAGGGAGCACACCTGGACGCGCACCGTGTCGGCGGCGTCGTCGTGCGTCCCCGTCACGCTCATCCACTGCCCGGCGGAGACCTTGACCGTGGACACCGCGCTCACCGGCGAGGCCGACCCGGCCGAGGAGTTGACCGTGAACGACCAGCACCGCCCGTCGCCGTCGGCGCAGGGCGCGTACCCCAGCTCGAAGGCACTCACCGTGGTCCCGTCCTGGCTGATCGCCGTCGCTCGGCTCGCAGTGACGTCGTCAGCACGCAGCGTCGCGATCACGCCGTAGCTCGTCGACGTGTCCGCCCACACCGGGCCGGTCACCACGTCGGCGCCCTCGTCGAAGAGCAGCGCCTTGTCGGTGGCGCTCTGGCCCAGCTCGGCGAGCGGCCCCGGGACCCACGAGGTCGAGGCGCTCACGTCGAGGACGGGCTGCTCCTCCCACGGGGTGGCGGTGCTGCCCCCGTCGTCCAGCAGCCAGGTGCGCTGGGCCTCGTTCACGTCGAACGTGTACAGCCGTACCGGGCTGGTGTTGCCCGCACGGTCGACCGACCGCACGTACAGCGCCTGCGCGCCGCGCGAGGTCGGTGTGAAGTCGAACGCCGCCGTGGCCGCCGTGACGCTCTTGTTGAACGCCGTGCTGTTGAACGAGTATTGGTACGTCACGACATCGCTGGACCCGCCGTTGCCGAACGCGAAGCGGCCCTTGAGGTTCGGGCCGCCCGACGAGACGTCCTCCAGGTACACGGCCGGCTGCCCCTCGACCGGGGACACCGTCGGCATCTTCGGGGGGACGGAGTCGATCTCGAGCTCGCAGGAGACGGTGGCTCCGCCTCGGCCGGTGCTGTCGACGCCGTTCATCTGGACGCGGTAGATCTGGCCGTTGACCATGCCGCCGAGCTTGATCGACTGCCCCTTGCCGGAGGCCTGCGCCGCGGGGCGGGCGTGCCACAGGATGTTGTCGGCGCCCGCGGGGTCGCTGGCCTTGTACACGTCGACGTTGGCGTGCACGTTCCCGCCGTCGGGGTCGGCGAACACCGCGTAGATCGTGGGGTACGCCGTGCGCAGCACCGGCCGGTCCGCCCCGGTGGTGCACGCACCGACCGGGTCGGTGAACTTCGCACCCGTGGGCTTCTTCGGGGCCCGCTGGTAGGTGATCGAGAGCTGGGCGTCGTTGCGGTACCTCTTCCACGACGCCATCGACGACTCGTCGGTCACCAGCGCCAGCGACAACGTGCCCGTGGTCCCGTCCGCGACGGCCTTGCCACCGTCGAGGGCGTCGAACTCCAGCCACCGCGTCGGCTGGTCCGCGCACCCGTCACGGTGCGCCACGTTCAGGGTGCTCTGCTCGATCCACTTGCTGCTGCCCGGCCACGTGGTGCCCGAGTTCCACGACGAGATGTGGTGCAGGGTCACCGGCCGCGGCGTGCAGCTGTACGAGTGGGACCCGAACACCCGGAACGTGGTGGCGGTGATGTTCGACGGGGACATGTCGTTGATCGCGTCCAGGCCGCTGAACTTCCACAGGATCCGGCTCTTGAACGTCTTCGAGCACGTCGACGACGCGGCGGTCGAGCACAGACCCACACCCTGGTCGGGAGCGAACCGGTAGTCCTCGCCGTAGTTGTCGCGCACCGCGGACCAGTCGTTCAGCGACGCGCTCAGCCCCGGGTCGATGTACACCGGCCACTGCGTGGCCGGGTCCGCGAGCATCTGCGCGTCCGGCTCGACCACCACCGCGTCGCCCTCGACGGAAAGGTCCATCGTCTCCACCGCGACCGTGCCCTGCGGCACCGACGTCGTCACCTGCTCGGACTCCTCGCCCGAGGAGTCCCACATCACCGGAGCCGGCGCGGCGAACACCTCGTCCTGCCCCGCGACCGCGACGAACCCGCCACCGGCCTCGGTCGCCTCCAGACCCTGCGAAGCACCGAGCGCGAACCGCAGCTCGTCCAGCGCCGGGTGCTCACCCGCCTGCGCGGTGTGCACCACCAGCACCTCGGAGAAGCCCGTCGCGTCCTGGTTGACCGTCACCACCAGGTCCACATCCGGCAGCACCCCGGCATACGTGATCTGCGGACCGTCCACCGTCGGGGCGGGCAGTTCCAGGTCCACGTCCAGGCTCAGCTCGTGCCCGTCCCGGGCGATCGTGGCCAACGGCTCGTCACCGCCGCCGCTGAACTCCATGGCGGCGACACCCGCACCCGGCGTCAGCACACCGTCCTGCTCGACCAGGTCAGGGTCCGGCTCGACCCACTGCCCGTCAGCGAGCGTGCGCACCGCCAGCGCGGACACGTCCAGGCGCATCTGCCCGTCGGGCTGGGCGAACACCGTGTTCCACTCGGTCCGCTCGTCGACGACCTCGACGTCGGCGTCGCACGCCAAAGCCGTCGCCATCGCGACCTCGCCGGCAGCTTCCTCGACGCACGGCACCGACGCCGCACCCGCCACGGACTGCTGGGCCGCGTGCGCGGACGCGACCGGCGCACCTGCCACCCCGGCCACCAGCGCCGCCACCAGCACGACCGCCACCCGGTTCCGGGCAGCACGAACACACCCGGTCACGGGCACTCCTGTCGACCATCAGCACCGCACGGGCGGTGCTGCTCCCCCATGACCGGACGACCCGAGTCATGCCCAAGGCCACACGAGTGATCAAGGTGTCAGGGACATTAGGGCACCCTGTGCATCGCCTGAGGCAACTTCACCAACTATCACCCGATCGGAGGACACGCGATCCCGTGAACTGCGATGACGCCACGATCGATACCCTGACTCTGGCGTGAAGCACCCGAGTCGGCGCGCAGAAGCAGCTCGGTGACTCGCCCCCGCAATGACCGCCGGTCAGGGCATCTGCAGCAGCGCCCACACCCCTGCCGCGCTGCTGAGCACCCCGACGACAATCGCGAACACCGCACGCCCACGGCCGTGCCCGCCCGTCCGCGCCCTGACCATCGCCCAGACGCCCAGCCCCAGGCTCAGCGGGCCGAGCGCCCACACGACCACCGAGAAGAGGGCGACGTATCCCGCGACGACCGACTGCCAGGACCGGCCGACGGGTACCACCCAGTGCAGCGCGCTGCGCGGGCCCGTCTCGTCCGCGGGCGCGGGGAGGGACGGGACCGCTGCCGGGCCGTTGCCCGGGGCGGGTGCCGTCCACGCCGTCCACGCGGCGCCGTCGAACCACCGGACCGCACCGGTCGTCACGCCGTCGGGGTACCAGCCGGGTGCGGGAGCGCTCATCCCAGCGTCGTCGGCACGTCGGACGACGGGCTTGAGCCCGCCCGCCCTCACGGGTGCGCGAGGGCGGACGGGCTCGACGCCGGGTCAGGCGCGGCGGCGGCGGGCGGCGAGGACCAGGCCGAGGCCGATGAGCAGCAGCGCGGTGGCCCACGCGACTCCGGCGGCGGCCTGCGCACCGGTGGCCGCGAGCGCGGGTCCGGCGGCGACCTCCGCGTCGGGGTCGGTGACGACGATCTGCACGGTGCGGGTGGTCTCGACCCCGTCGGCGTCGCGGACGACGACCTCGACCTCGACGGTGCCGACGAACCCGGGCGCGGGGGTGTAGACGAGGCGGCCGTCGACGACCTCGGCGGTGCCGTGCGCGGGCGGTGTGACGGAGACGAGCTCCTCGCCGTCGCCGACCACGTCGACGACGAGGACGGTGTCGTCGGGGGTGACCCAGGCGTCGCCGTCGCGGGCACCGGCTGCCGCGACGGCGATCGTCGCGTCGGCGGTGCTCGTGGCCTGCCCGTCGCTGATCGTGTACGGGAAGGTGACGACGCCGGTGAAGCCGTCGGCGGGCGTGTAGGTGGCGACGCCGTCGGCGAGCGTGACGGTGCCTCGGGCGCGGCCGTCGGCGTCGACGGGGGTGCCGACGCGGACGACGGTGAGCGCGTCGCCGTTGAGGTCGGTGTCGTTGCGCAGCAGGGTGAGGCGCACGGCACGGCCGGGGGCGGTGACGACCTGGTCGGCGGCGGCGACGGGTGCGGCGTTGTCGACCGTGACGACGAGCGTCGAGGTGACGGTCGCGAGGCCGTCGGAGACGACGTACGTGACGGTGAGCGGACCGGCCCAGCCGCGGGCGGGGGTGACGGTGATGCGGCCGTCGGTGCCGACGGTGGCGCGGGCGCCGTGGTCGGAGGTCGCGGACGTGACGCGCAGGGTCTGGAACCCGGCGGCGGCATTGGGGTCGGCGGCGTGGGCGAGCACGTCGACGGTCACGGGGGTGCCCGAGGCGGTGCGGGCCGTGGTCGCGTCGGCGGTCGGGACCGCGTTGGTGACGGTGACGGTGACGGTGCCGGGGGTGCTCTCGTGCTCGTCGCTGGCGGCGTACCCGAAGGTGACGGTGCCGGTCCAGCCGGCGGTCGGCGTGTACTGCACGCCGCCGCGGACGATCTCGACGGTGCCGCGGGGGGTGCCGTCGGCGTCGACCGGCGGGGTGAGGGAGCCGGAGGCGACGACGAGGGTCTCGCCGTCGGGGTCGGTGTCGTTGGCGAGGACGTCCACGACGACGGTGGTCGACGTGGGGGTGGTCGCGGTGTCGGCGGTCGTGGCCGGTGCGCCGTTGCTCACCGTGACGGTCAGGGTGCCGGTGGTCGTGGTGACGCCGTCGCTGAGCGTGTAGGTCACGGTGACGGTGCCGACGAAGGCGCCCAGGGGCGTGACGTCGAGCGTGCCGTCGGGGTTGACGGTGACGGTCGCGTCCTGGTCGGCCGTGGCGGCGGTGACGGTGAGCTCCTGGTCGCCGTAGCCGGCGTCGACGTTGGCGTCGGTGTCGTTGCCGAGCACGTCGATGCCGGTGAGCGGGACGCCGACGGTGGTGCCGGCGGTGTCGGGCTGGGCGACCGGTGCGGCGTTGGCGACGGTCACGGTGAGGATGACGTCGGTGGTGCCGCCGCGGCCGTCGCCGACGGTGGAGGTGACGGTGTCGTCGCCGACGAACCCGGCGGCGGGCGTGTACCGCACGCGGGGGCCGTCGTCGGTGGTGACGACGACGGCGGTGCCGACGGCGCCGGTGTCGTCGACCTGCAGCAGCTCCAGGGGATCGCCGTCGAGGTCGGAGTCGTTGGCGAGGACGTCGACGTCGACGGGGGTGCCGGAGGCGGTGGTGGCGGTGTCGGCGACACCCGTGGGCGGCGCGTCGACGGTGACGGTGACGGTGGCGTCGGACGTGGCGCCCGCGGGGTCCGTCACCGTGTAGGGGAAGGTGACCGTCCCGCCCCAGCCCGCGGCGGGCGTGTAGACGACCCGGCCGTCGGTGCCGACGGCGGTCGTGCCACGCGTCGTGCCGTCGCTGTCGACGGGCGTCCCGGCGGCGGACGCGGCGAGGCTGTCGCCGTCCGCGTCGGTGTCGTTGGCGGCGACGTCGATCGCCACCGGTCCGGCGCCCGCGACGGCGTCGGCGGTGTCGTCGACGGCGACCGGCGCGCTGTTGACCTGCGCGGACGTGATGGTGACCTCGCCGACGTCGGACGCGCCGCGGGAGTCCTGCACGGTGTAGTCGAAGACCTCGGTGCGGCCGGCGCCGAGCCCGCCGACGGGCTTGGCGTACGTGATCGTGCCGCCGGAAAGCGTGACGGTGCCGCCGCCCGCGGTGGTGAGCGAGCCGCCGGTGGTCGTGAAGCCGTCGACCGTGATCGAGCGCACCGTCAGGGTGTCGCCGCTGGGGTCGGTGTCGTTGCCGAGCACGTCGACGGTGGTCGCTGCGGAGACGGGCACGTCGACGTCGAGCGTCAGCGCGTCGTCCTGCGCGGTGGGGGCGCCGTTGACGACCTCGACGATGACGGTGGCGGTGCTGAGGTTCCCGGCGGAGTCGGTGGCGGTGTAGGTGAGCACGTCGCGGCCGGCGAAGTCCGTGGCCGGGGTGTAGACGACCGTGCCGGCGGGGTCGACGGCCAGGGTGCCGTGGGCGGGCTGCGTCGTGCCGACGAGCGTGACCGCTCCCCCGGTGTCGACCGCACCGGCCAGCACGTCGACGGTCACCGACGGGGTGGCCGCGGTGGGGGTGTGCGCGACGACGTGGTCGCGCAGCACGGGGGGCGCGTCGCCGGTGTCGCCCTCGACGACGGCCTGGACGATGTTGGTGACGGTGCCCGCGACCGTGCCCGTCGTGGCGCCCCGCGACGTGGTCTGCGCGGCGTTGACGAGGTTCTGCCCGGCCACGACGTCGTCGTCGACCACGACGGTGAAGCTCACGACGTGCGAGGCGCCGCCGTCGGCGAGCACGTCGACGTCGCCGACGTCGACCCGGACGGAGCCGGGCGTGCCGGTTCCCGGGTCGAACCGTCCCGCGTCGCCGTCGGCCGCGTCGGTCAGGGCCGTGCCGTCCAGCTCCAGCGAGCCGGGGACGTAGGTGGTGCCGGTGGGCACGGCGTCGAAGAAGGCGGTCCCGGTCGCGGCGTCCAGCCCGTCGTTCTCCACGACCACGGCGTAGGTCAGCTCGTCGCCGGCGCGCAGGTCGGGGTTCTGGCGGACGCTGTTGCTGCTGAACGACTTGGCGCCGTGCACGTTCGGCTCGTAGAGCTCGGTGGCGAACGTGACCATGCCGATCCAGTACTGCTCGGACGAGGTCGTGGCGCTCAGGGTCGCGCTGGTCGCACCGTTGCCGAGGATCCCGTCGGCGGCGACCAGGTCGGAGTCGAAGCCGAGCTGGTTGGCGTAGTCGGGGTTCTGCCCGGCGCTGACGCGGGTGCCGCGGTTGCTGATGGTGGAGTTGAAGACGTCGGTCTCCGGGTTCAGCGGGTCGCTGAGGTGCGTGCCGTTGAGGCTGAACCGGTCGCCGGACAGCCCGCGGTCGCCCTCGTAGGTGACAGCGCCGAGCGTGGTGAGGACGGTGCCCGACGGCGGCGTGAGGAAGCCGCTGACGTCGAAGGACACGTCGTTGTTGCCCGCCGAGTTCGAGATCTCCGAGTAGCCGCGGAACACGCTGAGGTTGCGCATGGGCTCGGCCGGGTCGGCGACGACCACGACGAGCGACCACCCGGCGAACTGGTTGGTGCCGCCCGTCGAGGACTGGACGTTGCCGACCGTGTACGTGCCGGACCCGGCGGCGGTGACGACGTCGGTGACGTCCGCGTAGGCCTGGTACCCGGAGGCCGTGCCGGCCTGGGCGAAGTGGTCGGCGGTGATCGTGGCACCGCCCCGGTCGGTGCCGGTGGCGCTGTCGACCGCGAGCCACGCCCGGTCGCGCAGCGCCGGGTCGGCGGTGCCCGACTGCACCGTGTCGACCCGCCCGCCCCAGACGAGTGCGGCGAACAGCACCGAGCCCCCGTCGGGGACCGTCAGGGTCGACGACGACGAGCTGAACGTGGTCGCGCCGTCGGCGACCACGTCGACGAACGCGCCCGTGTAGTTGTTGTTGCGGTACGTGCTCGCGATGCTCGTGTCCGGCGACGTGCGCGCGGGCTCGCAGGTCGACGCGTTCACCCCGGCCGCCGAGCACGTCATCAGCGTGTTGGCCGCCATGACGATCGTGCCGTGCGCGTTCGCCGAGAACACCGGCGCGAACGGGTCGATGTTCGCCGCCTGCGCGGGTGCGGCGAGCACACCGCCCAGGACGGCGGTGCCGACGAGGAGGACGGCGACGGCGCGGGCGCGGCGCAGGACGGCGTGCAGCATGCGGAGACCTCGAGAGGGGTCGACGGGTGGGTACGTCCGTCTCTCGACGCCGCGGCGGGCGAACTGAACGCGTGTCCACGTTCTTTCGCCCGCTCGGTCTCACTTGTCTGGGCGCTAGGACCCAGGTCCCGGGTGCTAGCACCCCCACCACGCCTGACCTGCGGTGATGCCCGTCACACCGCGTGCGGTGTCAGGCCCCCGCCCCGGGCACCTGGTCGCGGACGTCCTCGTACTCCGCCGCCGCGGGCAGCTCGCCCGGGGCGTACACCAGACGCAGCACGCCCGAGCCGAACGCCTCGGAGCGCAGCAGCCGCAGCGGCTGGACGTCGCCCTCGTCGAACAGCCGCCCGCCGTGCCGGGCGGCGACGGGGTGCACGAGCAGCCGCAGCTCGTCGAGCAGCCCGGCCGCGAGCAGCTGCCGCACGACCGACGGCGACCCCGCGACGAGCACCTTGCGCACCCCCGGCTCGGCCGCGACCGCCCGCACGGTGCCCAGCAGGTCGGCGGCCCGCTCGACGTTGCGCCACCCCAGGTCCTGGTCGCCGCGCGTCGCGACGACCTTGCGCACGTCCCCGAGCTGCGCGGCGAACGTCGCGTCGTCCTCGCCCGCCGCCTCCCGGTCCGGCCAGGCGCCCGCGAAGCTGTCGTACGTCACGCGCCCGAGCAGCAGCACGTCGACGTCCTCGTAGTCCTCCGCGACCGCGGCGCCCATCTGCTCGTCGAAGTACGGGAAGTGCCAGGCCGGGTCGACCTCGACGACACCGTCGAGGGAGATGAACAGGGTCGAGACGATCGTCGCGGTCACACAGACCTCCAGGCTCGTGGCGCCCGCCCGTCGCGGGCACCCGGACGACAAGACCCGCGGCAGCGGGCGAACTGAGCGGGTCGTCGCGGGTCAGCGCGGGTCAGGGACCACCGGCAGGACCACGCGGGACGGGTGGGCGGCGTCGTGGTGGACCCGCTGGTGCGCGACCCGCCGACCGGCGGGGCCGGTGAGCGCGGCCAGACCACCGGTCCCGGGGTTCACGTCGAACCGCGGGAAGCTCGCGCTCGCCACCTCCAGCCGCAGCCGGTGCCCGGCGGCGAACGCGTGGGCGGCGGCGCCCAGGCGCACGGTGACCTCGCGGACCTCGCCCGGGGGGACGGGTCCCAGCACCTGCCCGGCGCGGACGACACCGTCGACGACGCCGAGCGCCGTGCCGTCGGGGTGCACGTCGACCAGCGTGGCCGTCCAGTCGGCGTCGAGGGCGTCGGTCGCGACCCAGAGCGTCGCGACGACGTCGCCCACCACCGTGACGGCGTCCCCGAGCGGGGCCGAGTCGAACCGCAGGACGTCACGCCGGCCGTCGAGCACGCGACGCTCCCAGGGACCGGTGCCGCGGGCGGCGTCGCCACGGGCGAAGAGGTTCGGCCCGCCGACCGTCGGCACCGGGGCGGCCGGGTCGGCGACGTACGTGGACGGCGCCGCGGCCCCGGGCGCCGCGTCGGGCGCGAGGACGCCGCCGGGCTGCAGGTGCCACGGGGTCGCGGTCGCGGGCGGCGGCCAGTCCTCCAGGTCACGCCACGCGCCCTCCCCCGTGACGAGCAGGCGCACGCGCGGACCGTCGTCGACGGGGGCGCCGGTGGCGTGCGCGACGAGGAAGTCCAGGCCCTGCGCGGCCACGGCCTCGGCACCCCGGGCCGCCACCCGGCCGTGGTCGACCTCCCCCAGCGCCCGACCGGCGGGCCCGTGCCCCCAGGGGCCGACGACGAGGCGGGAGCCGGGCGGGCAGGAGCGGAGCAGGTCGAGCGTCAGGTCGCGGAAGACGTCGTGCCACCCGGCCACCAGGAACGTCGGCAGCGCGGGGCGGGGCAGGAGCGCACGCTCGGCCCACCCCGGGTCGGTCGGCGGGTGCGTGACCCAGTCCCGCCAGGCGGGGAACCACCGGGCGAGCACGGGGTGGTCGACGACGACGCCGTCGAGCGCGACCTGCTCCCCGGCCTCCGCCAGCTCCTCCCACGCGGCGAGGTCGGCGGCGACGTCCTGGCCGGCGGCCGCCGCGCGGGCGATCTCGGCCCGTGCCATCGCGGTGACCCAGCCGAGCGCCGAGCCGAGCAGCAGCGCACCGTCGCGGTAGACCACGCCGACGGGGTCGCCCGGGACGACCGCCAGGTGCAGCGCCCGCAGGGCCGGGTGCCCGGCAGCGGCGACGGCGAGCAGCGTCTGGGCCAGGTACGACCGCCCCCACCCGACGACGGCGCCCGTGGACCACTCCTGCCGCGCGCACCAGTCGACGACGTCCCACCCGTCCGCACGGTGCCCCGCCCAGGGGACGAACGTGCCGTCGGACGCCCCGGTGCCCCGCAGCGCCACGACGACGACGGCGACGCCCCGCTCGACGAGCGCGTCCTCGCCGATCTCCGCCCGCACGGCGTCCACCGGGTACGGGGTGAGGGCGAGCACCACCGGCACCGGGGCGTCCGTGACGGGCCGGTGCACGGTCGCGCGCAGCACGGTGCCGTCCGCCAGCGGCACGGGCACGCCCCGCTCGACGACGCTCGTCACGTCCCGGCCGGGCACGTGCGGGCCCGCCTGCTCGCCTGCGGGACCCGTCACCGTGCTGCCTCCGTCGTGCCGGGGCCCTGCGCGTCAGCCCACGACGAGCGGCATGCCCGCCTCCGCCCACGCGACGACGCCGCCGTCGAGGTCGTGGACGTCGGTGAGGCCCTCCTCCGCCATGAGGTCCGTCGCCGTGCCCGATCGGTTGTCGGTGCGACAGTAGACGAGGTACGCGCCGTCCTGCGGCAGCTCGGCGACGAGATCGGCGAACGCGGGGTCGGACAGGTCGATGTTGACGGCGCCGTCGAGGTGCCCCTCGGCGAACTCCGCGGGCGTCCGGACGTCGACCACCGTGACGTCCGGGTCCTCGAGCAGGGTCGCGGCCTCCTCGACGTCGACGTCGGTGACGGCCCCGCCGCCCGAGCAGCCCGCGAGCGCGGCGACGGCGAGGGTGACGGCGAGCGCCGCGAGGGCGGGGCGACGAGAGGTCTGCATACCCCCCAGGGTATACGGGATTGCTGCCGGGGCAAAGGCCCGACGACCCTCGCGGCGCGCGCCGGCCGCCCTACGATGCCCCGATGGACGTGGTCGCACGGGGCCGGGAGGCGGTCGTCCTCGACGCCGGACCGGGGCTCGTGCTGCGCCGCTACCTCGACGGGCGGGACACGACGGCCGAGGTCGCGCTGCACCGGCACCTGGGCGCCCACGGCTACCCCGTGCCGCAGCTGCTCCGGCAGGAGCCGGGCGGCATGCTCCTCGAGCGCGTCGCCGGCCCCACGCTGCTCGAGGCCCTCCTCGCCGGCACCACCACCGCGCCGCGGGCCGCCGCGACGCTCGCCCGCCTGCACCACGACCTGCACCTGCTGCCCCCGCCGCCCGGCTCCCCCGCCGGCACGTGCGTGGTCCACCTCGACCTGCACCCCGCCAACGTGCTGCTCAGCGCGCGCGGGCCCGTCGTCGTCGACTGGGCGTCCGGCGGCGTCGGCCACCGCGACACCGACGTGGGCCACACGGCGGTGGTGCTGGCGGCAGCCGTCCTGTTCGGCGTCGACGCCGAGGCCGGCGACGCGGGCGCGCACGACGTCCCGGCCGCGCTCGTGCGCGACCTGTTCGAGGCCTTCCTCGCCGCGGACCACGGCGCCGACCCGGCCGCGCGCCTCGACGAGGTCGCCGAGCACCGCACCCGCTTCTCGATGCCCGCCCCGGTCGTCGAGGCCGCGACCGCCCTCGTCCGGGACGCCTCGCCCCGCGCCCGGCGGTGACTCCCCCGTGCCGGGCGGCCTCGACCGTCCCGACAGCCCGGGGCGACGGGAGCCCCTCGTCGGACGCCCGGACCGGCGCCGTCACCCCGCCGCGTCGGCCGACATCGGCGGGCAGCCCTCGTCGGGGGCGTCGGGGTGCAGCTCGAGGTGCCAGACCTCGTTCGCGTAGACCTGGCACAGGCCGAACTGCGCCCCGTGCCGGCTGAGCCACTCGGCCGTCGCGTACGGGCCGACGTCCACGGCGTCGCCCGTCACGTGCGCGGAGTCCTCCGGGGAGGCCACCCAGCGGGACGCCTCGTCGGCGCTGCCGAACGTGCGCAGGGCGTCGTCCTGCAGCCACCTCTGGTAGGCCGCCGACCGCCAGCCGCTGGTGACGTGCAGCGTGCGACCGTCGACGCCGACCGCCGTGGCTGCCTCCCGCAGGGCCGCGAGCAGAGCCGGGTCGAGGCGCGCGATCGCCGGCACCGAGTCGTCGAACGGCGAGACGGTCTCGCCGTCGGGGATGCGTCCGTCGGCCGTCGTCGGCTCGCTCGGGCGCGAGGCCGGGCCGAGGCCCGGAGCAGCGCCGCCGGCGAGCCCGGCTGCGGCACCCGCCGCGACCGCCAGGAGCGCGGCGAGCACCGCGACGACCACGACCGCCCGACGTCGTCGCCGACCGGTGCCGTCGGGACCCGTCGCGGACCGGAGGGTGAGAAGCGTGGTGTCGTCCATGCGTCGAGACCACCGGACGACGCGTCGCCACGGCGTATGCGCCGGCGCATACGCGCACGAGACACCGGCGCGCCTAGGGTCGAGCCGTGCGTGTGCTGATCGTCGAGGACGAGCCGGACCTCGCCGCGGCCGTGCGTGACGGGCTCCGGCTCGAGGCGATCGCCGCCGACGTCGCCCCGGACGGTCACGCGGCGCTGGAGCTGCTGGCGGTCCACGACTACGCCGTGGCGGTGCTCGACCGGGACGTGCCGGGCCCCTCGGGCGACGACGTCGCCCGGTGGATCGTGGACTCCGGCACGGGCCTGCCCATCCTCATGCTGACGGCCGCCGACCGGCTCGACGACAAGGCCAGCGGCTTCGAGATCGGCGCCGACGACTACCTGACCAAGCCGTTCGCGATGCGCGAGCTCGTGCTCCGCGTCCGCGCCCTCGCGCGCCGGGCGCCGGCGCCCACGCCACCGGTCCTGGAGCTGGCCGGGCTGCGCGTCGACCCGTTCCGGCGCGAGGTCTTCCGCGACGGCCGGTACGTGGCCCTCACGCGCAAGCAGTTCGCGGTGCTGGAGGTGCTCGTGGCGGCCTGCGGCGGCGTGGTCAGCGCCGAGGACCTGCTCGCGCGGGCGTGGGACGAGAACGCCGACCCGTTCACCAACGCCGTCCGCATCACCATCTCGTCGCTGCGCAAGCGCCTGGGCGAGCCGTGGCTGATCGGGACGGTCCCGGGCGTGGGCTACCGCATCGAGACGGCGGGGCCCGGCGGTGCGTAGGCGCGGCCTGTCCGTGCGGTGGCGGCTGGCCCTGAGCTATGCCGCCCTCGTGACCGTGGTCGAGGCGATGCTGCTGACGGTGGTCGCCGCCTTCCTCCTGCGGTACGTGCCGGAGGGCGACCTGGTCCTGCTCGACATCGGCGGGACGACGGCGTTCGCGCCCGACCGGTCCGACCTGCTGCGCGCCTTTGCGCCGGCTGCGGCGCTCACCGGCCTCGCGGCCTTCGCCCTCGGGCTGCTGGGCGGCTGGCTCCTCGCGGGCCGGGTGCTGCGGCCGCTCACCGCGATCGGCACCGCTGCACGGCGCGCCGCAGCCGGGTCGCTGAGCCACCGCATCGCGCTCACCGGCCCGCACGACGAGCTCCGCGAGGTCGCCGACACGTTCGACACGATGCTCGCCCGGGTCGAGCAGAGCGTCGAGGGGTACCGCCGCTTCGCCGCCGACGCCTCGCACGAGCTGCGCACCCCGCTCGCCACCACCCGCGCGGTCCTCGACGTCGCGGCCGCCGACCCCGACGCGGACGTCGCGCAGGTGCTCGCGCAGCTGGGCGCGGCCAACGCGCGCGCCGTCGCCGTCACCGAGGCGCTGCTGCTCATCGCCCGGACCGACGCCGCACCGGTCGGGCGCGACGCCGTCGACCTCTCCCTCGTCCTGGAGGACGCCGTCGAGACGCTCGCCGGCACGGCCGACGCCCGCGGCACCACGATCCACCTCGACTCTCGCCCCGCCGTCGTCCCGGGCGACGAGACCCTGCTGCACCACCTCGCGACGAACCTGCTCCAGAACGCCGTGGTCCACAACACCGCGACCGGCGGCTGGGTCCGCGCGAGCACGCACCGCACCGACGGTGCCGCCCACCTCACCGTCGAGAACACCGGCCCCGTCCTGACGTCCGACGAGGTCGCCGCGCTCACCGCCCCCTTCCGCCGCGGCGCGGGTCGCACCCAGGGCGCCGACCACGCCGGCGCGGGCCTCGGCCTGGCCATCGCCAGGTCGATCGTCCGCGCCCACGCCGGCGCCCTGACCCTCACCCCCCGCGGCGACGGCGGCCTCGTCGTGGAAGCGACCCTCCCCGGCGCGGCGGGCACGCCGGCAGACGACCGGCCCACGGCATGACGAAGGGCCCCGACCTGCGGAGATCCGCTGGTCGGGGCCCTTCGGTCGGCGGTAGCGGTGGGATTTGAACCCACGGTGGACTTTCACCCACACACGCTTTCGAGGCGTGCTCCTTAGGCCGCTCGGACACGCTACCTCGGCGGCACACAGTACCCGCTCGGGGCGCCGGGCAGCCAATCGATCTCCTCGGGCGCGCGCCCAGGGCGCGGACGTACCGTGGGCGGGTGAGCGTGCCGCACCCGACCACGACCCCGTCGACCCCTGCCGCACGGCCCGCGAGCGCGGCGTCGGTGGGCGATGTCGTCGACGTGCTGCGCGGCCACCGGCTGACGGTGCTGACGGGTGCGGGGGTGTCGACGGACTCGGGGATCCCCGACTACCGCGGGCCGGACTCCCCGCCGCGGACGCCGATGACGTTCCAGCAGTTCGTCGGGGACGAGGCGTTCCGGCGGCACTACTGGGCGCGCAACCACGTGGGCTGGCGGCACGTGCACCGCACGCTGCCCAACGCGGGGCACCGGGCGCTGGCGGCGCTCGAGGGGCGCGGGGTGGTGCACGGGCTGATCACGCAGAACGTGGACCTGCTGCACGAGGCGGCGGGGTCGCGGCACGTGATCGACCTGCACGGGCGGTACGACCGGGTGGTGTGCCTGCGGTGCGGGACGGTGGTGCCGCGGTCGGCGCTGGCGGAGCGGCTGGAGGCGCTGAACCCGGGGTTCGTCGATCGGGTCCGGGAGGTCGCGGACGTGGAGATCGCGCCCGACGCGGACGCGGTGGTCGAGCAGACCGCGGACTTCCGGGTGCAGGCGTGCTGGGCGGACGACCCGGACGGCCTGCCGGGCGCGTGCGGAGGGATGCTCAAGCCGGACATCGTGTACTTCGGTGAGAACGTGCCGCGGGAGCGGGTCGAGCGGGCGTACGCGATGGTCGACGCGGCCGACGCGCTGCTGGTGGCCGGGTCGTCGCTGACGGTGCAGTCGGGGCTGCGGTTCGTGCGGCACGCGGCGCAGGCGGGCAAGCCGGTCGTGGTGGTGAACCGGGGGGCGACGCGCGGGGACCGGTACGCGACGCTGACCCTCGACGCCGGCACGTCCGAGACGCTGACGGACCTGGTCGAGCTGCTGCCGTCCCCCTGAGCCGGGCCGCTCCGGGCCCAGCGGTGCACCGTTCAGCGGTGCATGTTCAGCGGTGCGCGGCGAAGAAGCCGTGCAGCAGGTCGGCGGACTCGGCGGCGCGCACGCCGCCGTGCACCTCGACGCGGTGGGTGCTGCGCCGGTCGCGCACGACGTCCCACTGGGACCCGCACGCGCCGGCCTTGGGGTCCCACGCGCCGAGCACGAGGCGCGGCACGCGGGCCAGCAGGGTGGCGCCGGCGCACATGAGGCACGGCTCGAGCGTGACGACGAGGGTGCACCCGTCGAGCCGCCAGCCGCCCAGGGTGCGGGCGGCGTCGCGCAGGGCGACGACCTCGGCGTGCGCGACGGGGTCGGCGTCGGCCTCGCGCAGGTTGCGGCCGCGGCCGACGACGGCGCCGTCGGGCCCGAGCACCACGGCGCCGACGGGGACGTCGCCGGTGCCCAGCGCGGCGCGGGCCTCGTCGAGCGCGAGGCCCATGGCGGCGTGCTCGGCGGCGGTCGCCCCCGGGGACGCCGGGGTGACGACGGGGGCCGTGCCGTCGTGCTCGTCCACGCGCTGCCTCCCGCCCGCTCGTCGTGCCGCCGTCGCGGCGCCGGTCGCGCCGCACGGCTGTCCGCACGGGACCCTCGCCCGTCCCGCTCGCCCGCATCCTCGCACTAGGCTCGCGGCATGCGCCTGCACGTCGCCGACCACCCGCTCGTCGCCCACAAGCTCAGCGTCCTGCGTGACGTCTCGACGCCCAGCCCCACGTTCCGCCAGCTGGTGGACGAGCTCGTGACGCTCCTGGCGTACGAGGCGACGCGGCACGTGCGCACCGAGGAGGTGCCCGTGCAGACGCCCGTCGCGCTGACCACGGGCATCAAGCTCGCCGACCCGAGCCCCATCGTGGTGCCGATCCTGCGGGCCGGGCTCGGCATGCTCGACGGCATGACGCGGCTGCTGCCGACCGCGGAGGTCGGGTTCCTGGGCCTGCGCCGCGACGAGGAGACCCTCGAGGCCATCACGTACGCGAACCGCCTGCCCGACGACCTGTCGGGCCGCCAGTGCTTCCTGCTCGACCCGATGCTCGCCACCGGCGGCACGCTGGTCGCGTCGATCGACTACGTGCTGCAGCGCGGGGCGCGCGACGTCACCGTGGTGTGCCTGCTGGCGGCACCCGAGGGCCTGAAGCTCGTCGAGGAGTTCGTCGGCGACCGGGCCGACGTGTCGGTGGTCGTCGCGGCCGTCGACGAGCGCCTCAACGAGAAGGCGTACATCGTGCCGGGGCTCGGTGACGCGGGCGACCGCCTCTACGGCATCGTCTGACCGCTCCGTCGCCCCGCGGGCGGGGCGAGCCGTTCTCAGAGCCTGAGACGGTCACGGATTTCCCTGGGACGATCGCGGCCCCCGTGCCACGATCGTCGTGTGAGTCTCCGCACGTGCACGTCGTCCACGCATGCCGCCGGCATGCGTGACGTGCTCGTACGCGGGTGGTATCGCTCCACGCCCTGCTGTCACCGCTGACAGCACCGCACGCGTCCACCACCACCCGCCCGACCGCACCGCGGTCACCCGTCGTCACGGAGACCCTCATGGCTCGTCCTGCCCGCCTCGCCGCCGCCGCTCCGGCTGCGCCCCGCCGCACCCCGCAGCCCGTGGACGACCGGCCGCGCGCCGGCCTCGTCCTGTACGTGAGCCTGCCCGGCGGCGACGACGCCCGGGCGGCGTCCGCGACCGCGCTCGCCGAGGCGGCGGAGACGTTGCGGGAGTTCGCGCAGGAGCTCCTGCCCGACGCCGAGACGTCCGCAGCCCTCTCCCTCGTGCCGGGCACGAGCGGCGACGTGCGGCAGCTCGGCGACCGGCTCACCCACCTGCGCCTCATCGCCTCCCCTGACGACGACGCCTGATCGTCCGCACCGCACGCGTCCGCACCGCACGCGTGCGCACGGCAGGCGCGCGGGCGACCGCTGACGTCCGACCGCAGACGGCCGACCACTGACCTCCGACCACTGACCTCCGAACGCAGGCGCTGCGGCCGGGTCTGCTACGGGTCCGGCACCGTGGTGCCGTCGCGCGGGACGGTGCGCAGCGTGACGGCCCCGACGAGGTACTGGTCGCTCGTCGTGGTCAGGCGCAGGGTGCTGACCCCGGTGGCCGAGAGCGCGGCCGGCTGGAAGCCCTTGGCGTCGACGCCGAGGGAGTGCAGGTACCGCGAGCCGGTCGCGGTCGAGTCGAAGGCGTTCTGCGCCGACCCGCCCCCGACGAAGCCCGTCCCGCCCCAGCGCTGCGGCACCAGGGTTGTGCTGCCGAGGGTCGCGCGGTCGCCCGACCCGCCGCGGTCACCCTCCCAGGCGACGACGCCGACCCGGGCCTGCGAGCCGGGTTCGGCGACGAACGAGAACTCGGGCGCGGTCGCGGCGCCGCTGCCGACCCACGTGCCGCCGTCGTAGACGGTCACGGCCGACGACGCGGCCGGCGCACCGTCGGCCGGCTCGGCCAGCGTGCCGTGCACGACGACGAGCGCCCAGCCCCCGTAGTAGGTGGGCACCTCGTCGGTGCGGGTCGCGGCGACGGCGACGTCCGCGACGCCCCACTCGCCACCACCCCCGCCGCGCACGAGCTCGGTCACGTCGGCCGCCGACTGGTAGTACTCGCGTCCGTCCTTGTCCCGCACCGTCGTGGTGCGCTCGCGCGCCTCCACGTCCGACCACTCCCCGTCCGGGGTGCGCAGCCGTGCCGTGCCGGTCGAGGTCGACCAGGTGTCGCCGGGCGCGCGCACGGCCGACCAGTACAGGCGCGCCCACACGACGTCGCGACCCTTCGGGACGACGAGCGTGGCACCCGAGGAGACCGGCACGGACGCACGGGGCCCGGGCACGCCGGCCGTCGACGGCGCGAGCTCGTCGAGCGCGACCATCTCGAGGGCGTTGTTGTCCTGCGAGCCGTCGCGCACCGCCGCGCACGGCGCGGTCGACCGCTGCCGGCACGTCAGCAGCGGGGCACCGATCTCGGTGACCTCGAGGTCGCCCTGGCCGGCGAAGACGGGCAGCAGCCCGGCGGACCCGAACCGCACCGCCGCGGTCGCGGTGGCGTCGGGCGCGCCGGGTGCGGACGCGGTCACGCGGACCGTCCCGCTGAGCGCCCCGCCCGCCTCGACCGCGAACGACGCACCCGCGACGGCCTTGGCCCCGTCGTCGCCGACGACGAGGTCACCCAGGTCGCAGCGGACCGTCCGCGGGTCCTGCGTGGCGGCGCACCCGCCGACGACCGGGCTGTCCGGGTACGGGTCGAGGCGCACCCCGGCCGGCAGCGTGACCTGGGCGGTCGCCCCGGTCACGACGGGCCGGGGGTCGGTGCCGCCCCGCGCGGCCGGCGCCGTGACGGCGAACGCGACGGTCGCGTCCCGCGAGCCCTGCACGGACAGCACCGTGAGGTCCTCGACCGTCAGGCTCGGCAGCGCCGCGGTGAGCGTCGTCGACGCCTGCGACGGGCCGAGGTGCTCGTGCCCGCGCGCGTGCGACGCCGTCGCCCGCACCCACAGCTCCCCGAGGGCGGGGCCGGTGGCGGTCGGCACGGTGGCCGGGAGCGTGAGCGTCACCGGCTCAGGGCCGGGGTCGAGCGTCGGCACGGTGCAGGTGACCGGTTCGGCCCCCTCCGCCGCCGAGCAGGCCCAGCCCGCGGGGGCGCCCACGGCACCGGCCCACGTGAACCCGGCCGGCGGCTCGACCCGCACCTCGACGTCGCGCGCCGCCAGGTCACCGTCGTTGGTGACCTGCACGGGGATCTCGGTCAGGACCCCGGCAGCGAGCCGTGCGTCGCCCGGGGCCGTGACGACCACGGCGGCAGGACGCGCGACGGTGTACTGCACGCCGAACCGTGACGGGACGCCACGCGCCGGGCGGAGCTCGACGCCGAACGTGCCCGCGCCAGCGGTGGCCTCGTCGTCGCCGCTGACGTCGAGCGTCAGCGTGCTGCGGGCTCCGGGCGCCAGACCGTCCGCGTGCCAGCAGGTCGCCCCGGTCTCCGACGTCCGCGCGCACGACCAGCCGCGCGACGTGGCGACGGCGTCCGCCCCGGCCGGCAGCGCGAGGTCCACGCCGGCACCACGGGTCGCCGACCCGGCGCCGGTGCTCGTGCCGCCTGCGTTGCGGACCTCGACGCTCATCGCACGGGGGTGCCCCGCCACCAGGTCGACCGTGCGGTCCGCGTCGACGAGCACCAGCCGCGGGCCCGTCCGCTCGACGTGCACGGGCAGGGCCCACGGCGCGGTCTGCAGCCCGGCACCGCGCACCCGCACCGACAGAGCCCCGCTCTGCTCCTGCGCGTACCCCTCGTCGATGGAGACGCGCAGCACCAGCTGCGTCGTGGTCCGCGCGGGCAGCTCGTCGAGGCTGCAGCGCGCGGAGGCGGACGCCCCGCTCTGGAGGCACACCCAGCCGGGCACGACGGGCGGCGCGAAGGTGCCGACCACCCGGAACCCGGTGGTGACGTCGACGAACGTCACGCCGTCGGGCAGGTCGACCTCGGCGGTCAGGTCGAGCGCGACGCCGCCGCCGGTGTTGGCGATCGAGACGACGAGGTCCTGCTCGGTGCCGGCCGAGAGCGCGATCCCCGCGTCGGGCGCCACGACGGTCAGCTCGGGGAGCGCCGGGGGCGTGGGGGGCTCGGGGTCCGGCGTCGGGTCGACGGTCGGCTCGGGCGTCGGGGTGGGCGCGGGCCCGACGTCGACGACAGGGGCGCCGGTGCCCTCGTCCGCGGGCTCGTCGGGGATCGCGGTCGGCGTCGGCGTCGGCGTGGGGGTCGCGGAGGGCGTCGACGAGGGCGTCCCGGCGGGGGTGGGCGCGAGCGTCGCGGCGGCGGTGCTGCCGGAGACCTCGACCGTGGGCGTCGCCGCGACCGGCCCCGGGTCGCCGCCGAGGAGGTTCACGGCCGCGACGACCGCGGCGGCGACGACCGCGACCGCACCGGCGGCGACAGCGACGGCCGTGCCGCTCATGCCGGCGAGGAGCGCGCCGAGCCCGCCCGCGGTCGTACCGGCCGAGCCGGCGACCGCCAGGCCCGCGGCGCCTCCGGCCGCACCGGCGCCCGCGGGTGCGGCGGCCGTGCCCGCGGCGGCACCGCCGCCCGCCCCGCCGGACGCACCCGCGCCACCTCCGGCGGCACCCTGGCCGCCGGCACCGAGGCTCGCGGCGCCCGCGGCCAGCCCGCCGCCCACGGGCAGCTCGTGCGCGAGCGCACCCAGACCGGCGAGCCCGAGCACGAGGGGCGCGACGACCGCCCGCATGCCGTGGTTGACGTCGCCGAGCTCCAGCACGAGCGCACGGCACTCGCCGCAGCCGTCGAGGTGGGCCTCGACCTGCGCGGTGTCCCGCGCCCCGAGCCCGCCGCGCACGTGCGCACCGAGCCGCCCGGAGACGGCCCGGCAGCCCTCGTCGAGCGGGTCCTGGAGGTGGTGCTGGAGGTACGCCTGCCGCAGTCCCTCCCGGGCGCGGTACGCGAGCGCCGCGGTGCTGTTGGCCGACAGGCCGAGGATCGGGCCGATCTGCGCCGGCGTGAGCCCCTCGACCTCGGAGTGCCACAGCACGGCCTGCCACCGCTCGGGCAGCGACCGGAACGCCCGCGCGACGATCCCGCGCTCGAACGTCTCGAGGGCCGGCTCCTCGGCGGCCTCGACCGCGCCGGCACCGGCCTCGAGGGTCGCGAGGTCGTCGGTGGGCTCCGCGCGGCGGCCCGCCGTCCGGTGGACCGTGGCGGTGCGGCGCACGGCGGTGAACAGGTAGGCGCGGAAGGCGACCTCGGGGCCCCCGCCGCCCAGCAGCGCCCGGTGCACGTTCGCGAAGGCCTCGTGCACGACGTCCTCGGCGTCGGCCGCGGAGTCGACGTACTGGCGGGCCACGACGAGCGCCGCACCGGCGTGCCGCTCGTACAGCCGGCCGTAGGCCTCGGCGTCACCCTCGCGCGTGGCATGCAGCAGGGCGGCGTCATCCTCGATGACGCCGTCGACTCCTCTGGTCTGCACCACGCCGCGTCGTCCCGTCAGCCTGCACCTGGTCCGAGTCAGCCTGCCATACCGGACCGAACGGATGAACCGCCCCTCCACCATGCGGCTGCCCGCGTGCCGCCGCCATCAGGTCACCGGGTGACGACACGCCACGTCAACGCGCTGTGACGCCCCCTCACCTGCGCTGCGGGTGAAAGTTCACGGAAGTGGCGTCATGCCCCCGGGTTCGGCCACTCTCATCCCACGTGACGACCAACACCGGCAAGGACGGGCGTGCGTTCCCCGACGGGCTGCGCGAGCGCTGGCGCGAGGAGAGCGTCGCCAGCGTCTGGCGCCGCCCCTCCGACTGGTACCACCCCGCCGTCGACGCGCTCGCGCTCGCCGTCCTCGACGACGCCGACCCGACGGGTCCGGCGTGGGAGCTCGGCCAGGCGCGCGGCGAGTACGGCGTGGGGCTCGGCGAGGCCCTCGACGACCTCGTCTGCCTCTACCGGTCGACGGGACGCCCGACGCCGCCGATGGACGCGGTGCGCGCGCTGGGCGAGGGCTGGTCGGACGCGCAGGCGGCGCTCGTGACGACGGGCTCGTGCGTGGACCCGGAGACGGGGCTGCCGACCCGCCAGTACCTGGGCGTGCGCCTCGCGGAGGCGTACCTGCGGGCCGAGGAGGACGACCTGGACGCGGCCATGCTGCACGGCCTCGCGGTCGTCGACGTCGCCGCCGGGCCCGTGACGGGTCTGGTGCGGGCGGCGCGGTCGGCGGTCGTCGGCGCGGCGCTGCGCGACACGTTCGGCACCGGGCACCCCATGGCGACGCTCGGCGGCGGGGTGTTCGTCGTCCTGACGTCCGTCGGCAGCGACGTGGACGGGCGCCTGGCGGACCTGCGCGCCCAGATCGCCCGCCGCTGCTCCGACGTCGACGTGCGCAGCGCCACCCGCCAGCCCGTGCGCCTGTGGGTGGAGCCCCTGCCCGCGACGCACGCCGAGGCCGTGCTGCGCCTGGACCGGCTGTCGCGGCCCGAGCCGTGGACGGGCGTGCCGCGCCCGAGCACCGGCAGCTGACCTCCGCGCGGTGCCGGCTCCACCCCCGCGCACCCGGCACCGCGCGGGCCCGACGACGGCCGGGGCACGGCGCGACAGATCGGCCGGCCGGGGCTACCGTCGACCCCATGCCCCCCGCCGACCTGGCGCCGCAGGGCTCGGCAGCGCCCGCCGAGGCCCCTGGCCCGCTGCTGGCGTCCGGCTCCTCGGCCGACGTCTTCGCGATCGACGAGGACCGGGTGCTGCGCCGCTACCGCGGCGGGCGTGACGCCGGCCCGGAGGTCGAGCTGCTCCAGCACGTCGTCGCGCACGGCTTCCCCGCGCCGGCCGCGCGGCACCTGGGCGGGCCGGACGCGGTCCTGGAGCGCCTGCACGGTCCGACGCTGCTGCAGGCGCTCGGGGCGGGCGAGATCACGCTGCACGAGGCCGCGCGCGTGCTGGACGACCTGCACCGGGCGCTGCACCGCATCGACGCCCCGGAGTCGTGGCGCACGCCGCCCGACCCCGACTGGCCGCACCTGGGCGGGACCGCTGTGGTGCACCTCGACCTGCACCCGGGCAACGTGATCCTCACCGAGACCAAGGGCCCGGCGCTCGTGGACTGGGCCAAGGCCCGCGCCGGCGCGCCGGAGCTGGACGTGTCGTCCACGGCGCTGCTCATCGGCGAGGTCGCGGTCGACTCCGACGGCGAGTACTCCCAGGCGGCGCGGGCGCTGCTGGCGGCCTTCCTCGCGGTCACCGAGACCGACGCGCTGGCGGCGCTGGACGACGCCGCGGCGCTGCGTGCGGTCGACCCGGGCCTGATGCCGGGCGAGCGTGAGCTGGTGACCCGGTCCGCGCGGCTGGTGCGCACGCTGGTGCAGGTGGCGAGCCGGCCGGACGACGAGCCGCTCCCGCCGCAGCGCGACGCGTCCTGACCTGCACCGACCCACGCTCCCCGGAGGGCGCTGCGCGCTCCGTGCGCGCCGACGCCCCGCGACCAGGGGCCGCAGGGCGTCGGGGCGGACGGGGTCAGGGCGGACGGGGTCAGGCGGAGCGGGCCGTGAAGGTCAGGCAGTCGGCGATGTCGTGGCCGGCGCCGATGCGCACGGACGGCGCGCCGCACTCGAGGTGCGCGTTGTGCGAGCAGTCCTGGCGCTGGCAGGCGCCGACGTGGGAGACGACGCGGTCGAGGCCGCCCTTGACGCCCAGCGGGATGAACGTGGCGCACTGCGCGTCGCCGGCGCCGCCGATGGTGACGGCCGCCGCGTGGCAGCTGGAGTGGTCGTTGTACGAGCAGCCGGCCACCGAGCACTCGGCGACGGCGGGGAGCTCTGCGAGGGTGCTCATGAGGAACCTCCGGGACGATGTGCGGGGCGTCGGGCGGCGCCTACCCGTTCGACGGTAAGGGCGTGACGTGGATCACGCCAGCAAGGCAGGACTGGCTTACCCGTCCCCTACGAGCCGACGCCGCACCTCCCCGAGGGCGTCCAGGACCTGCGGCGGGACGGCGTCGCCGAATCCCGCGAACCACTCCCGCACAAGGTCGGTCTCGGTCAGCCACGCGTCGACGTCGACGGCCAGGAGGGCCGCGAGGTCGTCGGCGGTGACGTCCGTGCCCGTCAGGTCGAGCGACCCCGGCGCGGGCAGCAGCCCGATCGGCGAGTCCACGGCCGGCGCGGTGCCCGCCACGCGGCCCAGCGCCCACGCGAGCACCCGCGCGTTGTCCCCGAACCCCGGCCACAGGTAGCGACCGTCGGCGTCGGTGCGGAACCAGTTGACGCAGAACACCGCGGGCGCCCCCGCGCCGAGACGCTCGCCGACCGCCAGCCAGTGCGCCCAGTGGTCGGCCGCGTGGTACCCCGTGAAGGGCAGCATCGCGAAGGGGTCGCGCCGCAGCTCGCCCACGGTGCCCTCGGCCGCGGCGGTCTGCTCCGACGCGATCGTCGCGCCGAGCAGCACGCCGTGCGCCCAGTCGCGCGCCTGCACCACGAGCGGCACGGTCGAGGCGCGGCGCCCGCCGAGCAGGACCGCGTCGACCGGCACCCCCGCCGGGTCGTCCCAGTCGGGAGCGATGGTCGGGCAGCGCCCGGCGCGGACCGTGAACCGGGAGTTCGGGTGCGCGGCGGGCCGCCCCGCGTCGGGGGTCCAGTCCTGCCCCTGCCAGTCGACGAGGTGCGCGGGCGGCTCGGGCGTCAGGCCCTCCCACCAGACGTCGCCGTCGTCCGTCAGGGCGACGTTGGTGAAGATCGTGTCGCTCGCGACCATCTCCACCGCGGCCGGGTTGGTCCGCGGCCCGGTGCCGGGAGCGACCCCGAAGAAGCCGGCCTCGGGGTTGATCGCCCGCAGCCGCCCGTCCGCGTCGGGGCGCATCCACGCGATGTCGTCGCCGATCGTCTGCGCCGTCCAGCCCGGCAGCGTGGGGGTGATCATCGCGAGGTTCGTCTTGCCGCAGGCCGACGGGAACGCGGCGGCGACGTGGAACGCCCGGCCCTGCGGGGACGTGAGCCGCAGCAGCAGCATGTGCTCGGCGAGCCAGCCCTCGTCCCGGCCCATGACGGACGCGATCCGCAGCGCGAAGCACTTCTTGCCCAGCAGCGCGTTGCCGCCGTACCCGGAGCCGAACGACCAGATCTCCCGGGTCTGCGGGAAGTGCGCCACGTACTTGGTGCGGCTGCACGGCCACGGCACGTCCGCGACCGGCTCGCCGGCGTCGTCGACGAGCGGCATGCCCACGCTGTGCACCGCGGGCACGAACGCGCCGTCCGTGCCCAGGTGCTCGAGCACGGCCGTCCCCACCCGCGTCATCAGGTGCATGCTGACGACGACGTACGGCGAGTCGGTCAGCTCGACCCCGTACTGCGCGAGCGGCGAGCCCACCGGCCCCATCGCGAACGGCACCACGTACAGCGTGCGGCCGCGCATCGACCCGTCGAACACGGCCTCCAGCTCGGCGCGCATCTGCGCCGGCGCCCGCCAGTTGTTGGTCGGACCGGCGTCGCGCGCCCGCTCGGAGCAGATGAACGTGCGGCTCTCGACGCGGGCGACGTCGTCGGGGGTCGAGCGGGCGAGGAAGCTGCGCGGCCGGCGCCGGGCGTCCAGGCGCACGAACGTGCCCTGCGCGACGAGCAGGTCGCACAGCCGGTCGTACTCCTGCGTCGACCCGTCGCACCAGACCACCGCGTCGGGTCGGGTCAGCGCGGCCGTCTCCGCCACCCAGGCGCGCAGCCGGGCGTGCGCGGTCGGCGGCCGGCCCGCCGGTGCTGCGGGCGTCGCCGGTCCCGTGAGCGGCGTCGGTCTCGTCAGCGGCTCCACCGCAGTCATCGTGCCCTCCTCGTCACGGGGCCACGAGCGGGCCGCCGGTCCGTCCACCGTGCGCCACGGACGGCCCGACGTGGTGGCCGCAGGGGCTGCAAGATCCGCGGAACTTTCGCTACCGTCACAGGCGTGGGCAACGACGCGCACCACCCGGCCATCGCCGTCCCCGAGCCGGACCGCCACCCGGACCCGACGCCGTCCGCGACGGCGGACCTCCTCACGCTCGGACGACGGGTCCGGCACCGCCGCACGCAGCGCGGCATGACGCTGGACCAGCTCGGCGCGGCCGTCGGCGCCACCGCCAGCCAGCTGTCCCTCGTCGAGAACGGGCACCGCGAGCCCCGCCTGTCGCTGCTGCGCGCGATCGCGCAGACGCTGGGCACCGACGTCGGCGACCTGCTGCAGCCCACCCCGCCGTCGCGGCGGGCGGCGCTGGAGATCGCCCTCGACCGGGCGCAGCGCTCCACGCTGTACGCCGCGACGGGACTGCCGACCGTCCGCGTGACCCGGTCGCTGCCGACCGAGGCGCTCGAGGCGCTGGTCGGCCTGCACGCCGAGCTGACCCGCCGCGACGACGCCGCCCTGGCCACCCCGGAGGAGGCGCGCCGGGCCATGACCGCGCTGCGCCTGTGGATGCGCGAGCGCGACAACCACCTGCCGGACGTCGAGGACGCCGCCGAGGAGATGCTGCGCCACGGCGGGTACGTCTCGGGCGCGCTCACGCACCGCTCCGTCGCGCTCATGGCCCAGCACCTGGGCTTCACGCTCATCCACGTCGACGACCTGCCGCACTCCACGCGCACCGTCACCGACCTCGCGAACGGGAGGATCTACCTGCCGCCGGCGTCGATCCCCGGCGGGCACGGCCTGCGCGCGCTGGCGCTGCAGGCCCTCGCGCACCGCGTGCTCGGGCACGAACGGCCCCGCAGCTACGGCGACTTCCTACGCCAGCGCATCGAGATCGCGTACTTCTCGTCCGCCTGCCTGGTGCCCCGGCACGCGGCCGTCGCGCACCTCACCGAGGCCAAGAAGGCCAAGAACCTCGCCGTCGAGGACTTCCGCGACGCGTTCGGCGTCACGCACGAGACCGCGGCGCAGCGCATGGCCAACCTGCTCACGTCGCACCTGGGCGTGCCCCTGCACCTCATGCGCGTCGGCGACGACGGCGCCCTGTACAAGGGGTACGAGAACGACGGCATGCCGCTGCCCACGGACGGCACGGGGGCGATCGAGGGGCAGGTCGTGTGCCGGCAGTGGCCGGCACGGATGGCGTTCACGCGCCGCGACCGCACCACCGAGTACCACCAGTACGTCGACACGCCCGCGGGCACCTACTGGGCCTCGACGCAGACCGGGACCACCGCGGCGGGCGGGTTCTCCATCAGCATCGGGGTGCCGTACGCGTCGTCGACGTGGTTCCGCGGCCGCGAGACCCGCGTGCGCACCCGCTCCACGTGCCCCGACCCGGCGTGCTGCCGCCGCCCCGACCCCGCGCTCGCCGGCCGGTGGGCGCCGCACGCGTGGCCGAGCGCCGCCGTGCACGCGCACGTGCTCGCACCGCTGCCCAGCGGCACGTTCCCGGGCGTCGACGAGTCCGAGGTCTTCGCGTTCCTCGACGCCCACGCCGACCGCTGACCCCGGCGCGGCACGCCCGGACCGCCGCCCCGCCGCACGGTCCGTCCGGGATATCCGTTACGCCCGGTCGCCGGCACGCGTCTCCTCTCGTGGGGGGGAACGGCGCAGCAGCGAGGTCCTGGACCTCGCCGCTGCGCCGCACACCGACGACGACCTGGAGACGCCGTGACCACATCGACCCCCCGCCGGGGGATCCTCGCCGGGCTCGTGCTCGTGCTGACGCTCATGGGGACCGCGACCACCGCGAGCGCCGCCGAGCTGTGCGAGGCACCGACCCCGCTGCCCGTCCCGCAGGCCCTGACCACCGTGGGCGACGGCACCGCCGCGTCCTGCACGGAGCAGACGCTGCGCGCGGCCGCCGGCCGTGGCGGCCGCATCGAGTTCGACTGCGGGGACGACCCCGTGACCATCGACGTGACCTCGACGATCGTCGTGACGAAGGACGCCGTGATCGACGGCGGCGGGAAGGTCACGCTGGACGGCGGCGGGAAGGTCCGCATCATGCAGGCCGCGGACCGGACGACGTCCTCGTTCCGCAACCTGACGTTCGTCGGGGGTGCCGCGAAGCAGAGCTTCGAGCGCTCCGAGGGCGCGGGCGGGGCGATCGCGGGCATGTTCCGCTCGCACATCGAGGTCATCGGCAGCACGTTCGTCGGCAACAGCGCCGGCCACGGCGGCGGCGCGGTGTACGGCGGGGTGCAGGGCTCGACCGTCATCGTCGGCAGCGAGTTCCGGGAGAACTGGTCGTGGCTGGGCGGTGCGGTGTACACGCTGCTGTCGCCGCTGACGATCGTGAACTCCGACTTCGAGGGCAACTACACGACCACGAAGGGCGGGCTCGGCGACGGCGGGGCGATCGCCACCGACGGCGCCGCCGACATCGGCCAGGGCGGTGACGTGCGCATCTGCGGCGCGGTCGTCAAGAACAACACCGGGCACGGCAGCGGCGGCGGCGCGTACCTGTGGACGTACGCGCCGGACCGGATCGTCATCGAGAAGACCGTCTTCGAGGGCAACGAGGCGCTGCCCAACGGGCGCAACAGCCAGGGCATCGGCGGTGCCGCGCGGCTGAGCACGGGCAAGGACTCCACGACGCCCGGGTCGATCACCGTGACCGACAGCCGTGCGGTGGGCAACGAGTCCGGCGGCAACGGCGGCGCGTTCTACGTGGACTGCTACGCCACGTGCGACTTCCGCCGCTCGACGGTGGCCCGCAACTCCTCGGGCGGCTACGGCGGCGCGATCTTCGGCGACGGCCACGCCAGCACCGACATGCTGTACGCCGAGAACACGGCCGCCGGGCACGGCGGTGCGTTCTTCGGCAAGGGGTTCACCGCGAAGGACACCGTGTTCGTCGCCAACTCCGCGGGCAACCCGTGGGGCCAGGCCATGTCGTGCAGCGAGACGGGCACCGGCTCGGGCGTGACGCAGTGGGGCACGGGCGGCCCGGACACGTCCACCCCGTGCGTGACCGGCGCGACGTCGGCCGACCCGGGCCTGGACCTCGACGCGATCATCGGCGCGCCGATCTCCGTGGGCGCGCCGCAGGCCCCGTCGGAGCCCGCGCCCGCACCCGCGCCGGCACCCGCCGACCCGGAGCCCGTGGCCGAGGAGGAGGTCGAGCCCGAGCCCACGACGGTCGCGACCGCCGAGGCCACGGCCGCGGCCACGCCGACCCCCTCGCCGACGGCGTCCGCCACGGCCGACGTGACCGCCGACGACCGCTCCGAGGTCCTCGCGGCCACGGGGTCGTCGACGCGGACGACCCTCACGGTCGTCGCCCTGGCCGCGCTCGTCCTGGCCCTCGGCACCGGCGCCCTGCTGTGGGCCCGCAGCCGCGGAGCCTTCGCCGGCCGCCGGTCCGCCGGCCCGCGCCACTGACCTCCAGCACACCACGACCCGCGCCCGAGGCCGGTCGGGGTCCCGCCCGGGACCTCGGCCGGCCCCCGGCCCACGAAGGAGCACGACCATGACCCGTCCCACCCGTCCGCACGGGGTGCGCCGCAGGGCGTTCCTCGGCGCCCTCCTCGCCGCCTCCCTGGCGGTCCCGCTGGCCGCGACGTCGGTCGGCGCGGCGCCCGGCGTCACCGCCGTCACCAGCCCCGCCGTGGTGGTCGACGCCGGCACGAAGCACCAGACGATCCGCGGGTTCGGCGGCATGAACCACCCGCTGTGGATCGGCGACCTCACGGCCTCCCAGCGCACCACCGCGTTCGGCAACGGCACGGACCAGATCGGCATGTCGGTGCTGCGGATCTGGGTCAGCGACGACCGCTCGCAGTGGAGCCGCGAGGTCGCCACGGCCAAGGCCGCGATCGACCGGGGCGCGATCGTCTTCGCGTCGCCGTGGAACCCGCCCGCGTCGATGACCGAGACCGCCACGGTCGGCGCACCCCAGGGCGCCGGCACGCTCTACCAGGCCGAGACGGGCTCGACGCTGCGCAGCGCGGCCGTGAAGTCGGAGCACACCGGGTACACCGGCAGCGGGTTCGTCGACTTCAGCGCGTCGAGCGGTGCCAGCATGCAGCTCGACAACGTGAGCATCGCGACCGCGGGGACCAAGAACCTCGCGATCCGCTACGCGCTGGGCAGCACCACGGCCCGCAAGCTCGACGTCTACGTCAACGGGACGCGCGCGCTGACGGGTGTCACGTTCAACCCGACGGGCGGCTGGTCGAGCTGGGGCAGCGTGCAGGTGCAGGTGCCGATGCGCGTCGGCGGCAACACGGTGCGGCTGGAGACCACGGGCACCGAGGGCCCGAACGTCGACAGCGTGCGCGTGACCGGCTGGGTCGAGTCCACGGGCAAGCGGCTGCGGCACGACAAGTACGCCGACTACGCGAAGCACCTCAACGACTTCGTGGCGTTCATGAAGAGCAACGGGGTCGACCTGTACGCCATCTCGGTGCAGAACGAGCCCGACTACGCCCACGAGTGGACGGCGTGGACCCCCACGGAGATCCAGACGTTCATGCGTGACCACGCCGGCAGCATCACCACCCGCGTGATCGCTCCCGAGTCGTTCCAGTACACCAAGTCGGTGTCCGACCCGATCCTCGAGGACCCGAAGGCCCTCGCGAACATGGACATCCTCGGGGCCCACCTCTACGGCACGTCGTACGCGGACTTCCCGTACCCGCTCTTCCAGGAGAAGGGCGCGGGCAAGGACCTGTGGATGACCGAGGTGTACTACCCGAACTCGACCATGACCTCGGGCAACGCGTGGCCGGAGTCGCTGTCGGTGGCCCGGCACATCCACCACGCGATGGCGGACGCCGAGTTCCAGGCGTACGTCTGGTGGTACATCCGCCGCGGCTACGGCCCGATGCAGGAGGACGGCACGCTGAGCAAGCGCGGGTACGCGATGGCGGCGTTCTCGAAGTACGTCCGGCCCGGTGCCGTGCGCCTCGAGGCCGAGTCGGAGCCGCGCCAGGGCGTGTACGTCTCGGCGTACCGCAACACCGACGGGAAGATCGCCGTCGTCGTGGTGAACCAGAACAACGCGAGCGTCACCCAGCCGCTGTCGGTGAAGGGCGCGACCGCCTCGAAGGTCTCGTCGTACACGACCGACGCGACGCGCAACCTCGCGCCGCGCACCGGGATCGCCGTCTCCGGCGGTGCGTTCTCCGCGACGCTGCCGGCGCAGAGCGTCACCACGTTCGTCGTCGAGGGCTGACGACGAACGACACGCACGTGCGACGGGCCCGGCAGCTGCTGCCGGGCCCGTCGTGCGTGCGGCCCACAGGCGCCGGGGCCGCGGGTCTCGAACCGTTTCACCGCTGGACCCGGTGCCGGGCGGCCCTACGCTCGACAGTGATGTGAACGTTCACGGCAGGTGCTCGCAGCACCGCGCCCGGGGCGACGACGCCACGGGCACCGGCCCTGCCGTGACGCCCCGACGCGACACCGACGTCCGCCGGGTCGTCCAGGCCCGCCCGCGGGCCGCGTCCGCCGAGGAGACCTCCGTGTCCCGCACCCGTCCCCGCCCCCGGCTGCGCGTCCTCGCGCTCGCCCTGGCACTGCTCGTCGCCCCCGCCGCGGGCCTCGCCGCACCCGCCGCACCGGCCGCGGCCGCGACACCCACCGTCGAGGAGCCCGCTCCCCTGCCGCCCCTCGGCTGGAACAGCTGGAACACCTTCTACTGCAACATCAACGAGCAGATGGTCCGGCAGACCGCCGACGCCATGGTCAGCTCGGGGATGGCCGCCGCGGGCTACCAGTACGTCGTCGTCGACGACTGCTGGATGCAGGACACCCGCGACGCGAACGGCAACCTGCGGGCGAACACGTCCCGCTTCCCGTCGGGCATGAAGGCCCTCGGCGACTACATCCACAGCAAGGGCCTCAAGTTCGGGATCTACCACGCGCCGCGCGAGAAGACCTGCGACCAGTACTTCGGCAACCGGCCCGGCACGTCGTCCAACGGGTACGAGACGCGCGACGCGCAGCTGTTCGCCTCGTGGGGCGTCGACTACGTCAAGCACGACTGGTGCGACCCCCGCGGCACCGTCACCGAGCAGGCGGCGCTGTTCAAGAAGTTCGGCGACGCCCTCAAGACCACCGGCCGGCCGATCGTCTACTCCATCAACCCCAACAGCGCGCACACCAACACCGCGCCGACCTACTCCGGCTGGGGCGCGTTCGCGGACATGTGGCGCACCTCGGAGGACCTCAAGGACGCGTGGTCCACGGGCTGCCCGCCGTCCGACCACTGGTGCTTCGTCGGCATCACCGAGGCCCTCGACATCATCGAGCCGATGCGGGAGTGGACGCGGCCGGGCCAGTACAACGACCCGGACATGCTCATGGTCGGCGTGCGCAACACCCTCACCCCCACCGAGAACCGCGCGCACATGAGCATGTGGGCGATGCTCTCCGCGCCGCTGATCGCCGGCAACGACATCCGCAGCATGAGCGCCGACGTGCGCGCCGTGCTGACCAACCGTGACGTGCTCGCGATCGACCAGGACCCGCTGGTCCGCCAGGCCGACCGTGTGCGCGACGACGGCGACGCCGAGGTCTGGTCCAAGCCGCTGGCCGACGGCTCCGTAGCCGTCGCGCTGCTCAACCGCGGCGGCAGCAGCCGCAGCATCTCCGCGACCCTCGCGGAGGCCGGGCTGGGCGCCGGCACGGCGACGTACCGCGAGCTGTGGACCGGGGCGACCGGCCAGACGTCGGACCGGATCACGGCCACCGTGCCCGCGCACGGCGTCGCGCTGTACCGCGTCACGCCCGGCACCACCACCCCGCCGCCGACGGGCTCGACGACGACGCTGGTCAGCGCCGCGTCCGGCCGCTGCCTCGACGCGCCCAACGGTGCCACGGCCAACGGCACGCGCCCCGTGATCTGGGACTGCAACGGCGGCACCAACCAGCGGTGGACCGCCGACGGCGCGACCCTGCGCGTGCTCGGACGCTGCCTCGACGCCCCGGCCGGGGCCACCGCCGGCACGGCCGTGCAGCTGTACGACTGCCACGGCGGCACCAACCAGCAGTGGACCGCACAGCCGAACGGCACCATCCGCGGCGTGGCGTCCGGGCTGTGCCTCGACGTCGACCGCAACCTCACCGCGAACGGCACCGGCGTGCTCCTGTGGACCTGCACCGGCGCCGCCAACCAGGTGTGGAGCCGGCGGTGAGGCGCGGCAGGCGGGTCGCCGCGCTCGTCGCGGCCGCGCTGCTCCTGCCCGTCGCGCTCACGGCGCCGGCCGCCGCGGACAACCCGATCGTCCAGACCGTCTACACGGCCGACCCGGCGCCGCTCGTGCACGACGGCCGCCTGTACGTCTACACGAGCCACGACGAGGACGGCTCGACGTACTTCACCATGAAGGACTGGCGGGTCTTCTCGACCACCGACATGGCGAACTGGACCGACCACGGCTCCCCCATGGGGCTGACGACGTTCGCGTGGGCGGAGGCCGACGCGTGGGCCGGGCAGGTCGTGGAGCGCGACGGGAAGTTCTTCTTCTACGTGCCCGTCAAGCAGCGCGGCGGCGGCATGGTCATCGGCGTCGGCGTCTCGGACAGCCCCACCGGGCCGTTCCGTGACGCCATCGGGCGCCCGCTCGTCGGCAACGGCGAGATCGACCCGAGCGTGATGATCGACGACGACGGCCAGGCGTACCTCTACTGGGGCAACCCGAACCTCTGGTACGTCCGGCTCAACCGCGACATGGTGTCGTACTCCGGCAGCCCCACCCGGATCCCGCTGACCACGGCGGGGTTCGGCACGCGCCCCGGCAACGCCGCGCAGCGGCCCACCCTCTACGAGGAGGGGCCGTGGGTGTACAAGCGCAACGGCACCTACTACAACGTGTTCGCCGCGGAGTGCTGCAGCGAGTTCATCGGGTACTCGACGTCCCCCGGGCCCACCGGCCCGTGGACGTACCGCGGCACCGTGATGCCCCGGCAGGGCAGCAGCTTCACCAACCACCCGGGCGTCGTCGACTACCGGGGACGGTCGTACTTCTTCTACCACAACGGTGCCCTGCCGGGCGGGGGCGGGTTCACGCGGTCCGTGGCCGTCGAGCAGTTCACGTACGGCGCCGACGGGTCCATCCCGCAGATCACCATGACGACGGCGGGCCCCCCGCAGGTCGAACCCCTCGACCCGTACGTCACGCAGCAGGCCGAGACCACGGCCTGGGCGAGCGGCGTCGAGACGGAGCGCGCCACCGAGGGCGGCCTCGCCCTCGCCTTCGTCGGCAACGGCGACTGGGTGCGCGTCAAGGGCGTCGCGTTCGGCGCCGGGGCGGCGTCGTTCAGCGCACGCGTCGCGTCGGCGGGCGCCGGCGGACGCATCGAGGTACGGCTCGACAGCGCGACCGGGCCGGTCGTCGGCACCTGCACCGTGCCCGGCACCGGCGGCTGGCAGGCGTGGACCACGGTGACGTGCCCGGTCAGCGGCGCGAGCGGCACCCGCGACCTGGTCCTGCGGTTCGCGGGCGGCAGCGGCGAGCTGTTCAACGTCGGCAGCTGGCAGTTCACGCGCACCGGCGGCACGACGCCCACCCCCACGCCGACCCCGACGGTGCCGCCGTCCGGCGAGGTGCGGATCGTCAACCGCGCGAGCGGCAAGGTCATGGACGTCCAGGCGCCCAACCGTGAGGACCTGGCCGTGGTGGGCCAGTGGGCGAGCAACGGTCAGCCGTGGCAGCGCTGGCAGGTCGTCGACGCGGGCGGCGGGTACCTCTCCCTACGATCCGCGCACAGCGGCAAGTGCCTCGACGTCACCGGCGCGTCCACCGCCGACGGTGCCCGCCTCATCCAGTACACCTGCCACGGCCGCACCAACCAGCAGTTCTCGTGGCGGTCCACCGGCGACGGCTACGACCAGCTGGTCAACCGCGCCAGCGGCCGGTGCGTGGGCGTGGTCGGCGGCTCGACCGCCGACGGCGCAGCCCTGGAGCAGCGCACCTGCACCACGGCGACCACGTTCCGGTGGAGCCGCGTCTCCTGAGCGGCGCGACCGGGTCACCGACGAGTCGGTGCCGCGATCCTGACGAGGTGCTCGAAGGGCCGGAAGTCGTCGAGGTTCGCCGTGAGGACCGCTGCACCGTGCCGGTGCGCCTGCGCGGCGATCAGTGCGTCCTTGCCGCGCACCTTCGCGCCGGACGCCCGTGCCGTCGAGGCGACGATGCCGTACGAGCGCGTGCACTCCACGTCGAACGGTAGCCAGTCGAACAGATCGTCGAGCTGGTTGAGCCGCCGGGTGCGGACGGCGGTGTCCTCGGCGCTGCGGGCGGCGCGGACGCCGAACTCCAGCTCGGCACGCGACAGGATGCTCGCGGTGTACTCCTCGTCGGGGTCGAGCGCGTACAGGTGGACGTCGACCAGCACGTTCGTGTCGAGGAGGATCACGCGCGCGGCGCCCACGGGTCGGCGGGCTCGTCGTCCTGGTCCACGGACGCGAGGTCGTCGTGGAACCGCGACACCGCGCCGTCGTCGATCGGGACTACCCGGGCCAGGTCCGCCCCCCGGACCCACCGCCGCGGCCCAGCATGGGTCGGCACCAGCGCGACTCCGGTGGGGTGCCCGTGCGTCGTCACCACGACCGCCTCGCCCGTCTCGAGAACCTGCCGCACGACGGCGTGCGGGTTCTGCTTGAGCTCGCGCGTCCCGACGGTGGCCATGAAGTCACGGTAGTCGCGGTGTAGACGCGCGTCTACACCGCGGACTGGCGAGCGTGCTCGGCGGGGGCACACAGGTGAGCTGGGGCTCGGCCCGCGCACGTTGCGGATGGCCGGGTGCGGGCCGTCGCTATCGTCGTGGCGTGGACGCCGACCCTCTGGACGTCGAGTACGCCGTGCACTCGATGACGCGGCTGCTGGTGGTCCGGGGCCCGTCGTACGACCCGGGCGTGAAGCGCCGCCGTCGCGACCCCGACGACCTGCTGGCACGGATCGACGACCCCGGCGCCCTCACCGAGCTGCGCGCCTGCCTCGTGCCGGCCGACGAGCAGGACGGCGCGTCCTGGACGACGACCGCCGACCCGACGCTCGTGCTGCACGCCGGCGACGACATCGTCGGCACGGTCTCGGTCGTCACGCCGGCGTACGTCCGCGGGCCGTGGTGGGACACGGACGTGATCCTGCGCCACCCGGACCGGTTCGAGCGGTGGCTCGACGCCCACGTGCCGCGGTGGCGCGCGTCGCCCTGGTGACGAGCCGGCCGCGCACGGCGCGAGCGGCGCCGTCGGCACTCGGGACGGCACGCGAAGGCCGGTGGCGGGGTGGAGCACCTTCTGACCGGACGCGCCGCGGCCCTCGTGACCAGCCGGTCACGAGGGCCGCGTCGGCAGCACGCCGGGCTCAGAAGTCCCAGTCGTCGTCCTCGGTGTTGACGGCCTTGCCGATGACGTACGACGAGCCCGAGCCGGAGAAGAAGTCGTGGTTCTCGTCGGCGTTGGGGCTCAGCGCCGAGAGGATCGCCGGGTTGACGTCCGTCTCGTCGCGGGGGAACAGCGCCTCGTAGCCCAGGTTCATGAGGGCCTTGTTGGCGTTGTAGCGCAGGAACTTCTTGACGTCCTCGGTGAGGCCGAGCTCGTCGTAGAGGTCCTGCGTGTACTCCACCTCGTTGTCGTACAGCTCGAAGAGCAGCTCGAACGTGTAGTCCTTGAGCTCGGCCCGCTCGGCCTCGCTGACGCGCTCGAGGCCCTTCTGGAACTTGTAGCCGATGTAGTACCCGTGCACCGCCTCGTCACGGATGATCAGGCGGATCAGGTCGGCCGTGTTGGTGAGCTTGGCCCGCGACGCCCAGTACATGGGCGCGTAGAAGCCCGAGTAGAACAGGAACGACTCGAGCATCGTCGAGGCGACCTTGCGCTTGAGCGGCTCGTCGCCCCGGTAGTAGTTCAGGACGATCTCGGCCTTGCGCTGCAGGTTCGGGTTCTCCTCCGACCAGCGGAACGCCTCGTCGATCTCCTTGGTCGACATGAGCGTCGAGAAGATCGAGGAGTACGACTTGGCGTGCACCGACTCCATGAACGCGATGTTCGTGTAGACGGCCTCCTCGTGCGGGGTCAGCGCGTCGGGGATGAGGCTGACCGCGCCGACCGTGCCCTGGATGGTGTCCAGCAGCGTCAGGCCGGTGAAGACGCGGCTCGTCATCATCTTCTCGGCGTCCGTGAGGGTCGCCCAGGACTGGATGTCGTTGGAGACCGGCACCTTCTCCGGCAGCCAGAAGTTGCCGACCAGGCGGTCCCAGACCTCGAGGTCCTTCTCGTCCTGCAGGCGGTTCCAGTTGATCGCCGACACGCGGTCGACCAGCTTCAGCTTGCCCGTGGGGCTCATCATGTCGTTCGTTCCTCAGTCTCGTCGGGGGCGTTCGCGCAGGTCAGAGCGTCACAGCATGCAGCTGACGCAGCCCTCGACCTCGGTGCCCTCGAGCGCCATCTGCCGCAGGCGGATGTAGTAGATGGTCTTGATGCCCTTCTTCCACGCGTAGATCTGCGCGCGGTTCAGGTCACGGGTCGTGGCCGTGTCCTTGAAGAAGAGCGTGAGCGACAGGCCCTGGTCGACGTGCTGCGTCGCCTCGGCGTACGTGTCGACGATCTTCTCGAAGCCGATCTCGTACGCGTCCTGGTAGTACTCCAGGTTGTCGTTCGTCATGAAGGGCGCCGGGTAGTAGACGCGCCCGATCTTGCCCTCCTTGCGGATCTCGATCTTCGACGCGATCGGGTGGATCGAGCTCGTCGAGTGGTTGATGTACGAGATCGAGCCGGTCGGCGGGACCGCCTGCAGGTTCTGGTTGTACAGCCCGTGCTCGGCGACCAGGGCCGCGAGCTCGCGCCAGTCGTCCTGCGTGGGGACGTGCACGCCCGCGGCGGCGAACAGCTCGCGCACGCGCTCGGTGCGGGGCTTCCACTCCTTCTCGACGTACTTGGTGAAGTACTCGCCGGTCGCGTACTTCGAGTCCTCGAACCCGAAGAACTTCGCCTGGCGCTCCTGCGCGAGCAGGTTCGAGGCACGGATCGCGTGGTAGGCGACCGTGTAGAAGTAGATGTTCGTGAAGTCCAGGCCCTCGTCGGAGCCGTAGTGGATCCGCTCGCGCGCCAGGTACCCGTGCAGGTTCATCTGCCCGAGGCCGATCGCGTGCCCGCCGGCGTTGGCCCGCTTGATCGACGGCACCGACTCGATGCTCGTCTGGTCCGACACCGCGGTGAGCGCGCGGATCGCCGTCTCGACCGTGCGGCCCAGGTCCGGGGAGTCCATCGACAGCGCGATGTTCATCGAGCCCAGGTTGCAGGAGATGTCCCGGCCGACCTCGTCGTAGGACAGGTCCTCGTTGAAGGTCGACGGCGTGGAGACCTGCAGGATCTCCGAGCACAGGTTCGAGTGCGTGATCTTGCCCTTGATGGGGTTGGCACGGTTGACCGTGTCCTCGAACATCACGTACGGGTAGCCGGACTCGAACTGGATCTCGGCGAGGGTCTGGAAGAACTCGCGCGCGTTGATCTTGGTCTTGCGGATGCGCGCGTCGTCGACCATCTCGTAGTACTTCTCGGTCACGTTCACGTCGGCGAACGGCACGCCGTAGACGCGCTCGACGTCGTACGGCGAGAAGAGGTACATGGGCTCGTTCTTCTTCGCCAGGTCGAACGTGATGTCCGGGATGACGACGCCGAGCGAGAGGGTCTTGATCCGGATCTTCTCGTCCGCGTTCTCGCGCTTGGTGTCGAGGAAGCGGTAGATGTCCGGGTGGTGCGCGTGCAGGTACACCGCGCCGGCGCCCTGGCGTGCCCCGAGCTGGTTGGCGTAGCTGAACGAGTCCTCGAGGAGCTTCATGACGGGGATGACGCCCGAGCTCTGGTTCTCGATGTGCTTGATCGGCGCGCCGTGCTCGCGGATGTTCGACAGCAGCAGGGCCACGCCGCCGCCGCGCTTGGACAGCTGCAGGGCGGAGTTGATGCCGCGCGCGATGGACTCCATGTTGTCCTCGATGCGCAGCAGGAAGCAGGACACGGGCTCGCCGCGCTGCGCCTTGCCGAGGTTGAGGAACGTGGGGGTCGCCGGCTGGAACCGCCCGGAGACGATCTCGTCGACGAGGCTCATCGCGAAGTCCTGGTCGCCCTCGGCCAGCGCGAGCGCGACCATGCACACGCGGTCCTCGAAGCGCTCGAGGTAGCGCTTGCCGTCGAACGTCTTGAGCGTGTACGACGTGTAGTACTTGAACGCGCCGAGGAAGGTCTGGAAGCGGAACTTCTTCGAGTACGCGTACTGGAACAGCGACTTGATGAACTCGCGGTCGTACTGCGCGAGCACCGCCGGGTCGTAGTACTTGTTCTCGACGAGGTACTCGAGCTTCTCGTCCAGGTCGTGGAAGAAGACCGTGTTCTGGTTGACGTGCTGCAGGAAGTACTGCCGCGCCGCCTCGCGGTCGGCGTCGAACTGGATCTTCCCGTCCGCGTCGTACAGGTTGAGCATCGCGTTCAGGGCGTGGTAGTCCAGCCCCGTCATCTCTACGCGGGTATCTGCGACCGTCGCTGCCAAAACTGCCCCAATCCGTCGCGCACGCGCGTGACGTCCTCGTTGGTTCCCATGAGCTCGAAGCGGTACAGGAGCGGCACCCGGCACTTGGCCGCCACGATGTCGCCCGCGATGCAGTACGCCTCGCTGAAGTTGGTGTTGCCCGCGGCGATCACGCCACGGATCAGGCCACGGTTGCCCTCGTCGTTGAGGAACTTGATGACCTGGCGGGGCACCGCCCCGCCCTCGTTGCCCCCGCCGTACGTCGGCAGGACCAGCACGTACGGGTCGTGCACGTGCAGGAACGGCTCGGTGGGCCGCAGCGGGATCCGCACGGCCGGCAGGCCGAGCTTCTCCACGAAGCGGTGGGTGTTGCCCGACGCCGAGGAGAAGTACACGAGCGAGGTCATCGCACGCTCCTTCCGCCGTCCGAGGTGCGATCTGTGCGGAGCCCGCCGGGCCGGTGCGGTGCGGGACCGGCACCGGCCCGGGGCGTCCGTGCGGTCGTCCGGGGCCCGACCGGGGCCCCGAGCGACCGGGTCAGGCGACCTGCGTCGCCAGCTTCTCGGCGAGCGCCTTGATGCGGTCCGGGCGGTAGCCCGACCAGTGCTCGCCGTCGACGACCACGACGGGGGCCTGGAGGTGGCCGAGCGACATCACGTAGTCGCGGGCGTCCGCGTCCTGCGAGATGTCGACGACCGTGTAGTCGTGGCCGACCTTGTCGAGCGCACGGTAGGTCGCGGTGCACTGCACGCAGGCCGGCTTGCTGTAGACCGTGATCGTCATCGCGACTTCTCCCCGAGGGCTCGTTCCGTGCGTCTGTGACCGGCTCGAGCCCTCCGCAGAGCATGGGGGCGAACCGTCTGCGTAGACACTACACCTGGGGTCTGACACTGCAAGACACCACTAGGTGTTGTGTTGCACGGGTGTTGTTTTCACCCTGTGCGCCCTCGTCGCCCACCGCCTGTGGACAGAGCGTCGGCGCCCTGACGTGCGTGTTCACCCGCATGTGCGCCGTCCGCACGGCGATACCCACAGGGCCGCCCACAGGCGCACCCCGGCGTGTCCCCACCTCCGTCCACAGCCGGTTCGCCCCCTGTGTCCGCTTCGTCACAGGACGGCGCGTCGCACCCCTCCCGGCGCGTCGCGCGCCGTTCGGCACCCCGCCCGACGCGGTGTGCCACACATCCGCCCATGGGGGCAGACCAGCGCAGGACCACCGTCGTCGCACTCCCCGGCAGCATCGCGGCCGCCGCCGTCTCCGCCGGGCTCGGCTCGGGCGGCTGGGACGTCCTGGACGTGCGGACCGAGCGGGTCGACCCGCGCAGCCTGCACGGTCCCTGCGTCGTGGTCGTCGAGGACGACGACGGCGTCGCCCGCCTCGTGGTGCCGCCCGGCGTCCCCCTGCACCGCACCGTGGCCCTCGGGACCGTGCGCTCGGCCGACGTGCTGCGGCACCTGCACGAGCGCGGCGCGGCCGTCCTCAACCAGGGCGCTCCGCTCGTGCCGCTGCTGCGCCTGGTCGACCGCCGCCTGCGCTCCCCCGCGGGGCCGCCCGTCGGCGGGGAGCTCGGGCGCCGCCACCAGGAGGTCCTCGACCTCGACCGGCTCACGCCCGCCGAGCACGCGGTGCTGCGCGCGATGGTCGCCGGGCTGCCGGCCGCCCGGATCGCCGAGCGCCGCCACCTGTCGCTGCACACCGTGCGCAGCCACATCAAGTCCGTGCTGGCCAAGCTCCAGGTGACGTCCCAGCTGGAGGCGGTCGCGGTCGCGCACAGGTCGCTGCCCGCCGCGTGGCTGGCCCTGGCGGCCGTCACGTTCACCAGTTCTGGTGAGGACGCCTCCGCACGGCCGGGAGAACAGTGACCGGTGGGCCGGCTGGGACGGCCCGCACAGCCGGGGGCGGCGCAGCGTCGCACCCGCCGACCAGCAGGGGGACACCATGATCAGGACCAGCACCGGTCAACCGACCACGCTGCTCAACACCACCGTCGTCGGGCAGCCGTGGCAGCCGCACCTGCGCCTGGGGGCCGGCGTCGACGCCGTCACCGGCCAGCTGCGCGCGAGCGCGGTCGCGCCCTTCGAGGTGCGCCGCAGCCCGTCGCTGCACCCGGAGTACCGGTACGCGCTCGTGCAGTCCGAGTCCGACATGCAGAGCCTCATCAGCTCGTCGGTGAAGGCGTCGTACAACCTCGAGGGCGTCACCGTCTCGGCCAGCACGTCGTACCTGGAGGAGCTCGCGGTCTCCGAGCTCGCGGTGACGATCCTCGCCGAGGTGAACGTCGAGGAGAGCCAGTTCTCCCTCGCGGACGCCTACAGCCTGTCCGTCGAGCCCGGGCCCGACTTCCGCGAGCGGCACGGCGACTACTTCGTGGCCGGCTACCGCGCCGGGTCCGCCCTGCAGGTGGCGTACCAGTGCCGGTTCACGAGCACGGAGCAGCGCACGAAGTTCGCCGCGTCGCTGGGCGCCGAGGTGCCGCAGGTGCTCAGCGCCGAGGGCAGCGCAGCCTTCGAGAAGACGGCCAAGGCGCACGGCGCCAACGTGAACGTGCGGATCACCGCGCAGGGCGTCTCGAGCCCCGTCCCCGACGCCCCGTCGGAGGGGTGGACGCCCGCGTCGGTGCTGTCCGTCATCGTGCCCTGGTTCAACGACAACCAGGCGATGGAGCCGCTCGAGAGCTACCTGCAGGCGTACCGCATGATCGACCCGGCGCTGCCCGGCGAGGTGCCGGTCAGTCCCGACGCGTTCGCCCAGCTCGGGTTCCTCTACAACCGGTTCTGGCTGGTGCGCGCGCACTTCCGCACGTGCCCGGACTTCGGCCGCCGCCTCGTCGAGGAGGCGTACCACAAGCTCGAGAAGACGATCGAGGCGCACCAGGCGTCGCTCGCCACGGACGCCCAGCAGATCGAGCTGCTGACGGCCGAGACGCAGCGCGTGCTGACGACGCTGCACGAGATCGCCAACCGGCAGGCCTTCTACTCCCAGGTCGTCGCCGCCGCGAAGACCGAGCCCGGCAAGGGCGTCAACCACGACGCCGACCAGGGCACCGTGCGCTGGGGGTACGGGTTCCAGCGCGGCGACGAGGCGGGCGTCGACGTCACGCTCGAGACCAGCACGGTCAGCGCCGACTGGAAGATCGGCTGGAACGAGCACGTGTTCTCGTACCGCAACTCCTCACGCGTGATCGTCGGCTTCGACGTCGTGTGCAACCGGTCGAGCAACGGCGGGGACTGGCGCAAGGTCAGCGACCAGATCATCGGCCGCTCCGGCGGCGACGTGTTCGTCAAGAGCGACTACGACCGCGGGTACTCCTGGACGATCACCTGGTACACGGTCGAGGCGCGCCTCTACCCGGCTGGCCCCTGGACCGACGTCACGGTGCACGCGCCGGACTTCGCCGCGGCCCTCGGCGCCTCGTCGGGCGGCTCCGACGGCGTCTCGGCCCTCGACTTCTGGACGCCGGAGCGGATGGCCGAGGCGCGGCCGTTCGGCGTGGAGCATGACCCCGACGCCTTCGAGCTGCCCGACGCGCCCCGCACGGTCGCGGGCGGCGGCCTGCACGGGGTGCACGCCGGGGGCGTGGCGTCGTCGCTCGGCGTCGCGTCGTCCGACGGCGTCGCCGGCCCGGACGTCGGGCCCGTGACGAACCGGGTGGCGGACCCGCGGGCCGTGCCGTGGAGGACGGTCGGCAAGCTCTTCTTCCTCCGTGGGGGCCAGCTGTTCACCGGGTCGGCGTGCGTGGTCCACCGCACGGGCATCCTCACGGCAGCCCACAACCTGACCTACCACGGCGTCGCGGCGGAGAAGCTCGTGTTCGTGCCCGCGTACGACGCCCAGCAGGCGCCGTTCGGCGCGTGGGAGATCGCGCAGCCGCTCGTGCCCCAGGCGTGGCACGTGCAGGCAAACCAGATCGCCGCCTGGGACGTCGGCATGTGCACGATCAAGCCCCTGAACGGCCACGCGATCGGTGAGGTCGTCGGCTGGGCCGGCCTGTTCTGGGGCGGGGTGGCCCCCGTCTGGACGGCGGCGGGCTACCCGGGCCAGCCGCGGCCGGGGTTCGCGTTCGACGGCGAGCACATGTGGCAGAGCCTCGGCAGCCGGGTCGCCGAGCCGGCGCCGTCGACGATCGCCAAGCTCGACGACATGACGCAGGGCTCCAGCGGCGGCCCCTGGTTCGACGCGCAGGCGCCGGACGTGGTCAACGGCATCGTGAGCCACGGCGTCACGGGCACGCAGCGCATGACCAGCCCCGAGCTCGGCGGCTGGGTGGGGCAGTTCTACCGGCAGATCTTCGGCTGACCCGCGGTGCGACCGGTGCCGGTGCGGACGTCGTCGTCCGTGCCGGCACCGGTGCGCGGGGGCGGCTCAGACCAGGCCGACGAGGGCGCCGAGCAGCGCGGCGCCCAGCAGGCCGAGCGCGACCCATGCGACGACGCTGCCGGCGACGTAGCCGGCGAACCGCAGGCGCTGGGCGGCCGTGGCGCCCGGCGTGGGCGCGGGGGCCCAGCGGACCGTGTCGATCGCGCGGTGCGCGTGCGTGCGGACGCCGCGGGCGGCGGAGGGGGCGTGGCTGAACGTGACGGCGGACATCTTCGTCGCTCCTGGTCGGTGCGTGCGGACGGGTGGCCGGGGTCGCCGGCCCCGCCATCATCTCACCATCCGGACGCCCGGCGAGGGGGACGAGGGTCCCGTCACCCGCTCCGCCGTGCCCGTGCCTGCCCGTGCGTCAGGCGATGCGCAGAGCGCCCGCCGGTCGCACCGGGGCCGCGCCGGGACGGTCCGCGACGGCCTTCTCCAGCACCGCCGTGATCTCGTCGCCGACCAGCTCGTGCCGGGCCAGGAGCGCGTCGCGGAGGGCCTCGACGAGGTCGGAGTTCGACGCGAGCAGACGCCGGACGGTCGCGCGGGCGTCGTCGAGCACCTCCTCGAGCTGGGCGCGGGCGGACGGGTCGCCGATGACGGCCGAGACGAGGTCCTTGTCGGTCGCGGCGAACGAGACCAGCGAACCCGTCATGCCGGCCGCGCCGACCATCTGCGCGGCCGTGCGGGTCGCGGCTGCGAGGTCCGAGGCCGGGCCGGTGCTGGTCTGGCCGAAGAACAGCTCCTCGGCGACCCAGCCGCCCATGGCGATCTGCACGAGCGCGCCGAGTTCGTAGCGCGAGTGCGTGTAGACCTCCTCGCAGTCGCCGTGGGCGAGCAGGCCCAGGGCGGAGCCGCGCTTGACGATGGTCAGCACCTCGAGGGTGCGGCTGGGCGCCACGAGCCACGCGGTGACGGCGTGCCCGGCCTCGTGCGTCGCGATGAGGCGCTGCTCGCCGGGCGTGTACGTCACCGGGTGGCCGATGCCGACCAGCTCGGTGAGGCGCGCGTGCTCGACGTCGACGAACCGCATGGCGGTGTCGCCGCGGCGCAGCGCGTTGACCAGGGCCTCGTCGAGCACGTGCTCGACCATCACGGGCGTCCACCCGCTCGTCGCGGCCGCCACCCGGTCGCGGACCGCGGGCTCGTCCAGCTCGGCGTGGTGCGCGCGGCGGGCCAGGAAGTGGTCGACGAGGGCGCGACGGCCGTGCGCGTCCGGCGGGTTGAACGTCAGACGGCGGTCGAACCGGCCCGGCCGCAGCAGCGCCGGGTCGAGGTGGTCAGCACGGTTGGTGGCGGCGATCAGCAGGATCGGGGCCCGCGTGGGCTTGCGCAGGCGGATCTGGCGGTGCGCGGGCAGCAGCAGGTTGACCAGCTGGAGCAGCGCGTTGACGACCCGGTCGGACCCGACGGGCTCGTCGAACGACTGCATCTGCACGAGCAGCTCGTTGACGACGCCCCCGGTGCCCTCGGAGATCATCGCGTCGCGCACCACGCCGCCCTGGCCGCCGAGCAGGCCCTGCACGGACGGCACCTGCACGAACGCCGCCCGCGACGACGTCGCCGCCAGCCCGCCGCGGCGCAGCGCGATCGCGTCGATCTCCTCGATGAAGCCGATCGCGCCGCCCTCCTTGCGGGCGGCGGTGCGCAGCGCCTTGAAGTACGCGCGGATCTTGCGGGCCGTCGCGCCGTAGTACATCGACTGGAAGCTCGTCGCGGACACGAACAGGAACGGCACGCCCGCCTCCGCGGCCATCGCCTTGGCCGTCAGGGTCTTGCCCGTGCCGGGCGGGCCCTCGAACAGCAGGCCGCGGCGCGGGGTGCCGCCCATCTGGTCGGCGAACCGCCGGTGGGTCTGGAACAGGTCGATCGAGCGGCGCACGTCCTCGACCACCGGGTCGATGCCGACGACGTCGTCGAGCGTGACGTCGACCTGCTCGGGCCGGTAGGTCACGTGCGGGGAGCGGCCGGAGCCGACCTGGGTGCCGACGAGCAGCAGCAGGAGCGCGGCGAAGAACAGCACCGGCACGAGCACCAGCGGGTCGACCTCCGGCACCACGACCAGCGGCCGCCCGGTCAGGGCCGCCCAGATGACGTAGACCTCGAGGGCCAGCACGACGAGGCACAGGCGGACCACGCGGCGGCGGCGCAGGCGCTCACGGTCGGCGGCGATGTCGTGCGTGGCGATCAGCGGGGTGCGCGCAGCGGTCACGAGGAGCGGCCCTTCGTCGGGGCGACGGCCTCGCGGCTCGGCGGCCGGCCGTCACCGCGTGCGGGTGGTTCACGGCGAGACCGCCATGCTCGTCCGGTATGTCCGATTGTGACAACCGGTGGCACGCACCTTCACTCGTCCGGCCCTCGCCCGGACGGCCCATCCCCCGGCATCGCCGCAGGTGGAGGACGTGCGGCCGGACGGCCCGCTCAGCCGTCGCGGCGGGGCGTGGGCCCGGCCACGAGCTGGCGCGGCACCCAGCGCGGCCGGCGGCCCGGCGCGGGCTGCGGAGCCAGGGGGTGCCGGCGGTCGGCGACGACGTTGCCGGTCGGGTCGGCGGTGAAGACCCGGCGCCCCGGGTCCAGCAGGGTGCGCAGGAACTCGACCTGCTGGCGCACGGCTCGCACCTCGGCCTCGAGCTCGAGGATCCGCTTGATGCCCGCGAGGTTCACGCCCTCGTCTTGCGAGAGCCGCTGCACCTCGCGGAGCATCTGGATGTCCCGGGCCGAGTACCGGCGCCCGCGCCCACGCGTGCGGCCGGGGCGGACCAGGCCGAGGCGGTCGTACTGCCGCAGGGTCTGCGGGTGCATGCCCGCGAGCTCGGCGGCGACCGAGATGACGTAGACCTTCGCGTCCTCGTCCATCGACCGTCCTCCTCCCCGCAGTCCCTGCGGCGGTGCACCGCGCCACCCGGTCGGGTGGCGCGGACCCGTCAGCGCCGGGCGTCCGCCATGAGGTCGGCGCGCACGTCCTCGCCGGACGTGGCGATGCCGAACGCCTGCACGGCCTCGCGGGCCGCGGCGCTCAGCCGCTGGGGCACCACCACCTGCACGGTGACGAGCAGGTCGCCGGTGCCCTTCGACGTCGTGATGCCCTTGCCCTTGACGCGCAGCGTGCGCCCCGAGGGGGTGCCGGCCGGGATCTTCACGCGCACGGTCGACCCGTCGAGGGTCGGCACCTGCACGGTCGCGCCCAGCGCCGCCTCGTCGAACGCCACCGGCACGGTCACGCGCAGGTTGTCGGCCTCGAGCGAGAACACCGGGTGCGGCTCGACCTGCACGGTGATGACGAGGTCGCCGTCGGGCGCCCCGCCGCTGCCCGGGCGGCCCTTGCCGCGCAGGCGGATCTTCTGCCCGTCGCGCACCCCCGCCGGGATGCGCGCGTTGACGGTGCGCCCCTCGACGGACAGCGACACGGTCGACCCCTCGGCCGCCGTGCGGAACGGCAGCGTCGTGGTCGCCGTCAGGTCGGCACCGGCGTGGCCCCGCGCTCCCCCGCCGCCGAACAGCCCGCCGAGCAGGTCCTCGAACCCCGGGCCGCCCGCCCCGCCGCCCGTGCCGGACGTCTGGTACCGCACCCGCCCGCCGGGGCCGTTGGCCCCGCCGAACATCGTGCCGAACAGGTCCTCGAACCCCGGCCCGCCGGGCGCGCCGCCACGACCGCCGGCGCCCGCGGTGAAGCGGGCGCCGCCGGCCATGGCACGCAGCTGGTCGTACTGGCGGCGCTGCTCGGGGTCCGAGAGCACCGCGTACGCCTCGCCGATGTCCTTGAAGCGGGCCTCGGCCGCAGCGTCGCCCGGGTTCTGGTCCGGGTGCAGCTGGCGCGCCAGCTTGCGGTACGCCTTCTTCACCGTGGCCGCGTCCGCGTCCTTGGCGACGCCGAGCACGGCGTAGAAGTCCTTCTCGAGCCAGTCCTGGCCGGTCACGGCGCCTCCCTCCCGCTTCGTCCTGGTGTGCAGATGATGGTGCCCGTCAGCCCTCGGGGTCCACGACCGCCACCCGGGCGGCGCGCAGGACCCGCTCGGCCGTGCGGTACCCGGGCTGCAGCACCTGCTGCACCGTCGGCTCCGTCACGTCCGCCGAGTGCGCGTGCATGAGCGCCTCGTGCACGGCCGGGTCGAACGGCTCCCCGGCCGCGCCGTACCGCTCCACGCCGAAGCGCTGCAGGGTCGCCTCGAGCTTCTCCGCGATCGACGCGAACGGCCCGGACAGGTCACCGTGCTGGCGGGCCAGCTCGATGTCGTCCAGCACCGGGATCAGCGCCTCGGCCACGGCCGCGACACCCCGGTCGTGCGAGGCCAGCGCCTCGGCCTTGGACCGCTTCACGTACGCCGAGTACTGCTGCTCGAGGTTGTAGTGCGCCGCCTGCGAGCGCTGCAGCTCGTCGAGACGCTGCGCCGCGAGCTCCTGGGCCGCCGCGAGGTCGCCCTCGGGGGCGACGCCCGCGACCGCGTCGGCGGCCGCGTCGAGCACGGCCTCCTCGGGCGTCGGCTCGCGCAGCTCGCCCGTCTGGGGGTCGAGGCGGCGCTTGTCGGTCACGCGCGGGGCCCCCTCGTCGGGGCCGGACCCGCCCTGCGGCTGGTCCGGCCCCTGGGGGGCGTGCTCGTCGGTCACTTCTTGTCGCCCTCCGGTGCCTCGTCCTCGACGATCTCGGCGTCGACCACGTCCTCGTCGGACGTCTTGTCGCCCGCGGGCGGGGCGTCGGCGGCGGCCGGGGCGGCCTGCTCCTGGCTGTACAGGGCCTCGCCGATCTTCTGGCTGGCCGTCAGGAGCGCGGCGTGCTTGGCCTTGACGGCCTCGACGTCGGTGCCCTCGAGGGCGGTCTTGAGCTCGCCGACCGCCGCCTGGACCTCGGTCTTGACGTCCTCGGAGAGCTTGTCCGCGTTGTCGACCAGGAGCTTCTCCGTCTGGTAGACGAGCTGCTCCGCCGTGTTGCGGGTCTCGGCCTCCTCGCGGCGCTTCTTGTCCTCGGCGGCGTGCTCCTCGGCGTCCTTCACCATGCGGTCGATGTCCTCCTTGGGGAGGGCCGACCCGCCCGTGATGGTCATCGACTGCTCCTTGCCGGTGCCGCGGTCCTTGGCGGACACGTGCACGATGCCGTTCGCGTCGATGTCGAACGTGACCTCGACCTGCGGGACGCCGCGCGGCGCCGGCGCGATGCCGGTGAGCTCGAACGTGCCCAGCGGCTTGTTGTCGCGCGCGAACTCGCGCTCGCCCTGGAACACCTGGATCAGCACGGACGGCTGGTTGTCCTCGGCGGTGGAGAAGATCTCCGAGCGCTTGGTCGGGATGGCCGTGTTGCGCTCGATGAGCTTGGTCATCACCCCGCCCTTGGTCTCGATGCCGAGGGACAGCGGCGTGACGTCGATGAGCAGGACGTCCTTGCGGTCGCCCTTCATGACGCCGGCCTGCAGCGCGGCGCCGACGGCCACGACCTCGTCCGGGTTGACGCCCTTGTTGGGCTCCTTGCCGCCGGTGAGCTGCGTGACGACCTCGGACACCGCGGGCATGCGGGTCGAGCCGCCGACGAGCACGATGTGGTCGATGTCGGCCACGGAGATGCCGGCGTCGCGGATGACCTGGTGGAACGGCGCCTTGACCCGGTCGAGCAGCGCCTGCGTCATCTGCTGGAACTGCGCGCGCGTGAGCTTGGTGTCGAGGTGGATCGGGCCGTTCTCGCTCATCGACAGGTACTGCAGCGAGACGTTGGTGCTGGTCGCGGACGACAGCTCCTTCTTGGCCTGCTCGGCCGCCTCGCGCAGACGCTGCAGGGCGATCTTGTCCTTCGACAGGTCGACGCCCGTGGTGTTCTTCACCTCGGTGACCAGGTGCGCGACGATCGCCGCGTCCCAGTCGTCGCCGCCGAGGCGGTTGTCGCCCGCGGTCGCGCGGACCTCGATCGTGGAGAAGCCGTCGTCGTCCTTGCCCACCTCGAGCAGGGAGACGTCGAACGTGCCGCCGCCGAGGTCGAAGACGAGGATGAGCTCGTCCTCCTTGCCGCGCTCCAGGCCGTAGGCCAGGGCGGCCGCGGTGGGCTCGTTGATGATGCGCAGGACGTTGAGGCCCGCGACGGTGCCGGCGTCCTTGGTGGCCTGGCGCTCGGCGTCGTTGAAGTACGCCGGGACCGTGATGACCGCGTCGGTGACGGGCTCGCCCAGGTACGCCTCGGCGTCACGCTTGAGCTTGCCGAGGATGCGGGCGCTGATCTCCTGCGGCGTGTACTTCTTCTCGTCGACCGCCGTGGTCCAGTCGGTGCCCATGTGGCGCTTGACGGACGTGATGGTCCGGTCGACGTTGGTGACGGCCTGGCGCTTGGCGACCTCGCCGACGAGGACCTCGCCGGTCTTGGAGAACGCGACGACCGACGGAGTCGTGCGCGACCCCTCGGCGTTGGCGATGACGGTGGGCTCGCCGCCCTCGAGGGTCGCGACCACCGAGTTGGTGGTACCGAGGTCGATGCCGACTGCTCGTGCCATGTGCGTTGCCTTCCTTCCGGAGCGGTGCTCCACAAACTGGGGGCGCCCTTGAGTCCGCCTGGCTCAAGTCTGCGTCGGCCGGAGCGACCTGGCAAACCCGAGACGGTCGAACTTGAGTCTGCTGGGCTCAACTCTGATGCTCGCGGATCTGTTCCCACGGTCGTCTCCGAGCAACGCCGACGCTCGCGGCAAGGCGCGCCCGCGTCTCACCCGGGGCGCTGTCCCGGGAGAGATGGGATCCCGATCCACTCATCCGAGTCCCACCTCCTTGTCCGCCGTGTGTCCGCGCATCCCGACCCGCCTGTCCTCTTGCCGCTCAGCGGCCCGCGACGGGCAACCGGATCACCACCTGCCATCCTGAGAAGGTGCTGGGCGAGACGGATGCCGAACGACTGGGGGACCACGCGGACGCCGTCGACGCGACACGCACCCTGGTCGCCGCTGCGGACAAGCCGACGCTGCGCGCGTGGTGGGTGGACAGCCTGACGTCGCGCGACCTGGAGGTCCGCGCTCTGTGGCCCGCGTGGACGGCGCTGCGCCACCTGCCGGCTCACGACTTCACGCCGTCGCGGGAGTTCAACGCGGCGAGCTGCGAGGTATGCGGGCTCCGTCGCGAGCCGTACGAGGCAGCGCCCGTCGAGCTGGTGCGGGCTGCCACCCTGGTTGCGCCGGAGCACCCGGTCGACACCGCGCCCCTCCACGCGCTCCTCGCGGCCGTTGGCGCGCTGGGGCCGCAGGCGCAGCTCACGGACGAGCTCTGATCGTGCACGAGATGCCAGGTGCGGGCTGTGCCCATCTCTCCCTGACGGCTCCTACGCTTGCCGTGTGAGCGGCGACGTCCTGCGCCTGACCGCCTTCGCCGCCGACCCGGGCGGTGGCAACCCCGCCGGCGTCGTCCTTGACGCGGCTGCCCTGACGGACGCCGACATGCAACGCATCGCCGCCGAGGTGGGCTACGCGGAGACGGCATTCGTCACGCGCCCGCCCGCACCCGGGCCGGACGGCAGCGCGCGTGTCGGCATCCGCTACTTCTCCCCCGCGGCCGAGGTGCCGTTCTGCGGCCACGCGACCATCGCGACCGCCGTCGCGCTGGCCTGGCGCGACGGTGTCGGGGCCACGGTGTTCGAGACACCGGCCGGTGAGCTGGAGGTCCGGACGTCCGAGCGCGACGGCGGTGTCGCGGCCGCATTCACGAGCGTCGAGCCGCGTCTCGAGGAGCTGCCGGACGGGGTGCTGGACGGGCTCCTGAGGATCGTCGGACTGACCCGTGCCGACCTGCACCCGGGCTACCCTCCCCGCTCGGCGTTCGCGGACAACGTGCACCCGCTCGTCGTGCTGGCGGACGTCGCCGCGCTCGACCGCAAGGTCCAGGCGCTCATGCTCGGGGCCCGCGAGGACCTCCTCGCGTACTCCGCCTTCCCGGTCGGGCACTGGAAGGAGATCTGGTCGACGAACCCCCTGGAACGGCTGACCAAGGAGGTCAAGCGCCGCACCGACGTCGTCGGACGTCTTCCCGAACCCCGCCGCCCTGCTGCGCTTGGCCGGCGCGGTCCTGCTCGAGGCCTACGACGAATTGGCCGCGACCGACCGGCGCTACCTGTCCGAGAACACCATGGCCCAACTCACCACGGCCACCGTCACCGACCAGGAGGTGGACCAGCCCGAACTGCTCACGGCATGATCAGAGCGCTGACCCGCACGGTGTCGAGAACCTCCACCACTCCACGGGACGCCACCTCCGGACAACTTCCATGAGTTCCTACAGCGCTTGCAGGTTCGCACCGAGGTTGTCCGGTTCACGTGAGCGTGTCCGCCGTCGCGCCGGTGTGTCCGCTCGCCATCCTGCGGTCGTGGGCACGACGGTGACCTGAGCGATGTGCCGGGCGGCAGCTGGCCATCGCGAGCGACCCGGCGGGGTCACCGCGCCCCGGGCACAATGCCGGTGCGCCCTTGCCACGCACCGTGCTCCGAGATCGGCCGGAACCGGAAGGTGGCGAACTCGTGGTGGAAGTCGCGGCGATCGCGCTCGGTCATCGCCGCAGCGTGCCGCTCCGGGTGCTGGACCGCTGACCCGCCGTGCACCATCTCCTCCATCTCCCGAATGGAGCGCCAGACGGAGAAGGTGGCGATCGTCCGTGGGGGCCGGAAGCCAGCCAGGGCGAGGGTTGTGCCGGGGTGGTCACGGACGAGCCGCTCGACGGGCTTGCCCCAATGGAGAAAGCGCGGCACCTCCCGCATGCGCATCCGAGCCACGGTCACGGCGACGACCGGCTCGTCCCGGTCCCAGTCGCCGGCTCGCACCGGGAGCCCGGGCAAGGCCGCCAGGGTGGACCATCGTCGCAGGAACTCCAGGCGCACGTGCCAGCCGTCGGCGAGGTGGCGGCCCAGGGCGTCCTCGCGGAGGAACCTGTCCAGTGCGGCCTCGTCGGTCCACTGGGCGAACACGGCCAGACGGCGCAGTTGGAGGCGGTCTGGGGACAGCGTCGGTGCGCCGAGCCGCATCAGGGCCAGCGGTTCGGAGTGAGCCAGCCCGGCCACGGTACTGCCGGACGGGTGCTGCGCGAGCGCCCGCGCCGTCACCCAGCGCGGGAGCTCGGCCAGGTGCACGCTGTGGACGGTCACGACGCGCGCTCCAACCGGTAGTGGAGCCGGACCGCCGACAGCCTGCCAAGCCGCAGCTCGTGGTCGGTGCGTAGCACCCCGCGGTCGTCGACGTACACGTGGAGTGTCTCGTGCAGCGGCACGCGGGCGGCTACGGCGCGGCCCTCCCGCACGACGACGTACGCGCCGTCCTGGCCGAAGCTGCCGGTCGGAGACACGAGGCGCAACCCGCCGTCGTCCGTGACGGACGGGCGCAGGAACACCTGCACGTTGCCCGTCTCGAGCGGGAAGGTCGCGTGGACGCTCGGCCGGTCCGCGCCGGGGAGGGTGCGCGTCGAGTAGCTGCCGCTGAAGACATGGCGACCGTTGCTCCGCAGCGTCCGCACCCAGGCCGCCGCGACCTGCTCGCCTGCGCCGTCCCGCACCACCGTGACCTGGCTGTCCATGCCGTGGGCCACGTCGAGCGGTCGCATCGGCAGGGCGAGCTGCTCGACCCGGCGCGCGTAGAGGCGCGCGACCAGCTCGCCTGCCGGCCAAAGCACCGGTGACCAGCTGCTCCACACGTCCATGTCCCAGGATGCGGTGTGCTCGTAGAAGTCTCGAATGGCCGGTCGCAGCCGTGCCGAGTCGAAGCCGGGACCGTCGAGCGCCGTCATCGACGAGAGCAGACCCGCCTCGGGCGCCCCACGGTCCACGGTCCACCCACGCTCCGCCGCCTCGACGTCGATCCACCCGTCTCCGACCGTCGCCGTCGCGCTTACCGGCGCCTCAAGCCAGGAGTCGGCGCCCTCCAGATCAACCGCACGGCCGGCGAGACGCCAGAAGCTCCGGGACCAGCGGTCCAGCACGTGGGACATGGGACGGGATTCTGGCACCCTCTCAGGCGTAGGCCGCCCTCGGGAGACTTCCGCACATCGGCATGACCGGTTGATCAGCCGGTCCGTACGCCCGCCGCTGAGGATCCGGACACGAAGGTGAGACGGCGGGCGTCACGCGCTTCTGTCAGGTCGCAGGTCACAGCGCCGGGCAGCGGACAAGTCGCATGAGTTCCCACAGCTCTGTCGGTTCGCGTTGAGGTTGTCCGATTCGCGTCAGCGCGTCCGGCGGGGTGCCCGCCGTCGCTCTAGCGTGTCCGCTGGTACGGCCTTGAGATCAATGCGACTCCTTAGGCGCCGGCGTACTGGGCGTGGATGTCTCCCTCGACGAGGCGCCAGCAGAAGTCGTTCATCCGGGCCGCAGCGGGAGCGTGCCGGACGAGGATCCGCGCCACCGTCGCCGGCACGTCTCTCGGTATGTAGCCCTCCGCGCACCGACGCACGTACGCGTTGCGGGCGACGGGGCCGCCGCCGGCCGGCACCGGCACCCCGCACGCCGTGGTGACGAGCCAGTTCACCAGCCGCATCGCCGCATAGTCGGCGTCGTGGTCGACGTTGCGTGCGACGAAGTCACGTTCAGGTTCGGACAGGTCGAACCTCGGTGACGTGGCCAGCCCGAAGTCGACGAGGTAGATGCGCCCGTCGTCGGCTCGCATGTTCCCGAAGTGTCCGTCCAGGTGCAGCAGCTCGCGGCTCCGCAGGAGGTCGACCGCCTCGAAGAGGCGCAGTTCGACGTCAACGGCCCGACCCACCGGGTCGCCCAGCCAGTCGGGCAGGCGATCGGGCAGGTGCTCGAGGAACAGCACGAGGCTGAACCTCGCGGTGGCGAGCTCCTCGAAGCGGGCCCGTACGGCCGGGTCGCCGCCGAACTGGGCGACGACCGCCTCGATCTCCCGGTGCTCGTCGGCGACCGGCGGGCGGCCGGGAAGCACCCGCCAGTGGTGCAGCAGGGCGAAGCACTCGGCTTCCCCTGCGAGGACCCCGTCGGTGAGAGTGACGTTCGCGGCGAGCTCACGCCACGCGCCGAAGCCAGGAGCGGCGAGGGGGTGCATGCCGTACTGGCAGGCGGTCGGCAGAGCAAACAGGTTGGCCGTGCTGTGCGGGTGGGCGAGCTCTCGGTCGGTGATCGGGATGCGCTTCGCGAACACCGGCACGCCGTCCACGTCGACCACGGAGGAGGCACCGCCCACCCCGACGGAGCCGCTGGGTGCACCACGCAAGAGCGCCGTCAGGTCGTTGTCGTCGCGGGCGGCGAGCGAGCTCGACACGAGGCTGTGACGGGTCTGTCGGAGCGTCAGCCTCACGTCATCCTGCCGTCGACCGAGGATTCGGACACGAACGTGAGACAGCGGCTGTCTCCTGTTCCTGTCCACGCCCAGATCACAGCCGCAGGCTACGGACAGACCGCGCGAGTTCCTACACGCCTGGATGATCTCTCGGCAGCAGGCGCGTCAGAGCTCCTGGACGTCCTCCAGGAGTTCGAGCCCGACCGGTTGCAGTCCGCGCATCCGCACGGCGATGCCGTACGGGTCCGCGGCAGGGAACGGGCACTCGCCCACGTGCACGAGCCACTCGTCGGACTCGTCCACCACCAGGGAGAGCTCAACGAGAGCCACCTCCACGACCGCGTCGCCGTCCAGACCGACGCTGGACGGGTCTGCGCGGGCGGTGGCCACGAGGTAGGCGAGCGCGTCGTCGAGGACCTCGCGCGCCGTCGCGCCGACATGCGTCACCAGCGCCTGCGTCGACGGCGGAACCGGGCCGTCCTCCTTCGTCATGACGTTGACGACGAGCGTCCCGTCCGGGCAGCCGCGGTGCGCACACCGGACGGTCGCGGTGCGATGCCACGTCCCGTCCGGGACGGGCTGCGGCTCGGACCACACCGGTTCGTCCGTCGTCACGAGTCCATCCTGCTGGGAACCGCGGGGGTGGTCACCAACAGCCGGCCGAGACGCGGAGGTCACGGTCCTCACCGCCGTGCGACGCAGTTCTCACCCACGATGGTGGATCTTTCGTCGGGTGCGAGAGCGCTGCTACCCGGCGAGCGTCGCGCGGAGGCGGCGCAGCCCTCGCAGGACGGTGGCGCGGTTCTTGCGGCTCTTGATCCACGCGGGCAGCCGGCTGGCGAGGGACGCGTTCCCCGGCCCCTGCTCACGCAGCCCGGCAGCGACGTAACGCTCGAGGAAGTCCAGGTGCGCCTCGTCGCAGGCCCACAGGACACGACCCTCGCACGGGGTCTGCAACCAGAGGTCGAGCCCACGGAACCGCGGGCCCTCGGGCACGCCCGCGCCTCGCACCCGGACGACGCCGTGACGGGTGACGGCCCCGCATCCCTCGCAGCGCACGGGCACCGGGCTCATCGCCCCTCGCACGCTCCGCTCGACCACAGCCTTGCGCCCGCACCGGCCGCACCGACCCTGCACCACCGCCGTCACCCGAGCACCGAGGAGCACCGAGCCGCTTCCCGTGCGGGAGAAGGCACAGGCCGAGCACGTCACCGACGTGGGGGTCGCCACGGCCCGCGCAACACACCGGGGGCACCGGACCAGGGCAGTCGAGGGCCGCAGGTACCGCACCGGTTCGTCGCGGTCCTGGAACCGCGGTCGCGCGGGAGTCACCGCAGCATCATGGAGGGCGACCGGTCCGTCCGTCACCGGAGATCACGACGTGCGCATCGCGGCCTCGACGGCGTTCGTCGGCCGCCGGCGTCAGAGCAGGTCCGCGAGCAGCCTCTCGGGTCGGCGCAGCACGTCGTACGTGCACCCGGCGTCCACGCCCACCGTGAGTGTGGCCGAGGACCGGTCGGTGACGAGCGTGCCGCCGCGGGCTGCGACGTTCTCCGTGACGAGGGCGGCGATGTCGGCCCGCGTCGCCCGTCGGGCAACGAGCGCGCGCGTGAGCTCGCCGACGAGGTCGTCGAGGTGCAGGGTGCCTCCACCGCCGACGGCGGGAACATCGTCCAGTACACCGATTGGAACGGCACCAACCAGCAGTGGCAGCTCGTGAAGGTGGGCTGAGCCCCCTCCGCCGGGACGCCCTCCGCACCGCCCGCGACGACGGCCCGGTGCGGAGGGCCCCGACGGTGACCTGGCTGACCGGCCCCGCCGCCTGGGCGCGTCGCGAGGCACCCGCGCAGTGGGCAGCCGGGATCGGGTAGCAGTTGTCCCTGATGCGGATATCCGTGTGACGCCGGTCCGAGACCAGATCGACACGGATATCCGCATGTCGGCGGGCGGGATGTTGAGGCACGAGCGCCGCCCTCAGCAGGACGAGGACGGCGACGGCTTCACCCGGCGGGTGCTGAGCGAGCTCGACGCGCGCTGGAAGCCCCGCTCTGCCTGGTCGTGACCAGGCAGAGCGCCGAACGGGAGCGACGCGCGCGGAGGCGGTGACGGTCAGTCGCGCGTGGCGTCGGTGCCGAAGCCGGGGCGCTCGGAGCGGGTCTCGAGCGGTTCCAGCTCCTGGAAGACGGTGATCTGCAGGCCCGCCGGCGCCTGGAGGCGCGCGTTGAGCGACCGCCACGGCGTCTCGGTCGGCTCGGCGATCACCTCGGCGCCGGCGCCGGCCAGGGCACCGGTGGTCGCGACGGCGTCGTCGACCTCGAACGCGACGCGGACGGCGGGCGCGACCTGCCGGCCGACCTCGACGTCGTCGATCATGCGCTTCTGGGCGGGGTTCGCGATCTCCAGGGTGGCGCGGCCGGCGTCGAGGATGACGACGCGGGCGTCGTCGTCCCCCTGGAAGGCCGCCTGCTCGGGGAGGCCGAGGACGTCGCGGTAGAACCGGACGGCCTCCTCGTAGTCGGCGGCCTCGACGACCAGCCGCAGCTGCCGTGCGCCGCCGGCGGGCGGCGTGGGGTGCTCACTCGTCATGGAAGCCACGCTAGGCGCCCGGCGCGGTCCGCGGGTGACGTCCGCGTGAGCCGCGGGAGAAGCACGGCAGGCCCTGGATCAGCGTGCGCCGTCCATCTCCTCGTCGTACCTGTCACGCGCCGCGTCGATGCTCGGCAGGTGCTCCGCCGCCCAGTGCAGGATCGCGTCGACCGGCGGGCGGAGCGTCTTGCCGAGGGGCGTGATCCGGTACTCCACGGCGACCGGCCGGGTGCCCAGCACGACGCGCTCGACGATGCCGTTGCGCTCCAGGCGCCGCAGCGTCGCCGTCAGCGACTTCTGCGTGACCGTGGGGATCGCCCGCCGGAGGCCGCTGAACCGCTGCGGGCGTTCGCACAGCTCGTTGAGCACGTCGAGGGACCACTTGTCGAGCACCTGGTCGAGCAGCTCCCGGTGCGTCGCGGTGATCGTCAGCCTGCCCTGCGCGTGCGCGTCGGTATCCGTCACGACACCCAGTCTCGTTGAGGTGCCCGCTCAGCACCAGGTATCCATGAGATACCCGACCAGTCGAGCGAGGAGTCACCATGACGGTCCACCTGTCGTCCCCCGAGGGCCTGATGCAGCCCGTCCCGTACCACCACGTCGCCGTCGCCACCGGCACCCGCCAGGTCCACGTGGCCGGGCAGATCGCCCGCAGCGCCGACGGCACGCCCCTGGCGCCGGGCGACCTCGCCGGGCAGGTCGCCCACGCCCTGCGCAGCACGCGCACGGCACTGGCAGGCGTGGGCGCCGGGTTCGAGGACGTCGTGCGCCTGACCTTCTTCGTGACCGGCTGGAGCCCGGACAAGATCGAGCCCTTCATGCGCGGGGTGGAGTCGGTCGCGGAGGAGATCGGCCTGCCGCTGCCGATGCCCCCGGCGTCGCTGATCGGTGTGGACATGCTCTTCGAGCCCGACGTCCTCGTCGAGGTGGAGGCCACGGCCGTCCTCGACTGACACGAGGCGCGCCCGCCGCAGGACCGGTGGTGACCGCGGCTCTTCCCGAGTCGCACGCGCCACTGGCACCATTCCGGCCGTGACCTACGGAATCGAGTCCTCCGCCCGCCGGTGACCGCCCCGACCGGGCCCCTGCCCGGATCCCCCATCACCCTGTACGAGCACGCGCGACGGTTGCACGAGCAGCACCCGGACGGCCCGCTCCCGGACGAGGGTGAGCCGTACCCGGACGAGGAACGTCACCGGGGGCAGGAGCGTCCACGCCGGAGGAGGTACGGGCCCCCCGCCGGCGCGGACGTCGCGGAAGCCCTCGACAACCACTTCCGTCGGGCCGACGCCCACCCCAGCGAGCTCGCCGAGGCGTTCCGCGGGCTCCACGTCTCGTTCTTCCCCAACGAGCACGTCACGGCGGCCGCACTGCGCGCGGACGGAGAGCGGGTTCGCCAGACGGGCCGCTGGTTGGTGCAGCACAGCACGGACCGGGATGCCGCCACGGTGGGCCTCGCCCTTCTCGCGTCAGGCACGGTCGAGGAGGACATCCCGCTGATCTGGACCATCGGTCTGCTCTCGGAACGGTTCGGCCCGTTGGCCGCGGACGCGCTGCAACGCCGCCCGAGGGGCGACGAGGCGCTGCTGTGGTTGGGCGCGCGGGTCGCCGGCTGGGGACGGGTCTACGTCGTCGAGGCGCTGTGCCGCCTGGCGGCCTCCCCCGACGTGCAGTCGTGGTTGCTGCGTCACGCGTGCAACGGCGAGATCCTGAACGGCTACTTCACCGGCAAGGTCGCCACCGCCGCACACCTGCACGAGGCGATCACCGGCACGGACGTCGACGACGCCGTGATCGACCACACCGGACGGCTCCTGCGGGTCATGACCTCCTGCTCCGGCATGGGGATGCACCTGGAGAACTACCTGCACGCCCCCGTCGTCCTCGCCGCCCACGCCGCGCACCTCGCGCGGCAGGCCCCGTCCGCGGACCGGTACGTCGATGCCGCCGTGATCGCCGACCACCTGGCGAGCACGCCTCCCGACGAGGAGAGCAGCTGCACGGCCGTGCAACGTGTCGCGCTCGCCCGGCAGTACCGGGCCGTGCTCGTCCGACCCGAGTGGCTCGACACCGTCCGCGCCGACCTCGAACCGGGCGGACGCGACGCCGCGTGGTTCACCGGCGGGGTCGCGAGACGGCTGGGCCTCGACGTCGGCATCCGGCCCTCGGTGCATGGGAGGCCGCACTGATCGCATCCCCGCGGGGGTACCGGGCGGCGTAAAGGTTTCGTGCCGCCCGCACGGCCCGCGCCGAGGCCACACTCGGTGCGACCCGTCGCCCACCGGAGGAACCCGATGTCCACGCAGAAGACACGCCGTTCGGTCGGAGGTGTGCTCGCTCTGCTGGTCGCGGGCGCCGCGCTCGTCGCCGCGCAGATGCCGGCGGTCGCGCTGACGCCGGGGGGCGAGGCGGGGCCGGTGACGGGCAACGCGACGTGGTTCGACAACCTCGGGTCGCCGTACGGGGGCTGCGGGCTGCCGCAGGACCAGCTCGAGACGCAGGACTGGCTCGCGCTGAACGTCTTCGACACCCCGGGCGACTACGCGATGTACCCGCGCCCGATGGCCGCCGACGACCCGAAGGTCGGCATGTGGGACAACGGGCGCAACTGCGGCCGCTGGGTGCGGGTGTCGATCGGCGACTACTGCACGGGCCTCAACGACGGCGCCGCCGGGCAGGCGTTCTGCCGCAACGGCTCTTGGGTCGAGGACGAGTACAACGGTGCGACGCTCGACATGCTCGTCGCGGACAGCTGCGGCGACCCCAACGCGTGGTGCCGCGACGACCCGTACCACCTCGACCTGGCGCACCAGGCGATCAATCGGTTCGTGAAGGACGGCGCGCCCGTCGGCGACCTGGAGCCCGCGCACTGGGGCAACCGCCAGGTGACGTGGGAGTTCATCGAGGCGCCGGACTACGCCGGCGACATCGAGATCGGGTTCATCCAGGGCTCGGAGCGGTGGTGGGCGGGGGTGTCGATCAACCACCTGCCGAACGGCATCCACGGCGTCGAGCACTTCGCCGACGGCGCGTGGGTCACCACACCGATGAACACCGACATGGGGCAGTCGTACCTGGTGAGGCCGACCACGGCGGGCGGCACGGACTACCGGATCCGCGTGAAGGACGTGACGGACGCGTACGTCTTCGGCGGGCGGGAGTACGCGTTCTCGCTCCCCGCGAGCTGCGGCGGCAAGTGCTCGGCGCCGCGGACGGTGGTGAGCTACACGACGACCGAGGGCGACGGCTCGACCCCCTCCCCCACCCCGACGGTCACGCCGACCGCGACGCCCACGCCGACGCCGTCGGTCACGCCGACACCGACCCCGACGCCGACCAGCGGGCCGGCCACGTGCACCGCGACGTTCCGCACCGCCAGCGTGTGGCCCGGCGGCTACCAGGGCGAGGTCACGGTCACGGCCGGGGCAGCCCCGCTCACGTCGTGGACCGTCACCCTGCCGGGCGCGTCGGTGAGCAGCCTGTGGAACGGCGTCGCGACGACGTCCGGCTCGACCGTGACCGTGCGCAACGCGTCCTACAACGGCACCGTGGCTGCCGGCGGGACGACGACCTTCGGGTTCATCGGCACCGGCGCACCCGTCGCGTCGGCGCTGGGCTGCGCGTCCTGACCGTCAGCCCGCCGGGGCGTGCGGGTGCGCGAGCAGGCCGCGCGCCCGCACGTACTTGGCCACCAGCCGGGCCCGGGTCTGCTCGTCGAGCAGCGCCAGGCGCTCCGGGTCGGTGTTGTCGGCCAGGTCGGCGGCCTTGACCGCGATCGCGACGGGGTGCCGGTTCACCGCGGCGAAGTAGTCGTCGACGCTCTGCCCCGGCACCTTGCTCAGCGCGACCACGGCGGTGACGACGTCGTCGGGGATGCCCGCGGCGCACAGGTCGTCCGGGGTGACGTCGGTGTCCTCGACGACGTCGTGCAGCCACGCCGCGGCGACGACCCGCTCGTCACCACCGGCGGCGGCGGCGTGCCCGGCGACGCGCTCCGGGTGGCCGATGTACGGGGCCCCGGCCTTGTCGACCTGACCGCGGTGGGCCTGCGTGGCGATCCGGCGTGCGGTGGTGACGAGGTCGGTCATGGGCGCTCCCTCGGATCGTCGGTGTCCGTCGGCTAGCGTGCCAGGCACGACGACCAGGCGTCACGTCGCCGGTGCCTGTCCCGATGGTCGAGGAGCCGCCATGAGGTCCGCCTACCTGGTCTCGACGGAGAGGTCCCTCGAGGACGACGTGTGGTGTGCCGCGGCGCGCATGGGCGCAGAGGTGCGGGACCACGTCGCGCAGCACCGCGACGGCGAGGGCCGGTTGGTGACTGTCTTCGGGGCACTGGACCCGAAGGAAGCAGCGGACTGGCAGGAGGGCCCGTTCGAGTACCGCGGGCCCGGCTCCGCGCCCGACCTGAGCACGACGGTCGCCGTCTCGGTGGAGTGCCGGTGGGAGGACCTGTTCGTGTCGTGGGTCGCCCGGCTGGCCTCGCTCCTCCCGTACCCGGCCTGGGTCGTCGACGGCGACGGGGTGGTGTGGCCAGCCACGGACGTCGATCCCGCCGCTGTCTGTCTGTGACCGTGCCCGCGGCGGGCGCGTCAGGTCCAGGCAGCGCTCACGGGCGGTCGAGCCGGCGCTCCGCCCACCGCTCCTTCGTCATCTCGTACCGGTAGCCGCCGAGCTCGGAGCCCTCGACCGCCAGCATGTCCTCCGGCGTCTCCAACGTCTGCGCGACCGCCATGCCGACCTTCTCCATCACGCGCTGCGACGCGCGGTTGAGCGCCATCGTCGCGCCCCAGACGACGCGCACGTCGAGGTCGGCGTCGTCGGCGCGGAAGCGGCGCAGCTTTACGCGGTCGGTCGGGAGGTAGTCCGTCGCGCCGGCCAGCCTGCCGGAGCAGGTGACCCCACCGGCAACCCATGTTCGCGCCGCGGGTCCGGCCAGGGTGCGGCCTCGCGCAGCTGTGACGAGCGAGGGGGCCCGGGGCGCGCCACGCGGTCGGCCGCAGGTGCATAGTGTCGCCATGGAGCCGCAGCCCGTGACCGTGACGGCGCCGGAGATGGTCGGCAGGCCGATCATGGGCCAGTGGTGGCGCGACCTGACGTTCGTGCACTGGCGCGTCGCCCCCGAGGCCGTCGCCCCGTTCATGCCGCCCGGCACGCGGCCGGACGTGCACGACGGGTCGAGCTGGGTGGGGCTCGTGCCGTTCCGCATGGTCGGCGCCGGTGCCGCGCGCGGGCCCGGGCTCCCGTGGGTCGGCACGTTCCCCGAGACGAACGTCCGCCTGTACTCGGTCGACGAGCAGGGCCGCCGGGGCGTCGTCTTCCTGACGCTCGAGGCGTCGCGGCTGGCGTTCGTGCTGGGGGCGCGCGGGGCGCTCGCGCTGCCGTACACGTGGGCGCGGATGCGGGTGACCGAGGCCGACGGCATGATCACGTACTCCTCGCGGCGGCGGTGGCCCGGGCCGCGGGACGCGACGACGCACGTCGTGGTGCGACCGGGCGAGCCGCTGCCGCCCGGCGACCCGCTGGCGGAGTTCCTCACCGCGCGCTGGGGGCTGCACACACGTGCGTTCGGCCGCACGCTCTACCTGCGCAACCGGCACGAGCCGTGGCCGCTGCGCACCGCCGAGCTGCTCGCGCTGGACGACCGGCTCGTCGCCGCGTGCGGGCTGCCCGGGACGGCGGTCCGGCCGCCGGACTCGGTGCTGTTCTCCCGCGGCGTCCGCACGGAGTTCGGCCTGCCGGTCGACGCGCGGACGACCCCGACCACCTGACGCCGCCGCGTGGGCGACCGCCGGGCCGTCGGTCAGCGCCGGGCGGTTACGACGAGGACATGCGGAAGACCGGCCAGCCGATCTCCGTGCGCCACGCCGACGGGTCCGGGGTGTCCCGCGGGCCGACGACGTACGTCTCCCGCACGGGCCCGGCCACGGCCAGCGTGTTCGCCACCACCCACGCGCCGAGCTCCCCGTAGGTCACGTCGATGTCGTCGTGCTCGCCCACGTGGGTGGTGACGGCGAGCTCCACGGCCGGGAGGGCCGTGGGGTGGACGCGCCCCACGCGGGGCGGCCGGGCGGTGGGCCGGTAGACGAGCACGTGGCCACGGCCGTCCTCGAACAGCGCGTTGTCGTACAGGCCGCCCGGGGCGCCGCTCGGGGCGTCGACCGCGACGTCCAGCTCGGCCATCGCGCCGGCGTACCAGGCGAGGACGTCGTCGTGGGCGACATGGCCCGCGACCGCCGCGACCTCCGTGGCGGGCACCGGGCGCAGCTCGACGTCGACCGGCGCCGGTTCCGGCTGCAGCAGGCGGCGCAGCGACGCGACCGCCGCGCGCGTGCGGTCCAGCTCGTGCTCCAGCCGTCGGAGGTGGTCGGCGACCAGCCCGGCACGGGTCGCCGGGTCCGGGGACCGCAGGATCCGCGCGACCTCGGCCAGCGGCACGTCGATCTCCCGGAGCCGGTGGATCACCTGGGCGGTCGGGATCTGGTCCGGGCTGTACGCGCGGTAGCCGGTCTCGGCGTCGACGGCCGCAGGCTCGAGCAGCCCGGCGTCGTGGTACCGCCGCAGCGTGCGCACGCTCAGGTGCGTCAGGCGCGAGAACTCTCCGATGGCCAGCACCCACCCATCGTGCCCCCTCCCCCGGGGAGAGGGTCCACGCCTTGACCCTCCCCGCCGGGGACGCCCCAGCCTCACCGCATGACCGCACCGACACCCGTCCCGACCGACGACCTGCCCGCCGCCGTCCGCGCCTACCTCGCCGCGCACGCCGCCCGCGACACCGAGGCCGCGCTGCGCACCTTCACCCCGACCGCCGTCGTCGTCGACGACGGCACGACCTACCGGGGCACCGACGAGATCCGGCACTTCCTGTCGCACGCCGGCACCGAGTTCACCTTCACCGCCGAGCTCGTCGGCGCCGTGCACGTCGACGGCACGCACTGGCTCGTGACCTACCACCTCGAGGGCGACTTCCCCGGCGGTGTGGTCGACCTCGGCTACCGCTTCACCCTGCACGACGACCTGGTCGCCGAGCTCGTCATCGCCCCCTGACCCCCCTGTCCGTCTGCCGAGGCGGAACCGTGAGCGTCGACGTCTCGCTAAGAGAACTCTCACGGCCCATGGCGGCGTGAATCGATTCGACCTGCTGCGCCGGGTGAGGGCGCTCTGATGCAATGGCGCGTCCGCCGCCGGGTCGTCACGGCCTCGGCGGCACCCGTTGACGAGAGGGACCCCACCCGTGCGCGCACTACGCAAGGTGCTGACGGTGGCCGCGGCGGCCGCCGTCGCCCTGGCCGGATCGATCAGCGTCGCCCAGCCGGCGACCGCCGCCGCGGGCTGCCGCGTCGACTACACGGTGTCCAGCCAGTGGCAGGGCGGCTTCAACGCCGCGGTGCAGGTCACCAACCTGGGTGACCCGATCAACGGGTGGGACCTGCGCTTCACGTTCGGCGCCGGGCAGACCATCGGCAGCCTGTGGAACGGCGTCGGCACCCAGTCCGGGGCCACGGTCACGGTGCGCAACGCCGGGTACAACGGCGCACTGCCCACCAACGGCTCCGCGTCGTTCGGCTTCATCGGCACGTCGGGCGCGACCAACCCCGTGCCGACGTCGTTCACGCTCAACGGCACCACGTGCACCGGCGGGGCGGCCACGCCGACCACCTCGCCCACGCCGTCGCCGACGACGTCCCCCACGGCCACGCCGACCCAGTCCCCGCGGCCGACGACCACGCCGACCCCGACACCCACCCCCACGCCGACGGCCGGGGCGGTCACCCTGAACGCCACGCAGCTCGTCACCGCGCTGGGCCAGGGGTGGAACCTCGGCAACCAGCTCGAGGCGAACATCAACGGCGTGCCGAGCGAGACCGCGTGGGGCAACCCCGTGATCACGGGCGCGATCTTCGACCGCATCAAGGCGTCGGGCTTCGACACCGTCCGCATCCCGGTGTCGTACCTCGGCAAGATCGGCCCCGCGCCGAGCTACACCGTCGACCCCGCGTGGCTGACCCGGATCCAGCAGGTCGTCAAGCTCGCCCACGACCGCGGCCTGTACGTCGTCATCAACATGCACGGCGACGGGTACAAGAGCGTCGGCGGCTCCTGGCTCATCTGCGACGCGTCCGCGCAGGACCCGATCAAGGACAAGTACCAGAAGGTCTGGCAGCAGGTCGCCACCACGTTCCAGTCCTACGACGGGCGCCTGGTCTTCGAGTCGATGAACGAGAACTTCGACGGGCAGTACGGCGCGCCCACGCAGCCGTGCTACTCCAACATCAACGCCTACAACCAGATCTTCGTCGACACGGTGCGCAAGACCGGCGGCAACAACGCCTCGCGCTGGCTGCTGGTGCCGGGCTGGAACACGAACATCGACTACACGGCCGGCAACTACGGCTTCGTGATCCCGACCGACCAGTACCGGTCGACCGCGATCCCCGCCGCCGAGCGCCGCATCATGATCTCGGTGCACTACTACGACCCGTGGGACTTCGCCGGCACCGAGGACGGCACCATCACGCAGTGGGGCCCGAACGCGACCGACCGCGCGAAGACGTCCACGTGGGGCCAGCAGGACTTCATGGACGCGCAGCTGAAGAAGATGCGCGACAGGTTCACGGCCAACGGGTACCCGGTGTTCATCGGCGAGTACGGCTCGATCGACAAGACGTTCGCCGACGCGTCGAACGACCGGTACCGCGCCGACTACGCGCGGACCCTTGTCGCGACGGCCAAGAAGTACGGCATCGCCACGGCCTACTGGGACAACGGGCACAACGGCCAGTACGGGTTCGCGCTGTTCGACCGCCGCACCGCGACGGTGACCGAGCAGGGCATCATCACCGCCATCACGGGGTCCTGACGACAGGACCGCTGACGGCTCGCTGACCGGCTCGTGGTCGGGTTGTACCGACCACGAGCCGGTCAGCCGTCGGCGCGCCCGACAGGCTCCGTCGAGGCCTTGCCCGACGCGCTCGTCACCCGACAGAGTCGTCACCATGGTCGGCTTGACGCAGTTCCAGGGCCGGGTCGCGGTGCTGACCGGCGGCGCCTCCGGGATCGGGCTGGAGCTGCTCCTCGGGCTCGCCCGTCGGGGAACCCATGTCGCCGTCTGCGACGTGGACGCCCGCCGGCTCGACGCCGCCGTCCGCCGCGCCAGGTCTGTCGAGCCCGACGTGCGGGTGACCGCCCACGTGCACGACGTCGCCGACGAGGCGGCCGTCGGCCGGCTGCGCGCGGAGGTCGCCGAGCAGCACGACACCGACGCCGTCCACCTGCTCGTCAACAACGCCGGGATCGTCGGTGGGACGTCGTTCGTCACCGGCCCGCGTGAGGAGTGGGACCGGACGTTCGCCGTCTGCTGGTCCGGCACCTACCACTGCACGCGCGCGTTCCTGCCGATGCTCCTGGCCGCCGACCAGGGGGTCGTGGTCAACACGTCCTCGGTGAACGGCCTGTGGGCGAGTCTCGGCCCGCGGTCCCCGCACACCGCCTACGCCTCGGCCAAGTTCGCGGTGCGCGGCTTCACGGAGGCCCTGCGGGTCGACTTCCAGGCCCACGCCCCGCACCTGTCGGCCGTGCTCGTGCTGCCCGGTCACGTCCGCACACGCATGCCCTCACCTCCGCGGACGTGGCGACGCGCCCTCGGGCAGCTCTTCGCCGACTACCAGCCGGTGACCGCACCGGCGGCGGCGGAGACGATCCTGGAGGCGGTGGGTCGGGGTGACTGGCGGGTGGTCATCGGCGACGACGCCGCGGCGGTCGACGCGCGGGTCCGCGCCGACCCGTGGACGGCCTACGACTGAGGCGAGCCCGCGCAGCCGGGCTCACGCGACGCAGACGACCCCGGTGCTGCCGTCCTGGTCGGCGATCACGGTGAGCGCCGGGGCGTCGCTGTCGTCGACCACCGTCCCACCCGGGACGTGGGGCGCTCGAGCCCGACGACGACGCGCATCGTCGTGGACTTGCCGGCCCCGTTGGGCCCGAGGAACCCGGTGACGGTGCCGGGCCGAGCGGTGAACGTCAGCCCGTCCACCGCCGTGGTGCTGCCGTAGCGCTTGGTCAGCGCGTCCACCTCGATCATCGCGTCTCCTCGTCGTCGGGCCCCTGCGGGTGTCCGTCGATGACGCTACGAACGGCGAGGGGGGCGGCAGCACCTGCCGTCGGAGGAGCACGGAACCCGGACGCAATTGTCAGATCAGGTTGACATCTCGCCGATGTCAGACCAGGCTGACACACATGGACCTGGAACGGGTGGAGGACGCCGCGACGACAGCCGACCCGCGGGAGGGGCTGCGCACCGTGGTGGCGCTGCACCGGCTCGCGGACCGGCTCGAGGACCTGCACGTGGCACGCGCACGCGCGCTCGGCATGTCGTGGGCCGACATCGCCGCCGAGCTGCAGGTCACACGGCAGACCGTCCACAAGAAGCACAGTCGCCCCCGCGGCACGCGCAGATGGAGCACCGATGCTGATCTATGACGAGACGTTCGTGGCGACGATGGACGCCACCCGCGACGAGGCCACCGCCCTGGGAACGGACGCCTACGGCTCCGAGCACCTGCTGCTCGGGCTGCTGACCGCGGCCGACGACCTCACGAGGCGCGTCGTCGAGGAGTTCCCCGGGCTGACGCCCTCCGTGGTGCGGGACGCCGTCCGCGACGCTGCCGACGACGCACCCCACCTGGCCCGCCTCGGACTGACCGCTCCCCCGGCCCCGGCCACCGACGCCACGCGCCGGGCCGCCCCGCCGCGCGTCAAGCACCGGCCCGAGCTGCAGGCCGCCCTGAACCGGGCCACGGCCGCCTGGGGCCACCTGCGCAAGGCCCACGCGCTGCCGAAGGAGCGACGGCTGAGCAGCGCCGTCCTCTGGCTGGCCGTCCTCGAACCCTCCGCCCGCGCACCGCGGCTGCTCGACGCCCTGGGCATCGACCCCGACGCCGTGCGCACGGCGGTGCTGCGCACCCTCGTCCCCGCCGGCACCCCGGCGCCCACCTGGCCCACGGACCCCCCGGTCGGCCCGGTCACCCGCCTCGCCCACCGCATCTTCGGACGCACCCACGTGGCCCGCTGAACCCGGCGAGCGCACGGCACCTGCGCCGGTCAGGCGGGTGGCGCGAGCGCCCACCGGAGGGCGTCCGGGAGGAGGACACCGCCGTGGTTGGGGCTGTGACCGCCGTCGCCGAGCACGAGACGCGCGTCGTAGCCGGCCTCGACCAGCGCGGCGCCGACACGGAGGTTCTCGGCGAGCCAGTTCCGGGCGGGCGCGTTCCAGTTCAGGTCGCGATGCCCGGCCTGCAGGAAGAACCGCAGCGGCTTCCGGGCGCTCCGGGCGAGGAGGTCCGGGTAGGGGTTGCCGCCGGGCATCTGGGCGAAGCTCGACAGGAAACACACGGCACTGCGGAATCGGTCCGGGCGCATCCAGGCGGCCGTGAACGCAGCGTTGCCCCCGCTGCTCCCACCGCAGACGACCCATCGCCCAGGATCGTCCGTCACCGCGTACCTCGCGGTGACCATCGGGACGATCTCGTCGACCAGGAAGGTCGCGTAGCGGTCGTCGAACGCGTCGTACTCGACGTTGCGGTTCTTCGGCTGCTCGGCCCCCACCACCACGCCGGGCTCCACGAAGACCCCGATCGTGAAGGGGATATCGCCCTGATGGACGAGGTTGTCCAGGACGACCGCGCCGCGCACCTCGCCTGCCGGGTCGAGATACCACCAGCCGTCGTTGAAGACCACGAGGGCCGCCACCGGGGCGGACCCCTCGTGCGCGGGGACGTGGACCCACACCCGCCGGGACGTCCCGGGGTAGACCGCGCTCTGCGCCCAGAGCATCTCGATGGTCTCCCCCGCCGGAACGCCGGGAAGGCGGCTCGAGTCGGGGCCGTGCTCGTACGTGACCCCCTCGGTCCCGCGAGGCAGCGGTCGGAAGGGCACGGGAACGGACACACTCACCACCCTAGGGCGACGCACCTGGGGAGCAGGCGTCCCGACCGCCGCGGACCCGCCGACCGAGGGATCAGGCGTCCGCCGAGCCCTCGCGGTAGACCTTGCCGCGGCGGATCCGGCCGTGCGCGAGGTCGAGCACCGCGACCAGGGCAGCCGACCGGGCCTCGCCCTCGACGGTCCAGGTCTCCGTCATCTCGGCGGCGACCGCGTCCGTGCCGTCGATCACCCGCACGAGCGTCAGGTGCGGCTTCAGGTGCTGCATCGCCGCGGCGAAGAACGGTCGCAGACCACCTGTCGGCACGACGTGGTCGCCGGTGACCCACTGCGCGTCCGGTGCGAAGTCCGCCAGCAGACGGTCGACGTCCCCGGCGTTGAAGGCGTCGACGTGCCGTCGGACGAGGGCTTCCCGGGCATCCATGAACCCATCCTCCCGACCGCGTGGCGCGCCGGCCACGTCTCCGCGGGTGGGCACCGGCACCTGCCCGGTCAGGATCCCGACCCCGGCACGGGATCGACGGGCGACTGCCCCTGGCGGACGCGCAGGCACTGCTGGAACGCCACCTCGTCGTCCGTCAGCGCCTCCCACGCCCTTCGCTGGTCGGCGATCGCGGCCTCCGGCTCCCCGAGCTCCGCCATCTCCTCGGGCGAGACGAGCACCCCGTTGTGCGGCCCCTCGGTGTCGGAGGCCAGAGCGGCGTCGACGCGCGCGGAGACGTCCGCGTCGGCGCACCACTGCTCGGCGTCGCCGGCCGTCGGCTCAGGCGAGGGAGCGGCGGCACTCGCCTCCCCCTCCGCGAGCGCTGCGGCGGCCGCGGCCTCCCCGGTCCCGGCGGACGCGTCACCGGTCGCAGGAGCACATCCCGCCAGGAGCAGCAGGCCGCTCCCGACGAGCACGAGCAGAGACGTCGATCGCACGGCCAGCACCTTCCCCCCCGGAGACCTGCGAGCCTACGGACCGACGGGCCCGCGGATGGGTGTTTCGACGAACGGGTCGGCTCTCCCCGTCGCGCGCCGGATCTCGGCGAGGTACTGCGCCCGGTCGAAGTGCAGGTCAGGGACGTCCCAGCAGCGCCCTTCGGTCGTGGGCGTGGTCGTGGCGAGCGGCGAGTCGAAGACGCCCGTGAAGTCGCGCGCGTCGACCCACGACACCCGGCGCCCGTCCGGCGACGGAATGACCACGGGCGCGACCACGCCGCACCCGGCCTGGCCGCACGTGCAGCGGTAGATCGCCACGCGCCGCCCCAGGTCGTCGGGCAGCAGCGGCGAGTCGTCGCCGAGCATCTCGGCGGGGTGGAAGCCCTGCCAGCCGGGCACGACGCCCTCCCACGGCGCGGCCCCGTCGACGAGCACCGTCATGACCGGCTGGTCGGGACACCCGTCGAGCGTCTCGACCCTCAGCTCGAGCACGGACAGGGGTCGAGCACGGACTCGCGACATGCGCATGGTGATCGGCGCTTCGCGGCGCACCGGGGCCATCGACGGAGCTGAGGACCGTAGGGTCGCACACCCGGCGGTCGGCGTCCTGGCCCATCCCTGGCCACTGCCGTGCCGACGCCCCATCCCGCTACTGTGTCGATGTCAAGTTTCTCGATGTCGATATAAAAGTGAGACGCCCATGATCCACCATGTCCAGCTCATGTCCCCACCCGGCTCCGAGGACCTCTCCCGTGCGTTCTACCGCGACGTGCTCGGCCTGGACGAGATCCCGAAGCCCGCAGCCCTCGCAGTCCGCGGCGGATGCTGGTTCCGCGGCGCCGGCATCGAGCTGCACCTGAGCATCGAGGAGGACTTCCACCCTGCCCGCAGGGCGCACCCCGGCCTGCTGGTGACCGATCTGAGCGGCCACGCTCGGCGCCTGGGGGCGGCGGGTCACGCCGTCGAGTGGGACGACGGCCTACCAGGCATGCGCCGCCTCCACTGCCACGACCCGCACGGCAACCGCATCGAGCTCCTTGAACCCAGCATCAGCGACTGAGGCCCCGCACAGCGCGACACCCTCGGCGACGCTGCCGTCACGCGATGCGGGTCGGGGTCTGCGTGCACGCTGTCCGCACCGGCACCTCCAGAGCGAACAACTGTAAAACTGTTGCAGTACATGCATGCGGAACACCGATGCCGACCATGCTCTCGCGCAGCACGTCGATGCCGCCGTTGCTCACCTCGCCGAGCTGCCCGAGGGCCAGTGGTTCGAGCGCAAGTCCGGGAGGATCGCGCCCCGCGACCTCGCCGTACCGCTCATCGCCCTCGCGAACGCAGAAGGCGGGTACATCGTCGTCGGCATCCGCTCGGGCACCGTCGAATGTGTCAGCACGGCACGCCTGAACGATCTGCAGCAGGCGGCGCACGACTTCACGCAACCCGTCGTGCGGGCCCGGGCGGAGATCCTGACGACGTCGGGGGGCAAGGAGGTCCTGGTGCTCCGCGCCGCGCAGGCCGTCCGCTGGGCACGGGCCAGGTCGCCGACGCCGCAGGCGTCACTCGTCCGACCGCCTCGCGGCACCTGCAGCGGCTGCAGTCCGCCGGTCTCGTCGTGTGGGACGGGCAGTCACCCAAGGACCCGCGCGCGGCCTGGCGACTGGCCTGATCGGCGCTGCGTCGATCAGGTCGTGCGCAGGGCCAGGAGGAACTGGCCGCCGCCGGGCTCGACCTGGGCGGTGACGGCCAGGTCGGGGGCGAAGCGCGACAACCGGTCGACCAGCCAGTCGGCGGCCTGGTCGGCGTCGGCGCGGCTCGGGCAGCGGGCGACGACCTCGCGGCCGCCCTTGCGGCCGAGGCGCTCGACGGTCTCCGCGATGGGTGCGGGGTCGACGACGAACAGGTCGGGCGACCACGGCACCACGGGCTTGACCGCCCCCTTGCGGGTGTTGCAGGCGCGGTGCGCGAGCCGCTCGGTGCCGGCCGACTTCTTCGACTTCACGGCACCGAGGTCGACGCTGGGGCCGAGGTCGGAGTTGACGGAGGCGTCGGGGTCGACGGGCTGGTCGCACAGCCAGCAGCGCCACGAGTCACGGTCACCGACGGCGCTGAGGTTGCTCATGCGTCGCACGGTAGCCCCTCCGTGCCCACCTCCCGGGCCTTGACAGTATTTGTTGTCAAGCGCACGCTGCTGTCGTGCAGGACATCGAGGTCATCGAGGACGCAGGCACCGCAGCGGCGGCGCTGGACCCCGTGCGGGCCCGGCTGCTGGCGGAGCTGGCCGTGCCGGCGTCGGCCGCCGGGCTCGCCGCCCGGGTCGGCACCAGCCGGCAGAAGGTCAACTACCACCTCCGCGCGCTCGAGGCGGCGGGACTGGTCGAGCTCGCCGAGGAGCGACGGCACGGCGGCATCACCGAGCGCGTGCTGCGCGCGTCGGCCGCGTCGTACGTCGTCTCCCCCGCCGCGGTCAGCCCGTCGGCGGCCGACCCGGACGCGACCGCCGACCGGATGTCGGCCGGGTACCTCGTCGCCCTCGCCGGACGGGTCGTGCGCGAGGTCGGAGTCCTCGCCCGCCGGGCCGGGAGCACCGGACGCCGCCTGCCGACGCTGACCGTCGACACGCAGATCGGGTTCCGCACCGCCGCCGACCGGGCGGCGTTCGCGGACGACCTCACCGCCGCGGTGCTCGAGCTGGCCGCGCGCCACCACCACGACGACGGGCACCCGTACCGGCTCGTCGTCGCCGCCCACCCGTTGCCCGAGGAGACCCCATGACCACCACCACCCACGTCCCGTACCACCTGGAGTTCGGCGTCGAGGTGCCCGGCACCCCCGAGCAGGTCTGGCAGGCCGTCGCCACCGCGGCGGGGATGAGCGCGTGGTTCCTGCCCACGCAGATCGAGGAGCGGGAGGGCGGGGCGCTGCACTTCGCCATGGGTCCCGACATGGGCTCCGACGGCCGGGTCGTCCGCTGGGACCCGCCGCACCGGCTCGTCTACGAGGAGGACTGGGCCGCCCTCGTGGGCAAGGACCCCTCCGAGCTGAGCCCCATGACGTCGGAGTTCGTGGTCGAGGCGCGGTCCGGCGGCACGTGCGTCGTGCGCGTCACCACCAGCGGGTTCGGCACGGGCGCCGACTGGGAGCAGGAGTGGTGGGACGACATGGGCGCGCAGTGGCGGCCGTACTTCGACCACCTGCGCGTGTACCTCGCGCACTTCACCGGCCAGGAGGCCACGCAGCTCGAGGCGTCGGCGTCGCACCCCGTGGACGTCGGCACCCTGTGGTCGACCGTGGTCGACTCGCTCGGCGTGGGCGACGCGGGCACGGCGCTCGACGTGCGCGGGTCCACCGGGACCGTGGAGCGGGTCGGCGCCCGCCAGGTGCTGGTGCGGCTGATCGCGCCGGTCCCGGGCATGCTCAGCGTCTTCGCGTACGGCGAGGCCGACGACCGGGCCACCGTCACGGTACGGGCGTACCTGTTCTCCCCGGACGCGCCCGAGCACGCGCGGCACGAGGAGCCGGCCTGGCAGGAGTGGCTGCGCGGGCTGCCCGTCCCGGTCTGACCCGGTCACGCCCTGCCCGCACCGGGCAGTTCACCCCCGGCGCACGTCAGGACGGGGTGCCGCGCGGTCGATGACCAGCCGACTGCTCGCACCACCCCGGAGGGACCCGATGACCCGGACCGCACGGCTCGCAGCGCTCGGCGCGCTGCTCGGCGCCGTGCTGTGCACCGGCATGGTGCTGCGCACGTCCGAGGCCGTGTTCACCGCGGACACCCGGGTCCCGGACAACGCGTGGGAGACGGGCTCGGTGTCGCTGGCCGACGACAGCACGGGCAGCGCGCTGTTCGCGACGACGAGCTACGGCGGCGGGGTTCCCGGGGGCGACGGGCTGCTGACGGGTGGCGACACGCTCACCCGCTGCCTGACGGTCACGTACACGGGCACGCTCACGTCCGACGTCGCCGTGCGCCTGTACGCCACCGCGGACGGGACGCTCGCCCCGCACCTCGACGTCGTCGTCGACGAGGGCACCGGCTCCGGCCGCGGCTGCGGGTCGTTCGTCGCGTCGAGGACGCTGTACAGCGGGACCCTGGCCGGCCTGGCGACGGTCGCGCACGACGGCGCCTCCGGGCTGGGGCCGTGGGAGCCGGGGGCGACCGGCGCGACCCGGGTGTACCGGTTCACGATCACGGTCCAGCCGGTCACCGCCGCCCAGGCGGCGCAGGCCACGGCGAGCTTCGTCTGGGAAGCGACGGGCTGACCGTGCCCGCGTCCGAGGCCGTGCACGACGAGCGCCGGGCGGCCCGGGCTCCCGGGTCCGGCGCACGGCGCCTCGTCTCGGACGTGGCCACGCTCGCGACCGGCGCCGGGACCGGTGCCCTCCTCACGCTCCTGCTGCTCACCCTCGCGCCCCTGGCCTGGGGCTGGCAGCCGCTGGTCGTCACGTCGGGCTCGATGGGCCCGCTGGTCCGGCCCGGGGACGTGGTCCTGGTCCAGCCGGACCCCGACGACGTCGTCGTGGGGTCCGTCGTCACGTTCCGCGGAGCCCACGACGGGCTGGTGACGCACCGCGTGGCCGAGGTGACCGCCGACGGGTACGTGACCCGCGGGGACGCGAACCCCGTGACCGACAGCACCGTGGTCCACCGGGACGACCTCGTCGGGCGCGTGCGGGCCCTCGTGCCGTGGGTCGGGCTGCCCGCCGTGGCCGTGCGGGGCGGGGCGGACGCGTCGGGGCGGGGCACCACCGGTGCCGCGTTCGTCGCGCAGCGCCCGAACGGGCCGCAGTCGCTGGGCACCTCGTCACGCTTCTACCGCGACGCCGTGGTCCGTTCCGGGCCGGTCAGCTACTGGCGGCTGGACGAGACCGGCGGCACGACCGCGGCGGACACCATGGGCGTCGCGCCCCTGACCGTCGGCGCCGGCACCGGGTTCTCCCGCAGCGGGGCGCTGCGCAGCGAGTCCAACGCGGCGATCAAGGCGCCGCCCTACCCCGAGCTCCTGCAGGCCGGCACCGTCCCCGCGCACGACGTCGCGGGGAGCTTCACCGTGCTGGCGTGGGTGCGGGCGACGAGCCTGCCGCAGAACTCCCTCGCCCGCGTCGTGACCAAGCGGGACCCGAACGGCACGACCAACTACATGCTGGCCTTCTCCTCCGACGGCCTGAGCATCCGGGCGCTGACCACCACGACGACGGGCTCGTACGAGGTCGCGGCACCCGTCCCGCAGGACCTGGAGTGGCACATGCTCGCGGCCACCTGGGACGGCACGCACCTGCGGGTGTTCGTCGACGGCGTCGTCGCGGGCACCGTCGCGGGCACGGGCACGCCCCGCACGGTCACCCCGCCCCTCACGCTGAGCTACGGCACGTCGCCGCTGCGCGGGGAGATCGACGAGGCCGCCGTGTGGTCGCGTGCGCTGTCGCCCGCGGAGATCCTCCGGCTGTACCGCTGCGCGACGGGCTGAGCCCGCGGGTCCCCGTGGTCGAGCATGGAGGCATGACACGCTCCACGGTGACCGCCCCCTCCGCGCCGGCCGCGATCGGCCCCTACGCGCAGGCCGTCCACGCCGGCGGCACGCTGCTCCTGTCCGGGCAGACGCCGATCGACCCGGCGACGGGCCGGCTCGTCGACGGCGACGTGACCGTCCAGACGCGCCGCGTCCTCGCGAACCTCGCCGCCGTGCTCGACGCCGCGGGCGCCGGCCTCGACGACGTCGTCAAGGTCAACGTGTACCTGACCTCGATGGACGACTTCGCCGCCATGAACGCGGCCTACGCGGAGGCGTTCAGCGCGCCGTTCCCGGCCCGGACGACCGTGGCCGTCGCGGGGCTGCCGCTCGGCGCGCGCGTCGAGATCGAGGCCGTCGCCACCGTCGGCGCCCCCGCGCCCGGGCCCCGCTAGTCCGTCGTGCCCGCCAGCGGCGGGACCGACGCCGTGACCACCGAGCCGTCGGGGCGCACCGTGTCGCGCAGCGCGCGGGGCTCGGGCTTGCCGTCGATCCGGGGGCCCTGCCCGTCGAGGGGGACGACGACGGGCGCACCCGGGGCGACCTCGTACGTCCGGCCGCGCACGTCGACCACGACCCCCGGGCCGGTCTGCGCGACCAGCTCGACCGCGTCCTGCCGGACCGTGACGGCCAGGCGGGTGCCGTCGAGCGCGACCCGGAACGTCACGGCCTGCCAGGTCGCGGGCAGCCGCGGGTCGAAGGACGTGCGCCCGCCGGGGCGTCGGCGCATCCCCGCGAAGCCGTGCACGAGCGCGCCCCACACCCCGCCCGCGGACGCCACGTGCACGCCGTCGACCGTGTTGCCGTGCCGGTCGGCGAGGTCCACGAACAGGGCGTCGTGGAAGTAGTCGAGCGCGAGCTCGTGGTAGCCGACCTCGGCGGCCATGATCGACTGCACCACCGCCGAGAGGCTCGAGTCGCCCGTGGTGATGGGCTCGTAGTACTCGAAGTCCGCCCGCTTGAGCTCGGGCGTGAAGTCCTCCCCGCGCAGGAACGTCGCCAGCACGACGTCGGCCTGCTTGAGCACCTGGAACCGGTAGATGACCAGGGGGTGGTAGTGCAGCAGCAGGGGCCGCCGGTCGGACGGGGTGCTCTTGAGGTCCCACACCTCGCGCTCGTGGAACTGGGCGTCCTGCGGGTGGATGCCCAGCACGTCGTCGTACGGGATGGCGATGGCGTCGGCGACGCGCACCCACTCGGCCACCTCCCCGGGGTCGACGCTCAGGTGCGCGACGACGCGGGCGTGCTCGGCGGGCCACTCGGCCGCCAGGTGTGCCATCGCCGTGGCCGCCGCCCGCAGGTTCATCCGGGCCATGACGTTCGTGTAGAGGTTGTCGTTGACGACGGTCGTGTACTCGTCGGGCCCGGTGACGCCGTGGATGTGGAACGACCCCGGCCCCTCGCCGCGCCAGAACCCCAGCCCCACCCACAGCCGGGCCGTCTGCACGAGCACGTCGATGCCCTCGCGGGCCAGGAACTCCTCGTCGCCGGTGACGTCGACGTACCCCGCGATCGCGTACGCGATGTCCGCGTTGATGTGGTACTGCGCGGTGCCGGCGGCGTAGTAGGCGGACGCCTCCGCACCGTTGATCGTGCGCCACGGGAACAGCGCCCCGCCCTCGTTGAGGTCCCGCGCGCGGCTCTCCGCGGCCGGCAGCATCGCGTAGCGGAACCGCAGGGCGTTGCGGGCGGCCGTCGGCGACGTGTACGTCAGGAACGGGACCACGTAGATCTCGGTGTCCCAGAAGTAGTGCCCGCCGTACCCGGACCCCGTCAGCCCCTTGGCCGGGACGCCGTTGCCCTCGGCCCGCGCCGACGCCTGCGCGAGCTGGAACAGGTTCCACCGCACGGCCTGCTGCACCGACGGCTGCCCGGGCACCTCCACGTCCGAGCGCGTCCAGTACGCGTCGAGCCACGCCCGCTGGTCGGCGAGCTGCTGGGCGACGCCCTGCGCCCGCACCCGGTCGAGCGTCCGCCCGCAGCGGGCCGCGAGCTCCGCCGCCGGGCCCGCGTCGGACGAGTGGTAGCTGACCAGCTTCGTCACCGTGAGCGTCTGGCCCGGCAGCGCCTGGACGCGGACGTCGGTGGTCGCGACGTCCTCGGTGACGACCGTGCTCGTCGTGGTCTCCGCGTCGCCCTCGACGAGGTGGTCGGCCGCGACCGCGAGCGTCATGCCCGACGTCGCGCACCGGAACGCCAGCACGGCCCGGTCCCCGTCCTGCCGGTGGACGACCGGCTGGAGCACGCGGTGGCCCAGGGTCTCGCCGCGCCGCGGGTCCGCCATGCCGCCGGGCGTCACGCCCGCCGTCGCGTCGTCCTGCGTGGCGGTGGCGTACCGGTTGACGACCTGCGACGACACGACGACGGACGCCGACGCGTCCTCCAGGGTCACCGAGATGCTCGCCAGCACCAGGTGCCGCTGGGTGAACGACACCATCCGGCTCGACCGCACGCGCACGCGGTTGCCGGTCGGCGTGCGCCACACCAGGTCGCGGCGCAGCACGCCGTCGGCCATGTCGAGGGTCCGCTCGTACGCGAGGAGCTCCGCCTCGCCCAGCACCAGCGGCTCGTCGTCGACGTAGACCTGCAGCACCGTCGCGTCGGGCACGTTGACGATCGTCTGGCCGACCTCCGCCAGCCCGTACGCGGCCTCGGCGTGCTGGATGGCCCACGTCTCGTGGAAGCCGTTGACGAAGGTACCGTGCTCGTGGGCGGGACGCCCCTCCTCGGGGGTGCCGCGCACGCCGAGGTACCCGTTGCCGACGGCGAAGAGCGTCTCGGTGGTCCCGCAGTCGTCCGGCTCGACCCGGCGCTCCACGAGGCGCCACGGGTCCAGCGCGAACCGCGACCGGTCCAGCGGGTCCGGACCGCCCACGTACCGCCTGTGCCTGGCGACCTTGCTCATCGCCCACCCCCTCGCGAGTCGCGCCGGCCCCTGCGCTCAGCGCAGGAGCTCGTCCAGGTCCTGCACGACGACGTGCGCGCCGGCTCCCCGCAGGGCGTCCGCCCCCGCGCCGCGGTCGACACCGACCACGAGCCCGAAGCCGCCGGCGGCCGCCGCCGCGACCCCCGAGACCGCGTCCTCCACCACCGCCGCCACCGCCGGGTCGACGCCCAGCCGCTGCGCGGCGCGCAGGAACATGTCGGGCGCCGGCTTGCCCGGCAGCCGCTCCGCCGCCGCGACGACCCCGTCCACGACCACCGGGAACTGGCCGCCGTAGCCCGCGGCCGCGAGCACCGCCAACGCGTTCTGCGAGCTCGACACCACCGCCTTCGGCACCCCGCGCGCCGCCAGGTCCGCGACCACCGCGACCGACCCGGGGTACGCCATCACGCCCTCACGGGCGAACAGCCCCTCCACGACGGCGTTCTTCGCGTTGCCCCAGCCGTGCGCCGTCGCCGTGCCCGGCGGGTCCGTCGGGTCGCCGTCGGGCAGCGGCACGCCCCGGGACGCGAGCACCGCCCGCACCCCGTCGACCCGCGAGCGCCCGTCGACGTGCGCGAAGTAGTCGGCGTCGGTGTACGGCTCGGCGACGCCCAGCGCCGCGAAGCAGTCGCGGAACATGGCGTCCCAGGCCCTCATGTGGACGGCTGCCGTCGACGTCAGCACGCCGTCGAGGTCGAGCAGCACCGCCTGTGCATCCCCCCAGTGCATGCCCCGACCGTACGGCCGGGTGCGTGGTGCGGCGACTGGTCAGCCGTCCGGCTGCGGCGGGGTTCCGGTGCGTCGGGGCCGGTGCCATCCTCGGGGGGTGGAGCTGCGGTTCGGGGGCGAGGTCATCTGGTGGCGCGGGCCCGCGCCGTTCCACTTCGTGGAGGTGCCGGAGCCCGAGGCGGGGCAGCTGCGGGCCGTGGCGGCGGACGTCACCTACGGGTGGGGGTGCATCCCGGCGAGCGTGACGCTGGGGGCGACGACGTTCACGACGTCGATCTTCCCGAAGGACGGCGGGTTCCGGGTGCCGTTGAAGGTCGCGGCACGACGGGCCGAGGGCGTCGAGCTGGGCGACGACGTGGACCTCGTGGTGGTCGTCGAGGAGCCGGCCGGGCGACCGCGCGTCCGGCCGCGTGTCGGTTAAGAATCGCTTAGGAACTGTCCGTCGGCGGTGGCGCGTGAGTACGGTCGCCGCGCCGGCGGGTGCCGTCCCGCGGGCGTCGTCCCGGCAACCCCGCCGGGGCTGCCGGAGGGAGCTCCCGTGCGTCTACCAACCCTGCACCGTGGCCGACGGGCGGTGCTGGCCGCCGCGGCGGCCCTGCTCGTCGCCGGAGGCCTGACGGTCCCGGCCGTCGCCGCGCCGACCGCTGTGGCGCCCACGGCCGTGACGGCCGGCTGCGGCCGCCCCGCCGGCCTGGCGACCGGCACCCACACGATCACCAGCGGCGGTGTGCAGCGCACCTACCGGCTGGACGTGCCCGCCGGGTACGACCCGAGCCGCCCCTACCGGCTCGTCGTCGGCCTGCACTGGTGGCACGGGACCGCCGCCGACGTGGTCAACCAGGGCTTCTACGGGCTGAAGCCGCTCTCCGGGGCGACCACGGTGTTCGTCGCGCCGCAGGGCATCGACAACGCGTGGCCGAACACCAACGGGCGCGACGTGGCGTTCGTGGACGACGTGCTGCGGGCCGTGGAGCAGGCGCTCTGCATCGACACGACCCAGCGGTTCGCCACCGGGTTCAGCTACGGCGGCGGCATGAGCAACGCGCTGGCGTGCGCCCGGGCGGACGTGTTCCGCGCGGTTGCGGTGCTCAACGGAGCCCAGCTCTCGGGCTGCGCGGGCGGCACGCAGCCGATCGCGTACCTGGGTTCGCACGGCGTCACGGACGACGTCCTGAACATCTCCCAGGGCCGGGCCCTGCGCGACCGCGCGCTGCGCAACAACGGCTGCCAGGCCAAGCAGGCCACGGAGCCCGCGGCGGGCAGCGGCACGCACGTGCGCACCGACTACACCTGCCGCGCGGGGTACCCCGTGGTGTGGATCGCGTCCGACAGCGGGCACTGGTGGGACCCGCGTGACCGCGGGGCGCAGCAGTCCTGGGTGCCGGGCGAGGTCTGGCGGTTCTTCACGTCGCTGACGTCGACGACGACGCCCACCCCGACGCCGACCGCCACCCCGACGCCGACGCCGAGCCCGACGCCGACGGTGTCCCCCACGCCGACGCCGACCACCCCGCCGCCGGCGGGTGCCTGCACCGCCACCTACCGCACCGTGAACTCCTGGTCCGGCGGGTTCCAGGGCGAGGTCACGGTCCGGGCCGGGTCACCCGCGACGTCGTGGAGCGTGAGCTGGCGCCCGGCCGGCGAGCGCGTCGACCAGGTGTGGAACGGGACGCTCAGCACGCAGGGCGGCCTGACGGTGGTGCGCAACGCCGCATGGAACGGGACGCTGTCCGCCGGTGGCACGACGACGTTCGGGATGCTCGGCTCGGGCACCCCGCCGACCGGCGCGCTCACCTGCACGTCCTCCTGACCTGCTCGCGACGGGGCGGTCCGCCCCGCTGAGCACCTCCGCCGGCGTCGTCCTCCTCGGGCGACGCCGGCGGTCTTCTGCGTCGCCGGGGCCGTGCCCGCGGTGGCCTCAGACGCACCCGGCCGTGCGTAGCGTGACCGCGACATGGGACTGCGTGACATAGGTGCGCCCGTCGGCGGTGTAGACGATCTCGACGCCGTCGAGCGACGCCTCGTCACCGGTGGCCTCGAGCTCGACCACGAGGTCGACGACGTCGCCCGCCGGGACCGTCGCACCGATCGCCCCGACGGCGGTGGGCCACAGGTCGGGGAGCTGCTCGACGGGCGGGTAGGCGTCGAGCATCAGCCGATGGTGGTCGTCCGGGTACGTGATGAGGTGGGCGGACCTCACGGTGATGCCGACCGGGGCGACGGGCGCGACGGACGCGATCGTCACGTCGGCCGTCCGGCCCGACGGCAGGTTGACGCCGTAGGCGGCGTGCGCGTGCCGCGGGAGCGGGGCGCAGACCTCGTACTCCCCGTCCGCCATCTCCAGCGGGCCCCCGAGGGTCACCGTCGAGGCGACCGCCACGAGGACCAGCGCCACCCCGATCGTGGCGCCCACCGCACGCGACCGGGCGGCCACCCGCCGGCGACGACCCTCACCCGCACGCCGTCCCCCGCGCTGCTCCACGCCCCCATCGTGGCGCACCACCTCCCTCGCCGAGGCACGTCTGCCCCCCATCGTCCCGACGACGGCTCATCGGCGAACGGGACACGGCTCACGCCACCGGCGCCGGAGACGTGAGCCAGGGCCCGTTCGACGGTGGGACTCGCCCGGCGGGCAGTCCGGGCGAGGCCGGGCGTGGTGCCGGGCGGGCGTGGGGCGCACACTGGTCGGGACCGTGGTCGACCGACGTGGGGGGCGTCGTGCGCCACCGGTCCTCCGCCGGGTTCGCCGGTGCGTGGGCGCCCTCGCGGCTGCCCGCAGCCGGTCCGGCGGTGGATGGCGTCCCCCGAACAGACTGGCGCGCGACGCCGCGCGCCGCGGGGGGAACCGCCATGACATCTGCATCAGCACGCCTCGCCCGCGCCGTGGTCGCGCTGGCGCTCGCGACGACGACCGGGGTGGTCGGCGCCTCCACGGCGAGTGCCGACCCCGGACCGGCGTCGACCGGCACCGAGACCGTGGTGTGCCGGGGAGACCTCGAGGGGCAGGAGGTCGAGGGGGACGTCCGGGTGCCGACCGGGCGGGCGTGCCGCGTCTTCCTCTCCCGGGTCGGCGGGGACCTGCTCGTCGACCCGGGCGGCGAGGTCCGCGTGGTGGCGTCGACCGTGGTCGGCGACGTCATCAGCTCGGGGTACGTGCGGCTGGGGCACACCGTGACCGTGCAGGGGCGGGTCTGGCTCGACGACGCGTACCGGCTCGGCACGGACGGCGCAACGATCCTCGGGTCCGTGAAGGGGCGGGCGGGCGCGCTCGACCTGTACGGGTCGAGCATCGGCGGCTCGCTGAACGTCTCGGCCCTGACCCGGGTCTACATGAGTGGGGTCGACGTCGGTGGCTGGGTGAACCTGCCGACCAGGCCCCAGGCATCCCTCCAGCTCAGCGACGTCGACGGGCAGGGGCTGACCGTCCGCGACGCCGAATGGCTGTCGATGTGCGAGGTGCACCTCGCCGAGCACCTCGTGGTGCGGAACGTGGAGAGCGTCGCGATGGGCTACCCCAACGACGACGGTGGTTCCTGCATGGGCCGGCGCCCCGGCTGGGGCCTGGGCGCGTACGAGGTGAGCGTCGGCGGGTCCGCGCTGCTGGACGGCAACGGGACGATCCGGCTGCGCCGCCTCGACGTCGCCCAGCACCTCGCGTGCGTCGAGAACGACGCGGTGGTGCTCGACCCCGGCGGGGGGCCCGACACGCCCCTCGTCACCGCCGGCGCGGGACGACGCGGCCAGTGCGTCGACCTGGGCTGAACGCCTTGTCCGACGTCGTAGGGAGGACGACCGATGGGAACGGCGACGAACCGGGTGGCGCGCACGGTGTGCGCCGCTGTGCTGGTCCTGACCATGACGGCGGCGGGCGCGACGGCGTCCTCCGCCGGAGCCACCGACGACGGCCCGGTGCTGTGCGACGGGACGCTCCAGGGCGAGGTGGTCGGCGACGTCCGCGTACCGACCGAGATCTCGTGCACCGTCTCGACGGCGGAGATCACGGGCGACCTCCTCGTCGACCGAGGTGCCACCGTGCGGCTCCAGCGCTCGACCGTGCACGGAGCCGTCGTCAGCGCAGGGTGGGTCGACGTGCGTGAGTCGACGGTGCACGGCCGCACGTGGCTCGACGACGTCGGGATCATGCAGGCCGCTCACTCGACGTTCTCGAGCCCGATCCGGGGAGAGGCCCAGCTCGTCTCCCTCGTCAACGTGACGCTCGGTGGGTCGCTCAACGTCGGCGGGACGCACACGACGACCCTGAGGCGAGTCGACGTCGACGGATGGATCAACGTGCCGTCCAGGAGCTACGGGCCCACGACCCTCAGCACCGTCACCGCGCGAGGGTTGACGCTGAAGGCCGGCGGGGGCGTCACGCTGTGCGACGTGGCCCTGGAGGAGCACCTCATCGTCCGGAACCACGACCGGGTGCACGTCGGTCTCCCCCTGTACACGGTCAACAGCTGCCCGCTGCACCCCGAGGCGTTCAAGGTCACCGTGGGCGGGTCGGCCCGGTTCGAGGGCAACACGCAGGTGCTGCTGCACGGGATCGACGCCGCGGAGCACCTCGTGTGCGTCGACAACGCGGACGTGGACCTGTCGTCCGGCTCCCTCGGCGGGCGCCCTCTGGTCACCGCCGGTCTGGGCCGCCTCGGGCAGTGCCGGTGACCACCGCGCCACCAGCCGGTGCGCGCCCGCCGCCTGCGGCGCACCGGAGCCGGTCCGCTCGCGCACGCCCGGCACCGCGCGCGGACGCTTGACCCTCGAGCGGGTCGAGGCCGGAGCGTGCCGCTATGACCGTCGACCCGGCACCCGCGCAGGCGCTCCCCCGTCCGTACCTCGTGTGGCTGGCGGGGTCGACCGTGGGGCGGCTCGGCGACGCGGTGCTGGGGTTCGCGCTCGGGTGGGCCGCCGCTGGGCTGGGCGGGACCGCCGCGGCGCTCGTGCTCACGCTCGGCACCCTGCCCCGTGCGGCCCTGCTGGTCGTCGGCGGCGCGGTCGCCGACCGGGTCGGGGCACGACGCCTCCTCCTCGTCGGCGAGACGGCGCTGCTCGTGACGACCGCCGTGCTCGGCCTCGCGCTGGCCCGGTTCGGTGCGCCGCCGTGGCTGCTGCTGACCGGGTCGCTGGCGCTCGGCACGGCGACGGCGCTGTGCCTGCCCGCGACGGGGTCGATGCCGCGACGACTGGTGGACGACGACCGGCTGCCCCGCGCGCTCGCCCTGCGCCAGGGCGTCAGCCAGTGCGTGCTGATGGCCGCGGCACCGGTCGGCGGCGTGCTCGTCGGCGCCACGGGCCTGCCCGCCGTCGCCTGGGGTGCGGCCGCGGCGCTCGGCGTGTCGGTCGGCGCGCTCGTCGCGATCCGCGGCACGCCCGGCGTCGGCGCCAGGTCGGCCCCGGGTGCGCGGCACGACGTGCTCGGCGGGTTCCGCGTCGTGGCCGGCGACCCGGTCCTGCGGGCGGCGCTCCTGCTCACCGGCGCCGGGGCGGCGCTGCTGCTGCCCGTCCCGTCGCTCCTCGTGCCGCTGCTCGGCCGGGCGGCGGGCTGGGGCCCGGGCGCGTCGGGGGCGGTCGCCGGCGCGGTGGGCGTCGGGGTCGTGGGTGCAGCGCTGGTCGCGGCCCGGCGCCGGTCCGGCCTGGCATCGGCCGCGACGGGGCTGACGGTCAGCACGGCGGGGGCGCTCGCGCTCGCCGCCGCGCCGGCGCTGGGCGGCACGGGGAGCGGCGGTGCCGTGGTCGCGGTCGGCGGGGGGCTCGTCCTCGGCGTCGGGAACGGGGTGCTCGTCACCCGCCTGGCACCGGTGGTCCTGGGGAGCGCGCCGCGCACGCACCTCGCCCGCGTGCAGGCGGTCGTCGGGCTCGCGCAGGTGCTGCCCGTGCTGGTGACGACGGTCGCCCTGGGGGCGCTGGCGGAGCGCACGTCCCCGGACTGGGCGCTCGCGACGACGGCCGCAGGGCTGGCGGTTTGCGCGGCGTGGGCGCGGAGCCGGGTGCCCGCGCGGGCTTGACCCTCGTGCCGGTCGAGGGCGCACAGTGGCCCGGTGCACGACGACCTGCTCAGCATCGGGGCCTTCGCCCGCGCCGGTGGCCTGCCCGTGTCCGCACTGCGGTTCTACGACGCCGCCGGGGTGCTGCGACCCGTGCACGTCGACCGGGCGACGGGCTACCGCTGGTACGCCCCGGCGCAGGTCGGCACCGCCCGGCTGGTCGCGAGCCTGCGCCAGGCGGGGCTGCCGGTGCCCGACCTCGTCGCCGTCCTCGCCGCGCCCGACGCGGCAGGCACCGTCCTGGACCGGCACCGCGGCCGGCTCGAGGCCGACCTGGCCGCCGCGACCCGGCACCTCGAGGCGGCCCGCGCCCTCCTGCTGCGCACCGCGCGCGGGACGGTCGACGCCGCAGACCTCGTCCGTGCCGTCACGGCGGTCCGGCACGCCGTCGCAGCCACGGACTCCACGTGGCCGGGCCTCACCGGTGTCCTGCTGCACCTCGACGGGCCGACGCTGCGGCTCGTCGGCTGCGACCGGCACCGCCTGGCGCTCGCGACGGTGCCGGTGCGTGACCCGTCGGGCCCGCCGGTCCGCGTCGTGGCACCCCTCCCGCTCGTGGACGCGCTGGTCACCGCGGCGCCATCCGGCGCGGGGCCGATCACGCTGGGCACGCACGTCGTCGACGTCCTCGGCCTCACGAGCGAGCCCGTGGCCGCGCCGTACCCCGACTACGCCCCGCTCCTGGCGCCACCGCAGGCCCGCGCCTCCACCGTCGGGTCCGACGCCCTCGTCGCGTCCGCGTCGGCGGCGGGTGACGTCCTCGTCGTCCGTCTCGACCATGACGACGTGCGCCTGACCGCGCCGGGACCGCGCGACGTCCTCGGCTACTCGCGGACGTTCGTGCTGGACGCCGTCCGCGCCGCGCACGCGGAGCACGTCACCCTCGCCGTCGAGGGCGACCGGTCCGTCCTGCGCGTCACCGCGACGCACCGCGCCCAGGACGCCAGCCTCGTCATGCCGATCCGGCTGCAGGAGCGCCGGACCGCCGCCTGAGCCCCCTCAGGACCGACCTCGTGCCGACCCGACGACACGGCGAGGGGCTCGGGGCGGGCGGGCGCCGGGCGGTCCGCTCGTGGAGCCGGTCTCCGCGGTGACGTCGTGGGTGTTCGTGCGGCCGGCGCCCGCGCGGGCGAGCATGGGCGGATGAGCCGCACCCCCGAAGCCCGCGCGTACGACCTCGACGCCCTGCGGGAGCGGGTGCTCGGCGAGGGCGGCGGCACCGTCGACGACAGCATCCCCCAGCTCGCGGCGGCCGACCCCGGGCTGTGCGGGCTCGCGCTCGCGCTGCTCGACGGGACCGTGCGCACCAGCGCGCAGGCCGACGTGCCGTTCAGCGTGCAGTCCGCCGTCAAGCCGTTCCTGTTCGCGCTCGCCCTGCTCGACACCGGCGGGCGCGCGCTGGACCTCATCGGCATCGAGCCGACCGGTGAGTCGTTCGACGCGATCAAGCTGGAGACGGGGACCGGTCGCCCGCCCAACCCCATGGTGAACGCCGGTGCGCTGCTCACGGCAGCGCTCGTCGACGGCGGCGACGTCGAGGGCCGGACCGCGCGGATCCTGCGCGGACTGTCCGCGTTCGCGGGGCAGGACCTCGGGGTCGACGAGGACGTGGCCCGCAGCGAGCACCTGCTGGGCGACCGGAACCACGCCCTGGCGCACCTCATGCGCGCCGAGGGCACGCTGGAGGTCGGGGCCGACGACGCCGTCGCCGTCTACGCCGCCGCCTGCGCGGTGCGCGTCGACGCCCGCGCGCTGGCCGTCATGGGGGCCACGCTGGCGGGCGGGGGCGTCAACCCCGTGTCCGGCGAGCGCGTGGTTCCGGCGGGCGTGGCACGGGACGTCGTCTCGGTGATGGCGACGTGCGGGGTGTACGACGGCTCGGGCCGGTGGATGCGCAGCGTGGGCGTGCCGGCGAAGTCCAGCGTGTCGGGCGGCATCGTGCTGTCAGCGCCCGGCGTGCTCGGCGCTGCCGTGGTCAGCCCGCCGCTGGACGAGCAGGGCACCAGCGTGCGCGGCCGCGTCGCCTGCGAGGCCCTCAGCGCCGACCTCGACCTGCACGTCTTCGGGGTGCGCGGGGCCTGAGGCCACGTCGGGTCCCGCGGACAGCCGGTCGGCCGCGCGTCATGCCAGCGCGTGGGTGCCCAGGACTGCGAGGAGCTGGAGCCGGTCGTAGCTCTCGGTGCCGGGCACGGCCGTGTAGACGAGCAGGCGGTGCGACTGCTGCGGGTCGAGCAGCGTCTGGCAGTGCAGCTCGATCTCGCCGACGGCGGGGTGCACGAAGTGCTTGACGTCGTCGGGGCGGACGCCGACCTCGTGCGCCTCCCACAGGGTGCGCAGCTCGGCGCTGGCCGCGAGCGCCCGGTCGGCGAGCGCCGCGGCCCGTGACCCTGGCCCGCGCAGGGTGACGACCTGGCGCAGGTGCGCGGCGTACACGCGGGACAGGTGCGCGTGGTCGTCGGCCCGGTACATGGCGCGGGTGGCGGGGTCGGTGAACCAGCGGTACCCGATGCTGCGGGCAGGGCCCGTGTAGGCCGTGGCGTCGCCGACGAGGGCGACGGCCAGCGGGGTCTGCCGCAGGGTCTCGCCGAGCTCGCTGACGACCTCCGCCGGGGTGTCGTCCAGACGGTCGAGGATGCGCAGCAGGCCGGGGCTGACGTGCTCGCTCAGCGCACCGCGGGGCGGTGGCTGGTGCCCGACGAGGCGGAACAGGTGGTCGCGCTCGTCCACGGTCAGGTGCAGGCCCTGCGCGATCGCCGCGGTCATCTGCTCGGACGGGCGCGGTCCGCGCTCACGCTCGAGGCGGGCGTAGTAGTCGGTCGACATGTGGCACAGGGCGGCGACCTCCTCGCGGCGCAGCCCCGCGGTCCGGCGCCGCGGACCACGGGGCATCCCGACGTCCTCGGGCTGCATGGCCTGCCGGCGGCGGCGGAGGAACTCCGCGAGCCCTGCCCTGTCGATCACGCGACCACTCCCCCTCGGTTGAGCACCCCCTGTTCCTACCGTGCCGTGCCCCGCGCAGCCACGGCCTCCCGATCCCCCTCTCGCGGCGCCGCCGGGCCGGGCGGCCGGCGTGCGAGGGGTGGATCGGGAGGCCCTGGATGGGACCCGCCCCGCGGCTGACGCTGGCTGCACAGCCCGCCCGACCCGAGGAGGAACCCGTGAACCGTCCCCCGACCGTCGACGCCCGACGCCCCACGCACGCCGCCGGCACCACCGTCGGCGTCAGTGCCGCCGCCCGCCGGGTGCTGGGACTGCCCGACCTGCCCGAGCAGTCCGAGGCACGTGCCGCGACGCAGCGCGCCCTCGAACGCGTCGGCGGTCCCGTCGGCCTGACGGTGGCCGTGGCACCGACCGCGGCCTTCGTCGCCGCGGACGCCGCCGCCGGCCTGGAGGCGGCGTTCGTGGCCCTCGGGCTCACCGCGCTGCTCGCGTTCGCGGTGCGCCTGGCCCGCCGCGAGCCGCCGGGCGCCGCGGTCGCCGGTCTGGTCGTCGCCGGGGTCTGCGCCGGCGTCGCCGCGCTGGCGGGCGAGGCCCGGGCGTTCTTCCTGCCGAGCATGCTGCTGCCCGTCGTCTTCGTCGTCGCCTACGTCGTCTCGCTGGTCGCGGGCCGACCGCTGACCAGCCTCATGGTCAACCCGCTGTCGGGCGGGCCCCGGGACTGGTGCCCGTACCCGGCGCTGCGCCGCGTCTACGTCGTCAGCTCCGTCGTCGGGCTCGCGATGGCGGCGGCGAACCTCGTCGTCCGGGTCGTGTTCTACCTCGCCGACGAGCCCACGGTCCTCGCCGCGATCCAGGTCACGGCCACGTCGGCGTTCGCCGTGCACTTCGCCGTGACGCTCGTCGCGGCCCGCCGGGCGGCCGGGACGCTCACGGTCCCCGCCCCCGCACCCACCCCCTCGTACCGCTGACCCTTCTCGACCCTGGAGCCACCATGCCTCGCACACCCCACCTGGACCTGCCCGACCTGACCGGCCGCCGGGCGCTCGTCACCGGCGCCAGCGACGGGATCGGCCTGCGCATCGCCTGTCGCCTGGCCGGTGCCGGTGCCGAGGTCGTGCTGCCCGCCCGCAACCGCACCAAGGGGCAGGCCGCGGTCGCCGCGATCCGCGCCGAGCACCCCGGCGCCCGCGTCACGGTCCACGACCTCGACCTGGCGTCGTTGCGCTCGGTGGCCGCCCTCGGCGAGGAGCTGCGCGCCGACGGACGACCGATCCACCTGCTGATCGCGAACGCCGGGGTCATGACCCCGCCCGAGCGGCAGACCACCGTGGACGGGTTCGAGCTGCAGCTCGGGACGAACCACCTCGGGCACGTGGCGCTCGTCGCGCACCTGCTGCCGCTGCTGTCCGCGGGCCGGGCCCGGGTGACGTCGCAGATCAGCGTCGCGGCCCGCAGCGGCGCGATGCACTGGGACGACCTGAACTGGGAGAGGTTCTACGAGGGCCGCCGCGCGTACAGCCAGTCGAAGATCGCGTTCGGCCTGTTCGGCCTCGAGCTGGACCGCCGCAGCCGCGCGGGTGGCTGGGGCGTCACGAGCAACCTGTCGCACCCCGGGGTCGCGCCGACCAGCCTGCTCGGGGCGCGGGCGGAGATCGGGCGCGAGCGTGACACCCCGCAGATCGGGATGATCCGGCGGCTGTCCGCCGCGGGCATCCTGCTGGGCACCCCCGAGAGCGCCGCACTGCCCGCGCTGCTGGCCGCGACGACGCCGGAGCCGGCGGGCGGGCGGCTGTTCGGCCCCGCCGGGTTCGGGAACCTGGGCGGCGCGCCGACCGCGCACGCCCTGTACCGGCCCCTGCGCGACGCGGCGGAGGCCGCCCGGGTGTGGACGGTCTCCGAGGCTCTCGTCGGCGTCCCGTTCGACGCGACGCCCGTGCGGTGAGCGTCTGAGGTCACCCGCCCGGGGACCCCGGCTCCCCGGGCGGGCCGCGTACCATCTTTCGGGCCCCGCGCGACCGCGACGGGCCTCTCCCCCACGCAGGACGGACGGCGCATGAGCGCGCAGACGACCACGCCGGACCAGCACGGCGACACCCCCGACGCGGCCGGCGGCCCCGCCGGGCTGCCGGGCGTCAGCGCTGCGGACTTCGAGACGTTCCTGCGGGTCGTCGACCAGGTCGCCGTGCTGCCGCAGGAGCACCCGCAGCACACGGCTGCGCGTCGCGCCGCGTCCGGGCTGTTCAAGGCGGCCAAGAAGCACCGTCGCGGCGAGAAGCGGCGCCTCGAGGCCGAGGCCGACGCCGCCGTCGTGGCCGCGACCGCCACCGGCAGCCCCGGGCGCATCGACGACGAGACGAACGGCCTGATGCTGACCTCGTCGACGACGGCCGCGACCGCCGGGACCCTGCTGCGCGCCCGGCCCTGCTACGTGTGCAAGCAGGACTACACGGTCGTCGACGCGTTCTACCACCAGCTCTGCCCGGCCTGCGCGACGCTGCACCACGCCAAGCGCGGCGCCCGCACCGACCTGACCGGCCGGCGCGCCCTGCTCACCGGCGGCCGCGCCAAGATCGGCATGTACATCGCCCTGCGGCTGCTGCGCGACGGCGCCGACCTGACGATCACCACCCGGTTCCCCCGCGACGCGGTGCGCCGGTTCAGCGCGATGGACGACTCCGGCGACTGGCTGCACCGCCTGCACGTCGTCGGGATCGACCTGCGCGACCCCGCCCAGGTGGTGTCCCTCGCCGACCACGTCGCCGCGCAGGGCCCGCTCGACGTGCTCATCAACAACGCCGCGCAGACCGTGCGCCGCTCCCCGGGCGCGTACTCGAGGATCGCGGACGCCGAGCAGGCACCGCTGCCCGACGAGGGCGCCCGCATGATCACCACGTTCGGGCACACCAGCGACGCCCACCCGCGCGCGCTCGCCGGGTCCGTCAGCGAGCTCACCAGCCCGGCCCTGGCCATCGAGCGCGCCGCCCGCGCGGCCGCCGACGACCTCGTCGCCCAGTCCCTCACCGCGCAGGCCGCGAGCCTCGAGCGGCTCGTCGCCGGCACGTCCATCGACGCCGGCGGTCTCATCCCCGACGCCGCGGAGACCAACAGCTGGGTCGCCACGGTCGAGCAGGTCGACCCGATGGAGCTCCTCGAGGTCCAGCTGTGCAACCAGACGGCGCCGTTCATCCTCATCAGCCGCCTGCGCCCGGCGCTGGCCGCGTCGCCCGCGCGCCGCACGTACATCGTCAACGTCTCCGCCATGGAGGGGGTGTTCTCCCGGCGCTACAAGGGCCCCGGGCACCCGCACACCAACATGAGCAAGGCCGCGCTCAACATGCTCACCCGCACCAGCGCGGCCGAGATGCTCACCGATGGCATCCTCATGACCGCGGTCGACACCGGGTGGATCACCGACGAGCGCCCGCACCCCACCAAGGTGCGGCTCGCCGAGGAGGGCTTCCACGCCCCCCTCGACCTCGTCGACGGCGCCGCGCGCGTGTACGACCCGATCGTGCGCGGCGAGGCCGGCGAGGACCTGTACGGCTGCTTCCTCAAGGACTACGACCGCTCGCAGTGGTGAACGCGCCCTCGGGCGCCGCCGTGCCCCGGGTCCCCGTCAGGGGGAGCCCGGCCCGGTCGCGCCTGGCGCACCGGGGCCGAGGAGACCGTGCTCGTGGGCGAACACCACGACCTGCACCCGGTCGCGCAGCCCCAGCTTGCGCAGCACCGCACCGACGTGGGTCTTCACGGTCGACTCCGACGCGAACACCAGCCCGGCGATCTCCGCGTTCGACATGCCGCGGGCGACCGCGTCGAACACCTCGCGCTCCTTCTCGGTGAGGGTGCCGATGCCGGGCGGCGGCGGGGCGGGCGCGCGGAACTGCCGGTCGAGCAGCGCCGACAGGTCGCGGGGGGCGAGCACGGCGTTGCCCGCGTGCACCGTGCGGATCGCGTCGCGCAGCATCGCCGGCGTGGTGTCCTTCAGCAGGAAGCCGCTCGCGCCGTGGCGGATCGCCGTGGCAGCACGGTCGTCGAGGTCGAAGGTCGTGAGGACGACCACCCGGACCGGGGTCGACCGGGCGGCCACGCGCGCCGGGGAGCAGATCTGCCGGGTGGCCTCGACGCCGTCCATCTCCGGCATCCGCACGTCCATGAGCACGACGTCCGGCGCGAGCTCGTCGACGAGCCGGACCGCCTCGACGCCGTCCCCGGCCGTGCCGACGACCCGCATGCCGTCCTGGGCGTCCACGATCACCCGGACGCCCTCGCGGAACAGCTCCTGGTCGTCCACCAGCAGCACCGAGATCTCGTCCGTCACCGGTGCATCATGCCGTCCTCGCGCGCACCGGCACCCAGGCGGTGACGGTGAAGGTGGGCCCCTCGGCGGTGTAGCTCCGGTGCACGTCCAGCCGTCCGCCCACCGACTCGAGGCGCCTGCGCATCCCGTCGATCCCCAGGCCCGGGTGCGTGGGCGCGGACCCGGCGGGCGGGGCTCCGCTCTCGGCGTTGCTGACGATGATCCGCAGCGCGTCCCCCTGCCCGCCGTCCGGCCAGTGCCGCTCCACCACGACCGGGGCCGCGCGCGTCCCGTGCCGGATCGCGTTGGTGAGCATCTCCTGCAGCACGTGGAACGCCACGACCTCGAGCTCCGGCGGCATCGGCCGCGGCTCGCCGCGCTGCTCCGAGCGCACCTCGTGCCCGCTGGCGCGGACCCCGTCGACCAGGTCGTCCAGACCACCCGGGCGGGCGGGCGGCGGGCCGGTCGGGCTCAGCACGCCGCGCACGTCCTGCAACGACGTCCGGGCCGAGGTGGCGATCGTGGCCATCGTCCGCTTGAGCGCCGCGGGGTCGTCGGGCAGGAACTGCGCCGACTCGGCCTGGGCGAGGATGACGGCCAGCGAGTGGCCGACGACGTCGTGCACGTCGCGTGCCAGGCGCGCCTGCTCCTCGCGCAGCCGGGCGATCTCGCGGGCCTGGGCGGTCTCGAGCTGCGCGGCCAGCGCGTCCTGCTCGGCGGCCGCCTGGGAGTCCTCGGACCGGCGGGCGCGCACCACCGCACGCACCGTCAGCCCGGCGAGCCACGGCAGGGCGAGCAGGAGGAACCCGAGCAGGGACACCCCGACGACGACCGTGCTCGTGGCCAGGGACGCCGAGGCGACCAGGTCCCGCAGGATCCCGAGGTCCGCGAAGAAGCCGTGCCACCCGCCCAGGAGCAGGACGGCCGCGAGCGCGGCCGCCGCGGGCAGGGACACCCCGCTGGCCACCACGGTGGCCCGCCCGCCCCAGCGGGCGCACGCGTAGGCCACGACGGCGACGGCCGCCTCGACGCCGAGCACGGGGATCCCGGTCAGGACGTGCGCGGCGGCCAGCGCCCAGACGATCGCGAGCCCGACGCCGGGGGCCCGACGCACCAGCAGCACGGCGACGGTGAACCCCAGCACCGGCAGCCAGGACGCAGGCCCGGACCGGACGGCCTCCGCGGCGCCCACGATCAGCACGGCCCCCGCGGCGGTCGCCTCGGGCAGCCACGACGGCCGGTCGGCGGGGCTCATGCCGCGACCTCGACGCGCGCCGGGGACTGCAGGGGGCGTTCGACGAGATGCCAGCTCAGGGCCGCGAAGACCGCCGTCAGGGCGAGGGCCGGCGCACCAGCGTGCTCCACGTGCGGGCGCAGCCACACCGTCAGCGGGTAGTTCCACAGGTAGGCCCCGTACGACACCGTGCCGAGCGCGACGAGCGGGCGCAGCACAGGCGTCGCCACCCGGTCCCAGGTGCGCCACGCGAGCAGCAGCACCGCCGTGAGGGCAGCGATGGCCGGACCTCCCGCCAGGTACGTGAGCACGTGTCCTCGCAAGGGAACCACGCTGAGCACCGCCAGCGCGACGAGCGCGACGGGCACGGCGCGGGCCGGGACGGTGACGCGCTCCTGCGACCACCGGGCGGCCGCGCCGACCACGAAGCAGACCGCCCAGCTGGTCGGGAGGGTGTACGCCAGGTCGGGCTCCTCGGCCAGCCAGACGACGGTCGCCACGCACGCGAGGACGCACACGCCGCCCACGGCCAGCAGCGTCACGCCGACCTTCCGGCGCGCGAACCCGAGCGCGAGGACGACCGGCCAGAACAGGTAGAACTGCTCCTCGGTCGCGAGCGTCCAGAGGTGGAACGTCGCGTCGCTCGTCTCGCCGACAGGCAGGTTGCCCGTCCACGTGAGGGCGACCGCGACGGTCCGCAGCAGCCGGTCGCGGTCGTCGAGCGGGTCGAGCAGCAGGGTCACCAGCACCACGGCGACGACGAGCACGACGAGCGCCGGCACGAGGCGACGCGCGCGGCGCCGGTAGAAGCGGCCCAGGTCGACGCGCCCGGTGCGCTCCAGCTCGCCCAGCAGGACCCCCGTGATCAGGTAGCCGCTGAGGGTGAAGAACATGACGACGCCGACCACGCCCGCCCCGGGGAACAGGCCGGGGAAGGCGTGGCGCAGCAGCACCAGCGCGACGGCGATGCCGCGCAGCAGGTCGATCGCCTCGACGCGCCCGCTCATGCGAGCGCGTCCCGCACCAGCAGGTCGACGAGCGCGGGGTAGGGCGTGCCGCCGGCCGCGAACATCCGGGGCACCTGGGAGTGCGCGGTGAACCCCGGCATGGTGTTGACCTCGTTGAGCACGGGGCCGTCGGCGGTGAGGAAGAAGTCGACCCGGGCGACGCCCGCGCACCCCAGGGCGTCGTAGACGGTGACGGCGGCGGCGCGCAGCGCGTCGCTCTCGGCGTCCGTCAGCGGTGCCGGGACGAGGAAGCGCGCCGTGCCGTCGTACTTGGTCCCGAGGTCGAACAGCCCGTCGACGACGATCTCGAGCGCCGGCGGCACCACCCGGGATCCGTCGGGGCGCCCGAGCACCGCCACGTCGACCTCGCGGCCGACGACGACGTCCTCGACCAGCACCCGGTCGTCCACGGCCAGCGCCGCGGCCAGGGCAGGTGCCAGCTCGTCCCGCGTGCGGACCAGCGAGACCCCGTGGCTGGACCCGGCGGCGACGGGCTTGACGACGACGGGCCGCGTCCAGGCGTGGCCCGGTGCAGCGACGGCGGTGAGCAGGACCCCGGGCGCGGTGGCGACGCCGACGGCGCCGGCCACGAGCTTCGTCGTCCACTTGTCCATGGCCAGCGCCCCCGCGCGGACGCCCGAGCCCACGTAGGGCAGACCGGCCAGCTCGCACAGCGCGGCCAGGGTGCCGTCCTCGCCCCGCGGGCCGTGCAGGGCCGGCAGGGCGACGTCGCAGGTGCTGAGCACCCGCACCGCGCCGTCGAGCCCGAGCGAGGACCCGTGCGCGTCGCGCCACCCGCCGTCCGGGTCGATCGTCATGGCGACGACCTCGTGACCCACCGAGCGCAGGGCCTCGACGGCCGCCGCGGCGGACGCCAGGGAGACCTCGTGCTCACAGCTCTGCCCGCCGCCGACGACGGCCACGCGCGCGCCCATCACAGCCCCCTCGGGCCGGCGGGGCGCACCGTACGCACCAGCCGTGCCCCCAGGCCGGTGACGATCTCGTGCTCGATCGTGCCGGACCACGCCGCCCACTCCCGCAGGGTGGGCCCGCCGTCGTCCCCCGGCCCGAGGACGGTGACGGTCTCCCCCGCACCCGTCCCGTCGGCGCCGAGGTCGACCACGGTCATGTCCATCGAGATCCGTCCCACGACCGGCCGCCGTCGGCCGCGCACCAGGACCTCCGCACGACCCGACGCGGTCCGCGGCAGACCGTCCGCGTAGCCGAGCGGCAGCAGCCCGAGCCGCGTCGGCGCCGGGGCGGTCCAGGTGTGCCCGTACCCGACGGGGCACCCCGCGGGGACGTCCCGCACGTCCACGAGGGGTGCCGTGAGCGTCAGCGGCGCCCGCAGCGCGGTGGTGCCCGACGGGTCGATGCCGACCAGACCCGCACCGACCCGGCACAGGGTGTGGTGGCTGCCCGGGTCGAGCAGGGCGGCCGCCGTGCTGGCCAGGTGCCGGTCCGCCGGCCGCAGACCGGCGGCCCGGGCGGTCGCCACCGCCCACGCGAAGCGGGCGCGCCCGTCGGCGTTCGCCGGGTGCCCGGGCTGGTCCGCGCAGGCGAGGTGCCCCATCACCCCGACGACCCGCACCAGGCCGCGGCGCTCGGCCGCGCGGGCGGCGCGGCACAGGTCGGCCCAGCGGTGCGGCGCGGCGCCGTCCCGGGCCATGCCCGTGTCGACCTGCAGGTGCACCCGTGCGCCGGGCGCCGCGCGGACCACCGCGTCGAGATGGTCACGACCGGGCACCGCGACGTCCACGCCGTGCGCGAGCGCCGCGGCCCAGTCGGCATCGACCGGGTTCAGCCAGCTGAGCACAGGTGCGCGCAGCCCCGCCTCCCGCAGCCGCCCGGCCTCCTCCAGGCTGGTCACGCCCAGCCGCGTCGCACCGGCCGCGAGCGCCGTGCGGGCCACGTCGACCATGCCGTGCCCGAACCCGTCGGCCTTGACCACGGCCATGACCTCGCCCGCGACGCGGCCGACGAGGAACGCGGTGTTGGCCGCGACCGCGCCCAGGTCGACCGTGAGCGTCGGGCGGCTGCCGGTCCGCGGCTGCGCGTAGGCGAGCGCGCTCATGCGGCCACCCCCGCGAGGTCGACGGGGCCGTGCAGCGCGGCGTCAGCACCGGTCAGCAGGGCCCAGTACCGGTCGCCCCAGGACCAGTGCCACCACTCGGTGGGGTAGTTGACCAGCCCCGCCGGGCCGAGCACCTCGCCGAGCAGCGCCCGGTGCGCCCTCGCCGCCGCGGAGATGTCGCGAGCCGCGGTGAAGCACCGACCGCCGGACTGCTCGGGCGTCGCGTCCACGGGGGTGCCCATGTCGAGCTCCTGGCCGCGGTCGTCGACGAGCGTGAGGTCGACCGCGGACCCGGCCACGTGCGGCGCGACGGCGACCGGGGCGACGAACCGGCTGGTGAGGCGGGCCAGCTCCGCGGCGCCGAGCCCCGGCCGGTCGGCGGCCACCTGGGCGGAGTACCGCGCGATGATGGCGCGCTGGGCCTCCACGGGCCGGTGCCCCTCGAGCACACGCAGGGCGACCCCCGCCGGGAGGCGGTCCCGGGCGGCGGCGAGGCGGAGCGCCACCCCCTCGCGGACCAGCGCGCGGGGGGGTCCGAAGGCCGGGTCGAGGGCGACCAGCGGCTCGCCGTCGTCGTGCACGGGGACCGCGGCCACGCGGGGGTCCGACAGCAGGATCGTCATGCCAGGAGCGTGCGCGGGCGGGGGTGGCGCGGGCCTCCGCCTCAGGTGCCGGTCCGCGGTCCCCTGGTGCCGTGGTCCTGCCCGCGAGGTGGAGGTGCGTCTCGTCCGCTCGGGCCACGCTGGTCGTCATGACCACGACGCCCACGCACCCCGACGCGCCCGTGCCGACCGTCCGACCCGCCGACCCGGCCCGACGGACCGGTGCTCCCCGCCGCGCCGACGTCCTGGCGCACCTGCGTGCCGCGGCCGCCGCCCTGGCGCTGGGCCTCGCGGTGGGCGTGGCGACGTCGTTCCTGCAGACGTGGCTGCCTGCGCCGTTCACCGCGCTGGCCAACGGCGTCGCCCCGTGGCTCGTCGCGCCCTTCGTCGTCGGGCTGCGGCTCGCGCGCGGCTGGTGGAGCGCCCCGCTGCTCGGCGTGCTGGCCTGCGTCGCCCAGGTCGCCGGCTACTACCTGACCTCGGACCTGCGCGGCTTCGCGGTCGGCTCGGCCTTCGTGGTCGTGTGGACGGTCGCGGGCGTCGTGGGCGGGGCGGCGTTCGGCGCCGCGGGCCTGCTGCACCGGGCGGCGCAGGGTCGGCTGGTCGGGCTCGGGGCCGCGACCGTCGGGGCCGTGTGGGGCGCCGAGGCGCTCGTGACGTTCACGATCGTCCTGGGCTACCACCGCGAGGCGGTCGTGCACGCGGCGGTCGGGCTCGCGCTGCTCCTGCTGCTCGCCGGGTCCCGCCGCCAGATCCGTCCGGCGCTGGCGTGGCTCGTCCCGATCCTGGCCCTCGGCGCGCTGCCGTTCCTGTGGATGCAGGCGACGCTCGGCGGTGGGCTCACCGGGTGACGGGCAGTCGCTGAGTGCGGCACCGGGCACCCCCGCCTCTCGAGATGCTCAGCAGGCTGAGTGTTGGCACGCTGGGGTCATGGAGACCACGACCGCCGCACCCGTCGGCACCACCACCTCACGCGACCGTGTCCGCCAGGTCACGGTCCTCGTCGGCGCGGTCGTCGCGATCGTCGGCGCCGCGATCGGCGCCGGCGCGTTCGGCGGCCAGCCGATCGCCGAGGCCGCAGGTGGCGCCCTGTCGGCGACCGCGACGCCGATCGCGCCGGACACCCCGGCGTTCTCGATCTGGTCGGTCATCTACACCGCGCTCGCCGTCTTCGCGGTCGTCCAGGCCCTGCCCCGCCAGGGCTCCGACCCGCGGCTGCGGGCGGTCTCGTGGTGGGTGCTGGCGTCGATGCTGCTCAACGCCGTGTGGATCGCGGTCGTGCAGGCCGGGTCGGTCGGCGGCAGCGTGCTGGTGATCCTCGCCCTGCTGGTCGTGCTGGCGACGGTCTACGTGCGGCTCGTCCGCCTCGCGCACACCGGCACCGCGACCTCCGCCGTCACCGACGTGACCGTCGGCCTGTACCTGGGCTGGGTCAGCGTCGCGACGATCGCGAACATCACCGCGTTCCTCGCCGTCGCCGGCGTCGGCGAGCTCGGCCTGGGCGCCACCACGTGGTCCGTCGTCGTCCTGGCCGCCGCGGCGACCCTCTCCGTGGCCTACGCCGTCTTCGGCCGCCGCCGGCCCACCCTCGTCGTGCCCGTGGGCCTGGCGATGTCCTGGGGACTGACGTGGATCGGCATCGGCCGCACCGAGGGCCCGGTGGTCGACCAGACCGTCGCCGCCTCCGCGTTCGTCGCCGCCGCGGTCGCCCTGGTGTCCCCGATCGCGACCACCCTGACCGCCCGCCGCCGCTGACCGACCCCGACGCCGCTCGTCCCGCCTACACGCAGATCCAGCAGTAGAGCCGGAGCCCGCCGTCCCGGGCGCGGCGGGCGAGCCCGGCCAGGAGCTCCAGCACCTGCGTGAGGTCGGCCGGGGTGGACCACCCGCGGAGCTCGTCCGTCTGCGACCACGGCACCGCTGCACGTGCCAGCGTGGCCGGGTCGGCGTCGGCGAGCGCCGCCGCCAGGATGTCGCTGACGGTCCACACCATCAGCGCCCCCTCGTCGCGCTCGGCGAGCACCTCGCCGTGACGTGCGTCCTCGAGGAGGTCGTCGAACGTCACGCCGGCCAGCAGGGACCCCACCGTCCCCAGCATGACGACGGGGTCGATGCCCTTCAGCTCGACGGTGTCGTAGACGGGGAGCGACTCGTCGGTCACGAAGGTCGGCAGCGGCGCACGCCCGCCTGGACCTGGCTGCGCGTCCGCGTCGACGACCAGGACGTCACGCGAGCCGGGACCGCCGACCCGGTCGAGGACGGCGGCCGCCGCATCGTCCGAACCGGCCGCGAAGTAGTCGAAGAGGACACCCATGCCCCGCAGGGTGCCAGGACGCGCCCACACCGGACGCCGGCCCACGGTGTGCTGGGATGGGACGGTGTCAGAGGGCGTGCTCCTCGCGTACCTGTACACGCACGGTCGGGTCCGCGAGGTCTTCCTCGACCTCGTGCTCGGCCCGTGGGACGACGAGGCCGACCCGTCGCACCGGCTGAGGTTCTCGACCCGCACGGGACCCGTCCACGACGGCACGATCGGCTCGACCCTCGTCGACGCCGCACCGCCGAGCGCCGACGACACGCTCGTCGGCACGCCGGTGGCGAGGGCGCTGGGGCTGACCCACCCGCTGCTGCCGACCGTGTGGGCGTGCAGCGACTCCGTGCTCGTCGACGTCCCGGAGGTCCGCGCGCACCTGACCGCCCGCCGCCGGTGGCGCCTGCCCTGGCGCTGAGCGTCAGGCGCCGGGCCGCGGGGCGTACATGATGACGGCGACGCCCACCAGGCAGATCAGCGCGCCCGTGACGTCCCACCGGTCGGGTCGGAAACCGTCGACGACCATCCCCCACAGCAGCGACCCGGCCACGAACACCCCGCCGTACGCGGCGAGGATGCGGCCGAAGCTGGCGTCGGGCTGGAGCGTCGCGACGAAGCCGTAGGCGCCGAGCGCGAGCACCCCCGCGCCGATCCAGAGCCAGCCCTTGTGCTCGCGCACGCCCTGCCACACGAGCCAGGCCCCGCCGATCTCCAGCAGGGCGGCGGCGACGAACAGCACGATCGAGCGGGACGTGGTCACCAGGGCGCTCCTCGGGGTGGTCGCCGGCACGCGGACGACGGTGCAGGACGGCCGAGCCTAGGCGCCCGGCCCCGGCCGCCGGACGAACCGTGCTTCGCGACCCGTGGACCGGCCCCGCGCGGGGGGCTAGCGTCGGTCGCACACGTCGCCACCGGGGAGATGTCGACCGTGAGGAGCACCGCCATGCCCGTCGATCCTGCTGCCACCGTCCCGCCGGGCTGGGTCGGGGGTTTCGCGCAGTCGGACCCCGCCTTCGCCGGGCTCGCCTAGTGGCGCCTGCCCCGGCCGCACCGCGGGACGTCGTCGAGGACCTCGGGCCCGTGCAGCTCGCGCGGTTCACCCCGGAGGACGTCGCCGACGTGCACGCCTTCGCGTCGGACCCGCTGGTCTGCGCGCACACCACCTGGGGGCCGAACACGCCCGAGGACACCCGAGACTTCGTGGCGCAGGCGTGCCGACCCGTTCCCGGGACGGTCCTGCACGCCGTCGTCCGCGCCGACCGCGTGATCGGCTCGGCGTCGGTGTGGACGACGAGCGCGGCGGACGGCTGCGGCGAGATGGGCTACGTGCTGCACCGCGACCACTGGGGCCGCGGCTACGCCACGCTCGTCGCCCGCGCGCTGCTGCGGATCGGCTTCGACGAGCTGGGCCTGGCACGGGTCGCCGCGACCTGCGCGCCCGCGAACGCCGCATCGGTCCGGGTCCTGGAGAAGGCCGGCCTGGTGCGCGAGGGGCTCCTGCGCGGGGACCGCCTCGTGCGCGGGGCCCGCCGCGACTCCCTGGTCCTCTCCCGCCTGTCCACCGACGGGTGAGCCGGTGGACCCGCTGTCGCTGCACCATGGGGCTGTGGACGACTCGATCACGCTGCACGTCCGGGGCGATCTCACGGACCGCGAGCTCGACCTGCTGCACTCGGCGGCGTTCGACCAGCCGCCCGCGGGCGCGCCCTGGCGCCAGCGGCTCGCCGACCGCAGCCTGACGTGGGTCACGGCCCGGCTCGACGACCGGCTCGTCGGGTTCGTCAACGTGGTCGGCGACGGCGGCGTCCACGCGATCCTCCTGGACACGTGCGTCGCGGCCGCCGTGCGGGGTCGGGGCGTCGGTCGTGCGCTGGTCGGCGCGGCCGCCGACGAGGCGCGGCGAGCGGGCTGCCACTGGTTGCACGCCGACTACGAGCCGCACCTGGCCGACTTCTACGAGGGCGCATGCGGCCTGAGACCGACCGATGCAGGCCTCCTCCGGCTCGTGTGACGCGTGGTCTCGCCCGGCTCGCAGGCCCTGCGAGGCAGGACACTTCTGTTTGCGCTCACGCAAGAGAAGTGGTCATCCGATGGGGCTGCTGCTCGGCGGGGGTGTCGCAGGCAGCGCGTAGGAGGGCAGCCCGCGGCGGCGGACGAGGCGTTCGGCGACGACGAGGTTGGGCAGCCAGCACAGGAACGGCACCGCGGCGTAGGCGTTGGCGAACGCCGCGTCCTGGTCGAGCCCGGGCCCGCCGACCACCACCTGCGCACCCACCAGCACCCCGAGCCACAGGCGCAGCGTCACCGCGGCGAAGGTCAGCGCGTAGTTGCGCAGCATCCACGCCTGGTGCCCGGCGAGGTCGCCCGTGCGGACGGATGCGAGGGCTCGGGCCCCGGTCACGACCCACAGCACCGCGAGCGCCCCGAAGCCGAACACCCCGACGAGGCCCGCGGTGTTGACGGGCAGGATCGCCAGGCCGGAGAGCCCGCCGAGCGCGACCGCACCGAGGTACACGCGGCCGGTGGCGCGGTGCAGGGCCGTCGCGCGGCGCCGCAGGGTGTGCGAGAACTGCACGGGGCCGAGGAGCAGGGCGAGCGACGCGGTGATGATGTGCACGTAGAGGGCGCCCTGGAAGAACGGGTGGGCGTCCGCGTAGCCCCCGCCCAGCCCGCCACCGTCCTCGGCGAGCTGGTCGAGGCTGGCGGCGCCGTAGGTGGCGAGCGAGACGAGGGCGATCGCCAGCGCGAGGACGCCGACCACCGCGAGGCCGACCCGGCGGTGGGCAGGGACCTGCGGAGCGGCGTGCGGCGTGGTCATGGGACCCCTTTGATGCGAGAGCCGTTTACATTGTGAGCGGTGTCAACATATGGCCCGATGTTAGGGTCGTCAACATGCCGTCCAGTCCTCGATCCCCGGGTCGGCGTGCGGCCTACCACCACGGCGCCCTGCGCGACGCGCTCCTGACCGGCGCACGCGAGATGCTGGCCGAGCGCGGCCTCGACGGGTTCAGCCTCAGCGCCCTGGCGCGGCACCTCGGAGTGAGCACCGCAGCGCCCTACCGGCACTTCGCCGACCGCGACGCCCTGATCGACGCCCTCTGCGTCGAGGGCTACGAGGAGTTCGGCGCCGCGCTCGACCGCGCCGCACGCTCGACCGACGACCCGCGCGCCCGGCTCGACGCGCTGGGCGTCGCCTACCTGCGGTTCGCCGCGGAGCACCGGGCCGTCTTCACCGTGATGTTCGCGAACCGCGGCGACGCCGTGACGGAGGCCGGCCGGCCGACGTTCGACCCGCTCGTCCAGGCCATCCTCGCGGCACAGGCCGCCGACGTGCTGCCCCCGGCCACGGACCCGCGCGTCCTCGCCCGCACGCTCTGGGCGACCCTGCACGGGCTCGCCGTGCTCGGCGGCCAGGGCGGGCTGGCCAAGCTCGGGCTCGACGACGCCCCGGAGGCGCTCGTCGCGAGCGCGTTCTCGTTGGCGACCAGGTGAGAGCACCCGGGACGCGCGTTGTCGCACCCGCACGTCCCAGGCGTGCGGCCACCGGGTGCGGTAGGCATACCTGGGGACCGCGTCCGGCGGCCCGTCACGCACAGCGGGCCTGCTCGGGCCCGCGGGGCCCAGAGAGGACGGCAGCAGATGACGCCTGAACGGATGCTGGTGCTCGTCGTCTTCGTCGGGCTCGCCGTGACGGCGCTGTGGATCGGCAGCGGCTGGACGGCCGCGGGCCCCGCGCTCGGCGCCGTCGCGATCCTCGTCGACACGTGGCGCAGCCGACGCGCCGAGGCCCGCCGGGCGGCCACGGACTGAGCCGCACAGCCTTCAGCCCCGCACAGCCCGGTGGCTACTCGCCCGTCGTGCCGTCGGCGAGCTCGCGGGTGACGTCGAGGTGGCCGACGTGCCGGGCGTACTCCTGCAGCACGTGGAACGCGATCCACGCGAGCGTCGGCGTCGGCTCGGCGGTGAAGCGCCCTCCGACGGTTCCCCGGGTGCTCCACGGCACGGTGGTGAGGATCTGCGTCGTGCGTTCGCCGCCGGCGTGCAGGCGCTCGGCCAGGTCGGCGGCGGTCACGTCGTCGGGCACGTGCCACCGCCCGGCGTCGGTGCCGCCGGCCTTGTCGCCCCACGGCTGGTCGACCTGCTCGGCGTGGAAGCCCCACGCGAACCAGCGCTGCTCCATGTGCACCAGGTGGCTGAGGAGCTCCAGCGGCGTCCACCCGGACGGCAGCAGCGACGTGCGCTGCTGGTGGGGCGCCAGGCCGAGGACCTTGCGGGCGGCGGCGGCGCGGTAGTAGTCGAGGTACGCGACCATCTGGACGGCAGGGTCGGCGGAGTCGACCCGCGGCTCGACGTCGGAGACGGCCATGCGCGCCACCGTAGCGTCAGCCCGGGGCGAGCCGGGCGAGGTCGCGGACGGCGTACCGGTGGTGCTCCCACTCCTCCTCGAGGATCACGTGCACGCACTGCCGCACCGACTCGGTCCGGTCCGGGGCCCACGGGTTGGTGCGCACCTGCTCGAGCTGCTCGGGGGTGACGTCGGCGAGGAAGTCCCGCACCTGGGCGACCCGGTCGGCGCGCGCGGCCAGCACGTCCGCGTACGGCGGGGTCCCGGGCGTGAAGACGGACGTGTCGTGACCGTCGGTCGCGTACTCGACGTTCGGCTGCCCCAACGGGTGCGGCGGGCCGTCGATCTGCAGGACCGCCCGGCGCAGCCACGTGTCGGTGGCGAAGACCAGGTGCCGCAGGGTCTGGGCGAACGACCACTCGCCGTCGACCTGCACGTCCACCGCGCCCGCCGGCAGCGTCGCGGCGCGCGCGAGGGTGGCCTCCCAGGTGCGCTCGACCGCGGCCCAGGCGGCGCGCAGCCCGTCCGGGTCCTCGGCGCGCCGCTGCGCGCGCCCCGGGAACCGTCGGTCCAGCTCGGCCTCGACGTAGGGGGCGACGTCGACGCCGTTGACCAGCAGGCGGTCGTCGGTCAGCCACGGCGCGTCGATGTCCGCGCCGGGCAGGTCGACGCCGCGCATCACCACGCCCGCGAGCCGCGCGCGCACGAACCGCGCACCGGTCAGGTCCGCGTCGACGAACTGCGCCGCCGTCAGGTCGTCCGTGCCGTCGAACGTCACCATCGCTCCCCCTCGTGCCTCGCCGCACGCGGCACCCGCCACGTCTCCCGGACAGGCTCGCGCACACCGCCCACACCGGCCCGACGAGCCTCGCTCCCACCGTGGGCGGCCCGTCGTGCCGAATCAGATGGCCGGGGCTGCGCGCACGCTGCCACGATCACGCGCATGAGCACCGACGAGGCCGCACCGGCGCACCCTGCCGCACCGCGCGTCCGCATCGTCCACCTCGACAGGCCGACGTTCCGGGCGCTGGCCGCGGGCGACGTCCTCGCGGTCGACGCGGCGTCCCCCGTGCCGCTGCCGGCGTCGTTCGCCGGGCCGGACTGGCGGGGCGTGTGGCGGCGGCGGGCGGCCCAGGTCGACGAGGACCCGGGCGCGGCGGGCTGGGTCACCGGCGTCGTCTGGGACGAGGACCGCGGCCTGGCGGTGGGCCGGGCCGGCTTCCACGGCCCGCCCGACGACGACGGGATGGTCGAGATCGGGTACGCGGTCGAGCCGGAGCACCGGCGGCAGGGCTACGCACGGGCCGCGCTGGTCGCCCTGCTGCGACGTGCCGCGTCCGAGCCCGGGGTGCGGACCGTGCGCGTGTCGATCAGCCCGGACAACGCGGCGTCGACGGCGCTCGCGCTCGGCCACGGCTTCGTGCGGGTCGGCGAGCAGTGGGACGACGAGGACGGCCTGGAGATCGTCTACGAGGTCCCGGCGGCCGCAGCACGGTGACCGGCCCGCGCCTCACCGCGGCGGCACGCCCCGCAGGTGCGCGAGCGCGGCGGCGGCGAGGTCGGGCCAGCGGTCGGCGTGCTCGACGGGGACCTCGACCCAGCCGCGGAAGGACCGCCCACGGGCACCGGGGCTGAACAGGTCGGCGCCGGGCAGCGCGAGTGCCGCGGCGTGCTCGGCCGTGCCCGCGCCCAGGCGCACGCCCAGGCGGTCGCCCTCGAGGCACGCGAACATCCGCCGGTCGAGCGCGAGCATCGGCCGCCCCATCATCTGCGCACGCCGGGCGCCGGCGGGCGCGAGCTCGGCCAGCACCTCCTCGAACGCCGCGAGGGCAGCGGCGTCGACGGGCGGGGCGCTCACGAGGACGGCCCGTGCAGGGACGACCGACCGGCCGGGTGCCAGGCGCGGACGGCGTCGGCCACGTCGGCAGGGGCGTCGGACGGCACGAAGTGGCCCGCGCCGGGCAGCCGGACCAGGTCGGCGTGGGGCAGCTCGGCCCGCCAGCGGTCGAGCTCGGTCTCGCGGAAGGCGATGTCGCGGTCCGCCCAGAGCAGCAGCGCGGGCACGTCGGCGAGCGCGGGCAGCGTCCGGGCGACGTCCGCGAGGAACGGCGTGGCGCGGACGATCTCGGCGGCGAACCGGGAGGTCGCCTCACGCCTGCCGGGGGTGTCGAGCGGTGCGCGGTAGTGGTGCATCTCGGCGCGCGTGAGCCGGCGCCGGCGGTGCCCGAGCGGCAGCATCGCGCGGACCACGAGGTGCGCGTGGCGCGCACCGAGCCGGCCGACCGGTCCGCCCATCGCGCGGGAGAACGTCGTGAAGTGCGGGTCGTCGTCGACGGGCCAGGCCCAGCTGTTGGCGACGACGAGCCCCGCCAGGCGGCCGGGATCGCGACGGGCGGCGGCGAGGCCGATCGGGACGCCCCAGTCGTGGGCGACGAGCGTCCAGGCGTCCAGGCCGAGGGCGGCGACGACGTCGGCCACGACGCGGGCGTGCTCGGCGGGCGACCCGCCGAACCCGGGGCCGGCCGTGCTGAGCCCGAGGCCGGGCAGGTCGGGGGCGATGCAGCGGAAGTCCGCGCGCAGGCGGCCGACGACGTCACGCCACTCGTACGACCAGGTGGGGTTGCCGTGCAGCAGGAGCAGGGGCGGCCCGGTGCCCTCGTCGACGAGGTGCACGACGGCGTCGTCGACCTCGACGGTCCGGGTCGTCCAGGGGTAGGTGGTGCGGTCCAGCCAGCGCGGGTCGGTCACGGCCCCTCCGGTTGATAGCCTCTACCGTGGTACAGAAAGTCAACCACCGAGGGGTGCGCGTGTCCACGTACGGCCAGTTCTGCGGCGTCGCCCGGGCCCTCGACGTCGTCGGCGAGCGGTGGACCCTGCTGCTGGTGCGCGAGCTGCTCGTGGCCCCGCGGCGGTTCACCGACCTGCGGGCCGGCCTGCCGGGCATCGCCCCCAACCTGCTCAGCCGCCGCCTGACCGCGCTGCAGGACGCCGGGGTGGTCGAGCGACGCCTCGCCGACCGCGGCACGGTCTACGCCCTGACCCCCTGGGGCGAGGAGCTGCGCGGCGTCGTGCGCGAGCTCGTGCGCTGGAGCACCCGCACCATGTCGGGCGGCCCGGCCGCCGACGACGCCTTCCAGCCGCAGTGGCTGGCGGTCGCCCTGGACGCGCTGCTGCACGACGTGCGCACGGCCGGGCCCGTCACGCTGGCCCTCGACGCCGACGGGTGGCAGGGCACGGTGAGCGCCGGCCCGGACGGCGTGGTCGTCACCGGCGGGACCGCACCCGACGGCCGGGCCGCCGACGCCACGCTCCGCGCCCCGGGCCCGCTCCTCCTGGGCGCCGCGGCCGGTGCCGTGCCGCTCCCGCGGCTGCTGGCCGCCGGCACCCTCACGGGCGACCGGACCGCGGTCGCCGCCGCGCTGGGCGTCCTCGACGCCTGACGACCGTCACGCCCCGCCTGCGACGACCACCAGCGGTCCCTCGTCCTCGGTGGGCACCTCGAAGCCGTCGAGGTACGCCCGCGCGAGCGCCGGCGGGACGACGACGTCGTGGGGGCCGGACCCGGTGCGTCCGGCGAGCCGGCGCAGCACCACGTCGGGGGGCGTCGCCAGCAGGTGCGTCACCGGCACGACCCCGAGCGGCGCGAGGACGGCCCGGTAGGCGTCCCGCGACGCCCGCGACCAGAACGACGTGTCCACCACGACGTCCCGGCCCGCGGCGACCAGGGTGCGCAGCCGCACGTGCAGACCGGCGTGCACCTGCCCGGCCGCGTCGGCGGGCAGCGGGTGCTCACGCAGACCCTGCTCCCACGCCGCCTCGTCGAACGACAGCCGCACGTACCCGGCCCGCTCCAGCGCCCGTGCGTGCGTCGACTTGCCCGCACCCGCGGGCCCGCACACGAGCACCACGCGGGCGGTCATCGTCCACGCCCGCGGCCGGGCCCGACGTCCCTCACGTGTCGCACGGGACCATGCTGCCCGCCCGGCCGGGGCGCCGGGACCGCCGCGCGGTGGCGCCCCTGGTGCGGGCCGGCACCAGGGGCGCCCGCTCAGACCCGGCGCTCGCGCTGGCCCCACGCCCAGCGCAGGAGCTCGCCGTCGACCGGGCGGATCGTGCAGCAGGTGTCGAGCGCGCGGGTGACGCGCCACGGGTCGGTCTCGTCGTGGCCGCGCGCCGGGTCGGCGCCGGCCCGTGCGGGGTCGCCGGCGTGCGGGTCTCCGGCGCCGGGCGTGCTGTTCCAGGGCGTGTGCATGCGCAGGTGGTCCTTCCTCGGTCCTGGGGTGCCGGCCCGTGGTGCGGGCGGCGCGTTCCGGGGCGGGGAAGGATCAGTCGGGGCGCGCCCCGGGGCGGGGGGCCAGGGCGGACGGGACGGCGTCGTCCGCCGCCCGGGCGGCGGCACCCGTGGGTGCGGGGCCTCGGGGGGCGCCGGGCACGGCCGCGGCATCGGTCGCCGGCGCCGGGGTCGGCGAGGCCGTCCCGCCGGCCGTCGCCGGGCAGCCGGTGCCACGGCCGTGCGGCACGGGCGGAGCGGCCGGGTCGCCCTGCAGGGCGGTCGACGCACCGGCCACGACCGCGGCCCCCGGCTGCCCCGTACCGCGGGACGCCGCAGGGACGTGCACGGCAGCGGCACCCGGGGACGCCGCGACGACACCGGAGGACGCCGTCACGAGCGGCGCGGACGTCGGCGGCGCGGAGGTCGGGAGCGCAGGGGTCGGCGGCCTGGACGACGGCACGGTCGCCGACGGCCCGCCCGGCTCGACCACCACGGGGAGCAGGGCGTCCGTCACCGGCGCGCCGACGCCGCCGAGCACCCGGTCGAGCGCCGGAACGGCGGGGCCGAGCGGCACCGTCACCGGCGCCAGCAGCCGGCCCACCGGCACGGTCACCGGGGCGAGAGCGCCGAGCGCGGGCGTCGTCACGGGCGCCAGCCCCGCGAGCACCGGCCCCGTGACCGGCGCGGCCGCCCCGAGGACGGGCGCGGTCACCGGCGCGACGCCGCGGCCGACGGGCTCCAGCGCGGCACCGACGGGCCGCACCGCCGGGTCGACGACCGCACCGGCCGCCCCCACCACCGGCTCGAGCACCGCGCCGACCGGCTCCAGGGCTTCGCCGATGCCGCCCGCGACCGGCTCCACGAGGTCGCCCACCGGCTGCGCGACCGGCTCCACGAGGTCGCCGACCGGCTCGGTGGCCGGCGCCTCGACGTCCGCGGGCGTGCCCGTCACGGGTGCGTCGGTGGGCACGTCCTCTGGCGCGGACCCGGTCCCCGCCTGCCCGGCCGGGGGCTGCTGCGGTCCGGCCGGGCGGTCCTGCGCCCCGCCCAGCACGACGTCGACCGTTTCGGGGACGACCGCACCGACCGCGTCCCGGGCCACGGCCTCGACCGGCGCGACGACCTGGTCGACGCCCCCGACGACCTGGTCGACGCCCCGGGAGACCTCGGCGACCGCGGCGTCGAGCACGTCGGCCGCACGGCCCGCGGACGGCGGCTCGGAGGCCTGCGCCGGAGCGGCGAGCACGGCGCCCCCGGCCCAGAGGCCGGCCGCCGCGGCAGCGGTCAGCAGGGCGCGACGCCACCCGTGACCCGCTCGCACGCCACCTCCTGCCGCTCCTCGCACGTCGGTCAGGGTAGCCAGACCCCTCGGCCGGACGCACGGCAGGCACGGGTGGGCGCCGGCTCAGCCGGCGTGCGGGGCCACGTCGAGCACCCAGGTGATGCCGAACCGGTCGGTGACCATGCCGTACAGCGGCGCCCACCCCGCGGGCGCGAGCGGCTGGACCACCGTCCCGCCGGCGACCAGCGCCTGCCAGTACCGCGTGACCTCGTCGGCGTCGTCACCGCGGACGGAGACGAAGAACGGGTCCTCGCCCCGGGCGTGGGCCCGGCCGGACGGCACGTCGTAGGCCATGACGCGGAAGCCGGCGTCCGAGGCGACCTGGCCCCACATGACCTGGTCGGCCTCGGCCGGGTCCTGCACGGCGCCCGCGTCGGCGTAGGTGATCGCAACGAGCTCGCCGCCGAACACGGACCGGTAGTGCTCGAGGGCGGCACGGGCGTCGCCGCGGAAGTTCAGGTGGGTGACGGTGCTGATGCTCATGAGGGCTCCTGCTGCCGGGGGCGGCGCGGCGCGCCGCCCGGTGCTCACGACGCTAGGAGACCTAGGTGCCACTTCTCGGCCGCAATTCGCGGGAGACTGGGGCATGGCCGTCACGAGCACGCGCACGCTCCGTCTGCTGTCGCTCCTGCAGCAGCGGCGGCACTGGGGCGGGGCCGAGCTCGCAGGGCGGCTGGGGGTCTCGCTGCGGACCCTGCGCCGGGACGTCGACCGGCTGCGCGAGCTCGGGTACCCGGTGGCCGCCCGGCGGGGCATCGACGGCGGGTACGCGCTCGCGCCCGGGGCCGCGCTCCCGCCGCTGGTCCTGGACGACGACGAGGCGGTGGCGCTCGCGGTGGGCCTCTCGGCGGCGGCGACGGGCGTGGCCGGGCTGACGGAGGCGTCGGTGCAGGCGCTGGCGAAGGTCGTCGCGGTGATGCCGGCACGGCTGCGGCGGCGCGTCGACGCGCTGCGGGCCATGACGGTCCCGGCGACGTGGGGCGGGGCGGGCGTCGACGAGGTCGTCGAGCCCGGCGTCCTGACGGTCGTCGCGCTGGCGTGCCGCGACGAGGAGCGGCTCGCGTTCACGTACGCCGGCGCGGAGGGCCCGACCACGGCCCGGCAGGTGGAGCCGGTGCGGGTGGTGCCCCTGGGCTCCCGCTGGTACCTCGTGGCGTGGGACCTCGACCGCGTGGACTGGCGGGTGTTCCGGCTGGACCGGGTGCGCGACCCGCGCGGCACGGGTGCCCGGTTCGCGCCCCGGGCCCTGCCGGCCGACGACGTCGCGACGTTCGTGCGGGACCGCCTGAGCGGCGGTCCCGAGCGGCACCGCGTGGAGGCCCTGGTGGAGGCGACGGCGGCCACGGTGCGGCAGCGCGTGCCGTGGCTGGCCGCCGAGGACGACGGGCCGGGCCGCTGCCGTGTCCGCCTCGAGGTCGACGACCTGCGGTGGGCGGCGGCCGCGCTGGCGCTGGTCGGCGAGCCGTTCACCGTCGTCGCGCCGCCGGAGCTGCGCGCGACGCTCGCCCAGGTGGCGCGGCGGCTCGGTGCCGCGGCGACGTCCGACGCGGTGGAGTCCCCCAGCGCCTGACGGACCCCGTGCGGTGCACCTAAACGTTTCCGTCCGGTGCCGCCCGGCACGTGGACGGCTACCGTGGCGAAGCGCTTCGACGACGCCGTCGGGGCGCTGCGCTCGACGGCGAGCCGACGCACGCCCGGGCGCACCCGCCGACGAAGGGCACCCCCGCATGAGACGCACCCTCGCCACCGGGCTCGCCGCCCTGGTGACCGCCACGGCCCTGGCCGTCACGGCCGCCGCCCCCGCGAGCGCCGGCCCCGGCCGCGACCGACCCGTCCGCACCCCGTCGGCCGCGCAGGTCGTGGCCGGCATGCAGCCCGGCTGGAACCTCGGCAACACCCTCGACGCGGTCGGCGCGGACGAGACGGCGTGGGGCAACCCGCGCGCGACGCGCGAGCTGTTCGACGCCGTCGAGGACGCGGGGTTCCGCAGCGTGCGGGTCCCGGTGACGTTCGGCCAGCGCACGGGCCCGGCGCCGGACCACACGGTCGACCCCGCGCTGATGGACCGCGTGGAGGAGGTCGTCGACCTCGCCCTGGACGAGGACCTGGTCGTGCTGCTCGACGTGCACCACGACTCGTGGATGTGGGCGCACGAGATGCCCACCCGCCACGACGAGGTGGTCGCGCAGTTCCGGGCGACGTGGGAGCAGATCGCGGAGCGGTTCCGCGACCACCCGCGCACGCTGCTGCTGGAGAGCCTGAACGAGCCGCAGTTCGCGGGCGTCGACGACGCGGCCGGCGACGTGCTGCTCGACGAGCTCAACCGGGTGTTCCACGAGGTGGTGCGCGGGTCCGGCGGCGGCAACGCGGACCGGGTGCTCGTGCTCCCGACGCTGCACACCAACGCCGGGCAGGAGCGCCTGGACGCCCTGGCGGGCACGATCGACGCGCTCGACGACGCGAACCTCGCGGCGACGGTGCACTACTACGGCTACTGGCCGTTCAGCGTGAACGTCGCGGGCGGGACGCGCTTCGACGCGACGGCGCTGGCGGACATGACGGGCACCTTCGACCGGGTGCGCGAGACGTTCGTCGACCAGGGCGTGCCGGTGGTCCTGGGCGAGTACGGGCTGCTGGGCTTCGACCGGCACACGGGCACGATCGAGCAGGGCGAGAAGCTGAAGTTCTTCGAGGAGCTCGGGCACCAGGCGCGCGCCGCGGGCGTGACGACGATGCTGTGGGACAACGGGCAGCACCTGGGCCGCACGTCGTTCGCGTGGAGCGACCCGGCGCTGTTCGCGCAGATCAGCTCGAGCTGGTCGGGCCGGTCCGGCGTGGCCTCGACGGACCAGGTGTTCGTCGAGCCGGGGGCGGCCACGGACCAGACGATCACGCTGCAGCCGAACGGCCGCACGTTCCGTGACCTGCGCCTGGACGGCCGTCAGCTGAAGAAGGGGCGGGACTACGCGATCAACGGGACGGCGCTGACGCTGCACGCCTCGCTGCTGGACCGGCTGGTCGGCGACGGCCCGACCGGCACGCGCGCGGAGCTGTTCGTGCGGTACGGGGGCGGGCTGCCGTGGCGGGTCGAGGTGGTCGCGGCGACGGCACCGGTGCTGCAGGCGGCGACGGGGACGACCGCGGACTTCGCGGTGCCGACGGCGTTCCACGGCGACCGGCTGGCGACGATGGAGGCGCGGTACGCGGACGGCACGAACGCCGGCCCGCACGGGTGGACGTCGTTCAAGGAGTACGACGTGACGTTCGCCCCGGACGAGGAGGCGGGGCGGATCGTGCTGCGCCCGGCGTTCTTCGCGGAGGTGACGGACGGCGCCCAGGTGACGCTGACGTTCCACTTCTGGTCGGGCCGCACGGTGACGTACGAGGTCACCCGCACGGGCACGGAGGTCACGGGCACCCCCTGACCCTCCCCGCACCACCCGCCGAGCCCGTCGCCCGTCGCCCCGCCGCCTGGTGGGACGTCACGGATGACGGGCTCGGCGGCTGCGGGGGTGGGACAGTTGCCGCGGCTATCGACAGTCGGTAGGTTTCTGTCGTTCTTCGACAGGGGAGGTTGCCGTGGGGCGGTGGGCCGTGCTGGCGCTGCGCGTCGTGATCGTGCTGATGATCGCCGGGATGCTGTTCGTCCAGGCCGTGATGATGCCGCTGCTCGCGGCCGACGCGCGCGAGGAGTCGCCGGACCTCGCCACGACCGGGTGGGTGGTCGCGGTCATCGGGATCCTGGGGATCCTGGCCGTCGAGGTCGCGCTGGTGTGCGTGTGGCGGCTGCTGACGATGGTGCGCCGCGACACCGTGTTCTCGCCTGCCGCGTTCCGGTGGGTCGACGTGGTGATCGGCTGCGCCGTCGCGGGCGCCGTGCTCGCCGTGGTGCTCGGGCTCGTCCTGGCGCCGGGCGAGGCGGTCGCCCCCGGCGTCGTGCTGCTCGTGGGCGTCGGCGCCATGGGCTGCGCGGGGATCGCCCTGCTCGTGCTCGTGCTGCGCCTCCTGCTCACGCAGGCCGTGGCCCTCGACACCACGGCGACGACGCTGCGCGCCGAGCTCGACGAGGTCATCTGATGCCCATCGTCGTCGACGTCGACGTGATGCTCGCGCGCCGCAAGATGACCGTCGGCGAGCTGGCCGACCGCGTCGGCATCACCCCCGCGAACCTCGCCGTGCTCAAGAACGGCCGGGCCCGCGCGGTCCGCTTCACCACCCTCGACGCCCTCTGCGAGGTCCTCGACTGCCAGCCCGGCGACCTCCTCCGCCACGTCCCCGACACCCCCGCACCCCCACCCTGACCCTCTCCCACCCACCCGACCGGGACCACCGGGCCGTGGGGCGCCGGGGGGCGGGGCGTAGCCTCGGCGGGTGGACGAGCGGGCGACGAGCGCACAGGTGACGGACCCCGCCGGTGGCACCGCGGTGACGGGCGGACGGTCGGTGCTGGCGCTGCTCGGGGTCGGGCTGGCGTCCGGGTTCTTCGCCGGGCTGTTCGGGATCGGCGGCGGGCTCATCATCGTCCCCGCGCTGGTCGTGCTGCTGGCGATGGACCAGCGCCGCGCCGTCGGGACGTCGCTCGTGGCGATCCTGCCCGCGATCCTCGTCTCCGTGGGTGCGTACGCGGTGGGCGGCGGCGTCGACTGGCGGGCCGGGCTGCTGCTCGCCGTCGGTGCCGTGACGGGTGCGCAGATCGGCGTGCGGGTGCTGCTCGCGGTGCCGCGGCGCGCGGTGCAGTGGGCGTTCGTCGCCCTGACCGTCGTGATGGTCGTGCAGCTCGTGCTCACCGTGCCCGACCGCGGCCAGGACCTCGTGCTCGACCCCCTGCGCATCGCCGGGCTCGTCGCGCTGGGCCTGTTCGCGGGGGTCCTGTCGTCGCTGCTGGGCATCGGCGGCGGGGGCGTCGTGGTGCCGGCGCTCATGCTCGTGTTCGGCGTCGGCGACCTGGTCGCCAAGGGCGCGTCGCTGGTGATGATGGTGCCCGGCGTGCTGTCGGGGCTCACGGCCAACCTGCGGCGGCGCAACGTCGACGTGCGCGCCGGGGCGGTCGTGGGTGCGGCGTCGCTGGTCACCAGCCCGCTGGGCGCGTGGACGGCCCACGCGATCCCGCCGCGCGCCGCCGCCGTCCTGTTCGCGGCGTTCCTCGTCGTCATCGGCACGACGATGGCCATGCAGGCCCTCCAGCCCACCAACCACCCCGCCACGCCTGCCGCACCCCCAGCGCCCGCCGAGCCCGTCGTCGATGACGCCCGGCACACCGGGGGCGCCAGCGACGACGGGGTCGGCACCTCAGCAGGGCGGTAGGACGCGGTCGCTGCGGCGACGGGGGTGGTCAGAAGGCGTAGACGTCGCGCGCCCGCTCGCGGCGGGTGAGGGTCGCGACCAGCGCGGACTGGCCGTGGCGGGCGACGGAGAGCCGGACGAGCAGGGCCACGACCGGGTCGAGCACCGCGTCGGGCAGGGTCGGCGCCGGCACGTCGAGGCTGGCGACGAGGTCGTCCGCGTGCACCACGACCTCGAGCATGCGCGTGAGCAGGAAGTCGTCGCGGCGCAGCGACCAGCCCTGCCACGGCACGGGGACGACGTCGCGTGCGGTCCCGTCGGCGAGCTGCGCCCGCACGGTGCGGTCCGCGTCGTCGACCCGGTCGAGGAGCGCGGCGTGCCCGGCGCTGGCCTCGTCCTCGTCGCGGCTGCGGTCGTTGACGGCGTCGTCCGGCGGTGCCGTGACCCACGCCGCCCGGCGGTAGTGCTCGTCGGCCGACCCGAGCACGGGCAGATCGTCCTGCTGCGGGAGCAGCTGCGCGGCGCGGACCACCTGGTTGCCGAGGTGGCACGCGAGCGCACCGACGCTCAGGCCCGGCAGGGCGCTGGGCTCGCCCCACGCCGGAGCGAGCTGCGGGAGGCGGAGCAGGTCGCGCGTGACCTGCGCGGCCGTGAGGAAGGCGTCGTCGTACCGGTCCGCGGCAGCGCTCATGCGCGGCAGTCTGGCACGGTGGCGGTCAGACGAGGTCGAGGCCCGCGGCGACCGCCATCAGCTCGTCCAGCACCGCCGTGACCGTGGGCCGGGGCTCGTGCCGGGTCGCGCGGTGCCGGGCGACCAGACGTCGCGAGCCGAGGCCGGGGACGGTCGTGACGGTGACGCCGTCGGGCAGCTCGCCCTGCAGCGCGAGCGCGGGGAGCATGCCGACGCCCTGGCCGGCCGCGACCAGCGCCAGCGCGACGTCGAAGTCGTAGTAGACGTGCCGCGTGGTCAGCGGCCCGACCATCGACGCGACGCGGGCCAGCGCCCGCGCCGCAGCGGTGCCCGGCTCGGCCGCCACCCAGGTCGCACCCGCCAGGTCGGACAGCTGCGCGGGGACGGCCACCGCCGGCGGCAGCACGACCCGCCAGGGCTCCTCCAGCAGCACCACGTCCCGCTGACCCCGGGGGGTGTGGCCGTCGGCGTCCTCGTCGCGCTCGATGAGCACGACGTCGGCGTCGCCCTCGCGCAGGCGGCGCAGCGCGTCGGCGGGCTCGCGCTCCTCGACGACGAGCTCGACCCCCGGGTGGTGCTCGGCGAGGTCCGCGAGCGCGGGGGTGACGACGGCGCGGATGGCGGTCTGGAAGCCGGCGACGGTGACGCGTCCGCTGAGCTCGCCGCCGAGGGTCGCGAGCTGCTTGCGGGCCTCGACGAGCTCGGCCTCGATGCGCTCGGCCGCGTCGGCGAGGATGCGGCCGGCGGGGGTGAGGGTGGCGCCGCGGGGTCCGCGGTCGAGGACGGGCACGCCCTCCTCCGCCTCGAGCCGGGCGATCTGCTGGGAGACGGCGGACGGGGTGACCCGCAGCAGGTCGGCGGCGGCGAGGACGCCGCCGGCGCGGTGGACGGCGAGCAGCACGGCGAGGCGCCGCGGATCGGTGGTCACCCGGGCAGAGTAGTTCAGTTCTACTGAACCCCTGGTGCAGGTTTGTTCGATTGTGCTGAACGCCTGCGGGGCTCACACTGGGCGTGCCGCAGCCCGCCGTCGACGTCGGAGGCGGCGCCCCCACCGCCTGTCCCCCGCGTCCGTGCACCCCCGGACGCGCCCTCGTCACGCCCGAAGGAGCCTGCTCGTGCCCGTCGTCGTCACCGCGCTCGGATGGATCGGCGCGGTCACCTGCCTGACCGCGTACGTCCTGGTCACGCAGGGTCGCTGGTCGCCCACGTCGGGCCGCTACCAGCTGGCCAACGTGCTCAGCGGGCTCATGCTCGGCACGGTCGCGGCGAGCAGCGGCGTCTGGCCGTCGGTCGTGACGAACCTCGTCTGGGCCGCGGTCGCCCTGCACGCCGGGGGGGTGCTGCTGCGGCGGCGGGCGGCGCTGCGGCTCGCGAGCTCGCCGGCCGTACCCGCAGCGCCGCTGCCTGAGGACCTGCCGGTCGCCCCGCCCGCGCGCGGAGCCCTGCTGACGTCGACGCCGACGCCTCGTACGGGTGCGGACGACGCACCGGCGCACGCACCCGTCGTCGACCTCGCGGCCTGACCCGGCCTGCGCCACCGGGCTACCGCGCCGCGCGCTCCCCCGGGCCGACGAGGCCCGTCTCGTAGGCGGTGACGACGAGCTGGACGCGGTCGCGGCGGTGCAGCTTGCGCAGCACCTCCGAGACGTGGGACTTCACGGTCGGCTCGGTGACGAACAGCTCGGCGGCGATCTCCGCGTTGGACAGGCCGCGGGCGACGGCGACGAGGACCTCGTGCTCGCGCGGCGTCAGCAGGTGCAGCGGGACGTCGTCGGTCGCGGGTGCGGCGCGGCGGGAGAAGTCCTCGACGAGCCGGCGCGTGACGGACGGGCCCAGCAGCATGGAGCCGTCGGCGACGAGCCGCACGGCCTCGACCAGCCGCGGCGCGGTGACGTCCTTGAGCAGGAACCCGGACGCCCCGGCCCGCAGGGCGTCGTACACGTACTCGTCGAGGTCGAACGTGGTGAGCACCAGCACGCGGGTGCCCGGGTGCTCGGCGACGACCGCGCGGGTCGCGGCGATGCCGTCGAGGCGGGGCATCCGCACGTCGACCACGGCGACGTCCGGCCCGTGCCGCGCGACCAGGTCGACGAGCTCGACGCCGTCGGCCGCCTCCCCGACCACCGTGAGGTCGGGGGCGGAGTCGAGGATGGCCGCGAACCCGGCCCGGACGACGGCCTGGTCGTCGGCGACGACCACGCGCGTCACGGGGCCGCCTGCTCGGGCAGGTCGACCGTGAGCACGAACCGGTCCCCGGTCGCCGTGGCCTCGACCCGGCCGCCCAGCGCCTCGACGCGCTCGCGCATGCCCAGCAGCCCCCGGCCGACCACCACCGCGGTGGCGCCCGGTGCGTCGTTCGTCATCGTGAACCCCACCCTGCCGTCGTCCTGCGTGCGCTCGACCCGGACCGTCGCGGCCGGTGCGTGCCGGCGCGCGTTGGTCAGCCCCTCCTGCACGGCCCGGTACAGCACGTAGCCGGGGCCGGCGGGCACACCCTGCCACGAGCCGACGACGTCGACGCGCTGCCCCGCGCTCACGGCCGTGGCGAGGAGGCCGTCGACGGCGGACGCGTCGGGCTGCGGCGCGAGCTCGCCGGGGTCGGCGTCGGTGCGGCGCAGGACGCTCAGGGCCTGGCGGAGCTCGCCGAGCGCGGCGCGGGCGTCGTCGGCGATCTCGACGAGCACCTGCCGGGCCGCGGGGTCGAGGTCGGGGTGCTGGTAGGGCGCGGACTCGGCCCGCACGGCGATGAGCGAGACGTGGTGGGCGACGACGTCGTGCAGGTCGCGCGCCATCCGCGCCCGCTCCTGCACGAGCTGCTCGACGTCCCGCGCCCGCCGCTCCTGAAGCGCCGCGGCCCGCTGCTGCTGCCGGCTCCGGCCCGCGGCCCCGACGGCGATCGCGACGACCAGCGCCGCGGTGAAGCAGAATGCGTAGAGTCCCAGGGTCACCGTCTGGTAGCCGGGCCGAGAGCCGGCTGTCACTGCGCCGATGGGCGTCAACGCCGCGCTCGTTCCAGCGCAGTACCAGGCAGCGACCAGGACCGCGGCGACGTACGGGACCGCGGCTGCCCACGGCCTGCGAACCGCGACGACCACGGTGACAGCAACGAGCGCCAGCAGCCAGCCCCAGGCGAACCACCCCGTCCACGGGACGATGAGGAACGGCGTCAGAGCGAGTGCCGTCGCGCGGACGGGCCAGACCCGCGCCAGGACCACGGCACCGACCGACACCAACCCGGCCACTGCGTACTGCGAGACGAGGGGCGACCCGAACGACACGTACAGCCCGCCGTACTCCTCCACCGTCACCGTCCCGACCGGCGGCGTCGCCAGCAGGAACGCGGCGACGACCGTCGCGGCGACCACCGTGCCGCCCCACCGGCGCCACCAGCTCCCGAGGTCGGGCCGGTCCTGCGTGCGCACCTGCGGTGCCTGCGTCGTCGTCACGCACCGATCGTCGCGGCCAGACGACCCCGTGGGCCACCGTCGTGAGGAGGGGACGGGCTCCGCCGCCCGGCGCACCCGACGCCCGCCGGACGTCCGGCCGCTGCACCGCCCCGACGGTGCACCCCCGGTCCCGCGAGGGGCGCGGTCAGGAGGTGCGGGTGGACAGGTCCAGGCTGACCGCGCGGGCGTGCTCGAGCCGGTCGGGGGTGAAGACGAGGTCCTCGCCCGTGCCTGCGCCGCCGGGCCGGCCGTGCGAGCGCACGAGGCGCTGCGCGAGCCGCGCGACGGCGGGGTCGTCGGGCGCGGGGACGAGGTGGAAGTGCCCCTCGCACGGCACGTCGGTCGCGTCGCCGCCCCACCAGACGAGGCCCTCGCAGTCGGCGAGGACGTCGCGGACCACGGTGAGCTCGTGCGGGTACAGACCGTCGCGCGCACCGGGCGGGAAGGCCCCGGGGTCGATGTCGATGGCGGTGCCGGTGAGGTGGTGGGCCTCGTGCGCCGGGGCGTCGGGCGCGACGTCGCCGTACCCGGTGACCGCGTGGTCGACGGGGCGGACCTCGTAGTGGAACCGGCGCGCGACGTGCAGGAGCACGGTCGTCGCGGCGCCCGTCTGGAGGGTGGTGCGGGCGCCGCTGCCCTCGACGGCGACGGTGGCCACGGCGACGGCCGGGACGGCGCGACGCACGGGGACGGCGGCCGCGGGCCGGGCGTCGAGGGGCAGGGCGGCCACGACGCCCAGCCCGAGGCCGACCTGCAGCACGGTGCGCCGGGCCACGACGGGTCCGGCCGGGCCGGTACGGCGGTGCGGGGTGCGGGTCATGACTCCTCCTGCGCGCGGGCGACGACGACGTCGGCGAACGCGCCGCAGAACGTCCGCAGGGCGGGGCGGTGCCGGTCCTGCAGGGCCGTGGGCCAGTCCGTGGCCGGGCTGAGCGCGGCGCGGGCGGCCTTCCACGCCGGGTCGGTGAGCGCGGCCAGGGCCGCGTCGGCGACGGTCTGCCGCCGCGACCGGAACCGCTCGGACAGGGCGGTGCGGTAGCGGCGGGCCGCGACGGGGGCCTGGCCCTGGCGTGCGGGCAGCGCCAGCAGGCGGGCCGCGGCGGGCAGGGCCGCGCCGGCGCGGACGCGCGTGGCCAGCAGCAGACCGTCGAGGTCGGCGACGAGCGTGCGGTGGTCGAGCGCGGTCACCAGGTCCGTGCGGCCGAGGTGCTCGACCACCCACGGGGCGGGGTCCGGCGCGTCGGCCCGCTCCGCCCACCAGGCGCCCGCGAGCGCGACGACGTCGCCGGCCCAGCCGCCGAGGTCGCCGGCCTTGACCGCGGGGCTGCGCCAGCGGGCGGGCAGGAGCAGGGCGGCCTCCGTGGCGGCGGCCCAGCGGGCGACGGGGAGGGTGTCGAAGGTGATCGGGTCGGTGAGCGTGGTCGGGCGGGTCAGGCCCGCGGCGGCGAGGGCGGCGTCGGCGTCCGTGGCGAACCGGGTGTCGCCGGGCGCGAGGGGCGTGGACCAGAACGGTGTGCCCTGGTCGCTGCGCAGGTAGCGCAGGGCGAGGCGGGCGGCGGCGACGGGGCCGCGGTCGCGTGCGCCGCGCAGGCGGGCTGCCGCGACGGTCTGGAGCACGTCGAGGACGGCGAGGAAGGGGTCGACGACGGTGCCCTCGGTCGACACCCGCGTGACGCCGGGGTCGCGGCCGGAGGCGGCGTTGCGGTCGATCTCGACGGCGGCGTCCGCGGGGCCGTCGGCGCCGAGCGTGACGGTCTGCACCTGGTTGAAGGCCCAGTTGCCGGGCAGGGGGTGGCCGGCGTTGCCGGTGTAGCCGGTGGACATGCCGGCGACGAACACGTGGGGCGCGAGGACGGCGCGGCTGACGCCGGTGCACACGTCGCGCGACCCGTAGACGCCGGGGGCGTAGACGCGTCCGCGCTCGCGCAGCGCGGCGGCCACGCCGCGGAAGTACGGGACGACCGCGCCCTCGACGTCGGCGGGCACGGCGTCGTAGTCGACGGCGAAGTAGATGGTCGTGCCGGGCGGCAGCCGGTGCGCCCAGGCGGCGTCGTGGGCGCGCCCGCCCTGGGCGCGGCCGGCGGCCTCGGTGAAGCTGCTCAGGCCGGCGGCGTCCTCCTGGTAGATCGGGAAGAGCGTGAGCCCGGCGTCGAGGATGACGGCGGGCTCGCCGGTGCGCAGGCGCTTGTCGAGCGCCCCGGGCACAGGGGCGTTGGTCAGGTACCGGCCGACCGTGCGGTACCCGGCGGCCCGCAGGGTGGCGGCGCGGGCGGGGGTGATCTCGGTGATGCAGTCCGCGGCCGTGACGGTCCGGGTCACGTCGCCGGTGCTGACGAGCAGCTGGGCCCACGTCGGGTAGTCGCCCTCGCCGGTGACGGGCAGCGCGCTGAACTCCTGGAACCGGCGCACCTGCTCGGTGAGCGCGGCGGTGAACGTGGCGCCGAGCGTCACGGGTCGGGCGTTCAGCACCATCGCGGCGGTGAAGAACTGCACCCAGCGCGCGCCGGTGTCGGTCGAGCCCTCGCGCACGGGCGCCTGCTCGGCGAGGCGCTGCCGGGTCGTCGGGCCGAAGGTGCCGGTGGCGTCGGCGTCGGAGAGCCCGAACTCGTACTGCGCCGCGACGAGGAGGGCGCGCTGCAGGGCGCGGGACGGGATCCCGTCGCAGGGCAGCAGGTCGAGGGAGCGGGCGAACCAGGTGCGGTTGACCCACTGCTGCACGACGCGCACGGCGGTGCGCCCGCCGGGCCGCAGGAGGTACCGGTCGAGGGTCAGCAGGGACTTCATGACCTTGGGGGCGACGCCGGCGTCGGGTGCGCGGTCGAGCCCGAGGTCGGTGGCGCTCTGGCGGGCGGCCTGCGCGGTGGCGGCGGACCACGTGCCGTCGAGGGCGCCCGCGTCGTAGCCCTTGCAGGTCAGGGCCGCCTGGACGAGCGCGACCATGCGGGCGTCGGACGCGGGGCCGATGTCGCCGTGGGCGGCCAGGCGGGTGGCGGTGCTGGGCCCGAAGGCGTCCGAGAGGGCGGTGATGCCGAGCTCGTGCTGCAGCGCGCGGGTCAGCGCGCGGATGGTCGCGGCCCCGGCCACGCCGTCGACGGCGAGCTGCGGGATCCCGGGCACGTCGGCGTAGGTGGCGTTGAACCACACCTGCACCGCGCGTACGCCTGCGTCTGCCATGCGTCAGCCCCCTCCGACGACCGGGCGTCGTCGACCGTGCGGGGGAGGCTACCTGCCGTCGGCGTCTGGGCCGAGCGTCCAGGTCGGTGCGTCAGCGTCCGGACCTGCGCGGGCGGGGGGACGACGAGGCCGCCGCGACCGGCCGGCGTGAGCGGTCGCGACGGCCTCGGCGCCGGTCAGCAGCGGGTGATCGTGCCGCCCGTGACGTTGCTGATCACGAGGTTGTCCGCGCACGGCTTCTCGACGACGCGGGCGCCGCCCGAGAGCTTGAGGTTGCGCAGCGTGATGTCGCGGTTGCCGGCGAACTCGGCGCGCTCGGACAGGCGGACGTCACCGGCTCCGGCGATGGTGCCGCTGGTGGTGGCGAGGCTGACGTTGTAGCAGTTCTCGATGAGCACGGGGTTGTTGCCGGTGTTCGTCAGCTCGACCTTGTTGACGCGCAGGCCGCCGCTCTCGGACACGCAGAAGATCCCGCGCCCGCCGCCGGACGCCCGGACGGTGCCGACCTCGATGTTCGTCGGGTACGACGACCCGACCCGCCCGGCACGGTTCGCGATCCGGAACGCCGCGTAGCCGGTGCCCGTGCCGGCGTTCTTCGCGTCGACGAGGCTGACCTTCGCGTTGATCGTGTTGTTGAGCAGCAGGCCGGAGCCGCCGACGTCACGGGCCGTGACGGTGCCGATCGTGAGCCCGTCGACCCCGTACGTCTCGACGGCCTGGTCACCGACGCCCGAGACGTACACGGTGTTCATCGTGATGTTCTTGGCGTAGCGGCTGGTGTCGCCGAGGTTGTCGACGCGGACGCCGAGCACCGTGGCGCTCGTCAGGCGCAGGTCGATGTCGCGCAGGCGGACGTTGTCGACGTTGCGCAGGAAGATCCCGTACTGCGGCGACCCGGTGAGGTGGAACCGGGCGACCTCGATGTCGGTGGCGCCGCGCGCGTAGATGCCGGCGACGTTGCCCGTGCCGGTCCCGGTGACGTGGATCGTGCCGCAGGACTCGAAGGTCGTGTAGCTGGGCAGCGTGATGCGTGACGTCGCGGGCATCGACCCCGAGCCGTTGACGACGACGCGCTGCTTGCTGGTGCGGCCCGCGGGCAGGGAGTTGATGGCCGTCTGGACGGCCGTGAGCATGTTCGTGCCCGAGTACACCGGGGTGGACCCGCGGTAGGCGCGCCAGGTGCTGCCCTCCTGGACCGCGGACGCGTGCACGGTCGAGCCGGTGCAGCTCACGCCGGGGGCGGCCTGGCTGGGGCCGGCGATCGCGACGAACGAGCCGACGGCCAGGACGAGCGACGTGACGCCCGCGGCGATCGTGGTCCGGGCGCGCCGCACGAGGCGTGGCCGGTAGCGGGCGGGCCGTGCGGTCGTCCCTGCGGTCGTCATGCGTCCACCTCTCGCCGTGGCCGCGGATCGGCGTGGTGGCGACCCCCTGTCCGGTCGCCGCCGCGTGGCGGCCGGACCGCACGCTAGGCGGCCGCGGCCGCGCCCGCCCTGATCAGGAGAGCACTCTCATGGGAGAGACCTCTCATCCGCGCGGGCGTCGGAGGGGGCGTCCTGACGCCCGACGTCGCCCCGGCGAGGGGAACCGGGGCGACGTCGGGCGCAGGGTCGTGCGGCGGCGCGGACGCGTGTCCGGCCGCCGGTCGGGGGGTGTCAGCAGCGCACGATCGAGCCGCCGGTGACGTTGCTGATGACGAGGTTGGTCGTGCAGGGGCTCTCGACGACGCGGGCGCCGTTGCTGAGCACCAGGTTGCGCAGCGTGATGTCGCGGTTGGCCGGGAACTCCGAGCGGGCGGCCAGCCGCACGTCGCCGCGCGAGATCGTGCCGCTGGTCGTGGCGAGGCTGACGTTGGTGCAGTTCTCGATCAGCACCGGGTTGTTGCCCGTGCTGGCGATCTCGACGCGGTTGACGCGCAGGCCGCCGCTCTCCGAGACGCAGAAGATCCCGCGCCCGCCGCCGGACGCCCGGACGGTGCCGACCTCGATGTTCGTCGGGTACGACGACCCCACGCGCCCGGCACGGTTCGCGATCCGGAACGCCGCGTAGCCGGTGCCCGTGCCCGCGTTCTGCGCGTCGACCACGCTGATGCGGGCGTTGATCGTGGCGTTGAGCAGCAGCCCCGACTCGCCGACGCCGCGGGCGGTCACGGTGCCGACGGTCAGCCCGTCGACCCCGTACGTCTCGACCGCGTGCGACCCCGCGCCCGAGACGTACGCGGAGTCGATGGTGATGTTGCGCGCGTACCGGCTGGTGTCGCCGAGGTTGTCGATGCGCACGCCGATGCCCCCGCCGGACAGCCGCATGTCGATCTCGCGCAGGCGCAGGTTGTCGACGTTGCGGGCGAAGATCCCGTACACCGGGGTGCCGGTCAGGTGCAGGCGCGCGACCTCGATGTCGGTGGCGCCGCGCATGTAGACGCCGGCGACGTTGCCGGAGCCGGTGCCCGTGACGTGGATCGTGCCGCAGGACTCGAGCGTGGTGTAGCTGGGCAGGGTGATGCGCGCGTTGGCGCTCATGGTGCCCGAGCCGTTGACGACGACGCGCTGCTTGCTGGTGCGTCCCGCGTCGAGCCCGCCGATGGCGGTGTTGATGGCCGTGAGCATGTCGCCGCCGGCGTACAGCTGCGTGGAGCCGCGGTAGGCACGCCACGTGCTGCCGTCCTGGACGGCGGCGCCGTGCACGGTCGAGCCGGTGCAGGACGTGCCCGCGGCCTGGCTCGGGGCCGCGGTCGCGACCAGCGACGTCGCGGCGAGCGCCACGGACGCGAGCGTGGCGAGCAGCGCCGCTCGTGGTCGGCGACGGGCGGGCAGGGATGTCGTGCGCAGGGCGGGTGCCATGAGGGACCACCTTTCGACGAGGCTGCCGGCCCGACGCGGGTACGCCCCCCGTTGGACGCCCGGGGCGGGCAGCCGCTCGCAGGCTAGGGCGGCCCGATCGTGGGAGCACGGCCGTGAATCGTTTCGGAGAGCGCATTCCACACGATCGGGTGGCAGATCCTGTGAACACGCCTCCGCGCACCGACCGGCCGTGGCAGGGTCGCCGGCATGGGGGCACCTCGAACGGTCACGCACGTCCTGGTCACGCTCGCCGTCGCGGCGACGCTCGCGGCGTGCGCGGGACGCGCGCCCGGCGGGCCGGTCAGCGCGGTCACCGACCCGGCCGCTCCCCCGACCGGGACGATGGCCTGCGCGACGGTCGAGGGCGTCGAGCTCCCGCCGGAGTGCATCCCCGTCGACGTCGAGGCGAACATGGCGCTCAACGACGCCTACCGCCAGCGCATGGACGTCAGCACCGACCAGGTCGCGGCGGCCGAGCCCGAGCGGGCGGCCGTCGAGGCCGCGCTCACGAGCCTCGTCGGCACGCCCTGGACCGGTGCGAGCGTCGCCGAGGCCCTCGTCGCCGCCGGCATCGACGAGGACCGCGCCAGCGTCGTCTCGGTGGGCGCGCGCGAGGCCCCCGAGCAGGTCGAGGTGATCGTCAGCAGCACCGCGACGGCCGTCTGCATCGTCGGCCAGATCGACGCCGCCGGGGTGGAGGTCGCCAGCGAGGGCATGATCGCCGACGGCGGGTGCGTGCCGGCCCAGTGAGCCGCCCCGCGCACCCGGCACCTGCGGACGCGGCAGCTGCCGAGCCCGCTCCCCCACGCCGCCGCGTCCGGATCGCCGGGGCCGTGGTCGGCGTCCTCGTCGCGGGACTGCTCGTCTCCCGCAGCACGGGCCTGGCCGCAGACCTCGCCGGCGGCGCCCTGTACGCCGCGCTCGTGCAGCTGCTCGTGCTGCTCGTGGCGCCGCGCACGCGTCCGCCCGTCGCGGGCGCCGTGGCGCTCGGGCTGTGCACCGCCGTCGAGCTCGCCCAGCTCACCGGCCTGCCGGCTTCGGCGGTCGCCGCCTGGCCGCCGCTGCACTACGTGCTGGGCAGCACCTTCTCCGCCCCCGACCTGCCCGCCTACGCCGCGGGCGTCGCAGCGGTCACCTGGCTCGACGCGACCCGCAGGCGCCGCTGAGCCCCGCGCCGCCCGCCCGGGGCGGGAGCGGCCGCCGCACGGCGATTGTGAGTACACGCCCTGCTGTACTCTCGGGCACGTGGAGACCGTCACGACGACGCACACCGCGGCGCTCGCGCGGCTCGGGCACGCGCTGTCCGACCCGACGCGCACCCGGGTGCTGCTCGCGCTGCGTGAGGCACCCGCCTACCCCGCGGACCTCGCCGACGCGCTCGACGTCAGCCGTCAGGTCATGTCCAACCACCTGGCGTGCCTGCGCGGGTGCGGCCTGGTCGAGGCGATCCCCGACGGCCGCCGCACCTGGTACCGGCTCGCCGACCCGCACCTCGCACCCGCGCTCGACGACCTGCTGCGGCTCGTCCTCGCCGTCGACCCCGGGTGCTGCGGCCCCGCGTGCACGTGCGCATGAGCGCCGCGACCGCACCGACGCCCGCGCGGCGGTCCGTGCTCGCCCGGCGGATCCGCGTCGTCGTGGCGGCGACGATCACCTACAACGTCGTCGAGGCCGCGATCGCCCTGACCGCCGGGACCGCGGCCTCGTCCGCTGCCCTGGTCGGGTTCGGCCTGGACTCGCTCGTCGAGGTGCTCTCGGCCGCAGCCGTCGCGTGGCAGTTCGCCGCGCCCGACCCGGAGCGGCGCGAGCGCACCGCGACCCGGCTGATCGCGGTGTCGTTCTTCGGGCTCGCCGTCCTGGTGTCCGTCGAGGCGGTGCGCGCGCTGCTCGGCGCGTCCAGCCCCGAGACGTCGACGGTCGGGCTCGTGCTCGCCGCGGTCTCGCTCGTGGTCATGCCGGGCCTGTCGTGGTTCGAGCGGCGCACCGGCCGCGAGCTCGGCTCGGCGTCGGCCGTCGCGGACTCGAAGCAGACGCTGCTGTGCGCGTGGCTGTCGGCGGTGCTGCTCGTCGGCCTGGCGCTGCACAGCACCCTCGGCTGGTGGTGGGCCGACCCCCTCGCCGCGCTCGTCATCGCCGGGTTCGCCGTGCGCGAGGGCCTCGAGGCGTGGCGCGGCGACACCTGCTGCACCCCCGTGGCCCGCCTCGTCGACGACGTCACCCCCACCTGCACCGACGGCTGCCACGACGACTGACGGTCGCGCGACCGGACCCGTCAGGCTGTCACGGGAGGGCTCCGCCATCAGGACGCGGGCAAGGCCGTCGAGTTCGTGACCACGGCGCGCCGCGGGCCGCTACGGTCGTCGCAGGCGTGCACGGCACGCACGGGCAAGGGGCGGGAGCGACGGTGGAGCAGGAGCGGGCCGGGTGGTGGGGCCGGTGGGTGCGGCGGTGGGTGTCGTGGGGCGGTGCCGTGACCGCGGTCGGTCTCGGCAACCTCGTCGCAGCGCTCAACTGGAACGCGATCCACAAGGGCTTCGCGGCGTCGGTGGCCGCGGTCGAGGACCTCCCGATGGCATCGACCGCCGAGGCGGCGTCGCAGCGGTACGCGATCTTCGGCTTTGCGCTGCTGATCATCGGTCAGCAGATGGTCACCCGCCGCGCCCGGGACGTGCCGGGCACCTGAGGGGCACCTGACGGGCATGGTCAGCGGGAGGACCAGCCGCCGTCGGAGGCGATGGTCTGGCCCGTGACCCAGTCGGCCTCGTCGCCGAGCAGCCACGCGACCAGGCGCGCGGTGTCGGCGGGGGCGCTCCATCGGCCGCCGGGGTTGAGCGCGGCGATCGCGGCGCGTGCCTCGTCGTCGGCGTAGCCCGTGTCGTTGGGGCCGGGGTTGACGCAGTTGACGGTGATGCGGCGGGGCGCGAGGTGCACCGCGAGGCTGCGGGTGACCTCGTGCAGCGCGGCCTTGGACGCGATGTACGGCAGCTCGCCCGGCATCGCGCCGTGGTACTGGCCGGACGTGAACAGCACCGCCCGCCCGCCGGGGCGCGCGTCGTCGTGCTGCGCGGCCAGGGCCTGGACGAGCAGCAGGCTCGCGCGGGTGTTCACGGCGTAGGACAGGTCCAGCTCGGCGGCCGTGAGGTCCTCCAGGGCCTGCGCGCTGGAGCGGGCGTGGTTGGCGACGACGGCGTCGACGTGCCCGAACGCGTCGCGCGCGGCCTCGACGAGCGCCGCGGGCGCCGCCGGGTCGGCCAGGTCGGCCGCGACGTGCTCGACGCGCCCGCCGGAGGCGCGCAGCTCGTCGACGAGGGCCTCCGGGCCGCCGGGGTCCGCGCCCCAGGGCTGCTCCGCGTCGTGCGGGGCCCACGAGTGCAGCAGCAGCGCACCACCGTCGGCGACCACACGCCGAGCGATCGCCGCACCGATGGCGATCCGCCGGCTCGCACCCGTCACCACCACGACCCTGCCGTCCAGCGCACGCCTCGTCATGGCGCGATCCTCGCCGGGCCGCGGGGCCCGGCGCACGCGGAATCCGCGCGGTGCGACGGCGGTCACGCCGGTCCGGGTGCCCCAGGGACTTCCGTCCGCGCCCCGACGTGCCGATGGGGAGTGCATGACCTCCGTACCCGCGCGCGACGGGACGGTCCGCGTCCTGGTGCGGACCACCGCGTACCTGTACGCGGTCGGCGGTGCCGGGGCGGCGCTCATGTCGGTCGACGTGATGCGTCAGGAGGCACCCCGTGGCGTGCTGCTGCTGGCCGTCGCGCTCGGCGCCCTCCTGCTCGCTCCGCTGCTGATCGCTCTCGGCACCCGGCTGCCGCGGTGGGCGCTCAGCCTCGCGGTCGCGCTCGCGACGCTCGCCCTCGCGGCGGGCACCTTCCTCGCCCCCGACCCCGTGGTCGGCGTCGCGTCGGCGGCGATGACGGTGCTGGTCTCGGTCGACGCGATGCTCTTCTTCGGGTGGCGGGAGGCGTGGGCGCACGTCGTGGCGGCGACCGCCCTCCAGATCACCGCGCTGGTCCTGGTGCACGACGTGTCGGGGCTGGTGTGCGCGGCGCTCGCCGTGCTGTGGCTGGGGGTCGCCGGGGCGGTGGGAGTGCTGGCGCGGCAGGCGTCGAGCGCGCGCGTCGACGCGCTGACGGGCCTGGCCAACCGGCGCGGGTGGGACGGTGCGCTCGAGGACGCCATCGACCGGGCCGCCCGGCGCGGCGAGCCGCTCTCGGTCGCCCTCGTGGACGTCGACCACTTCAAGGTCGTGAACGACGAGCGCGGGCACGCCGCCGGGGACGCGCTGCTGCAGGCGATCGCCGACGCCTGGGTCCACGACGGTCCGCCCGACGTCGTGCTCGGACGCCGCGGCGGCGACGAGTTCGCCGTGCTCATGCCCGGGCTGCCGGGCGAACGGGCCCGCGTGCTGGCCGAGCAGCTGTGCGCCGGGGCGCCCGTGCCGACGTCCTGCGGGGTCGCCGAGCACGTGCCCGGCGAGTCCGCGTCGGAGCTGCTGCGACGCACCGACTCGGCCCTGTACGCGGCGAAGGCCGCGGGCCGCGGGCGCACCGTGCTGTCGTCGAGCCCCCGCCACGGGCTGTCGCGCGACCTGCTCGTCGCCCTCGACGACGGAGACGTGGGCGTGGCCCTGCAGCCGATCGTCGACCTCGCGACGGGCGACGTCGTGGGCGTGGAGGCGCTCGCCCGGTGGCAGCACGCCGAGCTGGGCGCCGTCGCCCCCACCGACTTCATCGCCGTCGCGGAGGAGTCCGGGCTCATCGGGCGGCTCGGCGAGGCGGTGCTGCGCCAGGCCTGCGCGGACGCCCTGGAGCTGCAGCGCCGGTGGGGCCGCCCGGTCGACCTCGCGGTGAACGTCTCCGGCCGCGAGCTCGTCGACGACGGGTACGGCCGACGCCTGCGGGCCACGCTCGCGGAGGTCGGGTGGCCGCCGACGCAGCTGGTGCTGGAGGTGACCGAGAGCGTCGTCGACGCGTCCCAGCTGGTCGCGCTGCGCGAGCTCGCCCGCCTGCGCAGCTTCGGCATCCGCGTGGCCGTCGACGACTTCGGCACCGGCTGGTCGTCGCTCAGCCGGCTCGACGAGCTCCCGGTCGACCACCTCAAGCTCGACCGGTCCTTCCTCACGCACGTCACCTCGTCGCCGCGCCGGACCGCCATGGTCCGGGCCCTGCTCGGGCTGTGCCAGGAGCTCGGCATCGACACGGTCGCGGAGGGCGTCGAGACCGCCGACCAGGCCGCGCTGCTGCGCTCGCTGGGCTGCCCTCTCGCGCAGGGCTTCCTGCTGGGCCGTCCCGCGCCGGTGGCCGAGCTCGCGCTGACGGCACCGGTCCGCACGACCGCGCCGCCCGAGCGGAGAGCCGGCTGACGCGTCGCGTCAGCGGTGTGCGGCATGCTGCGCGCATGGACGTGACGACCTTCTTCGCGCTGCGCACCGGCCCGGCGACCCAGACCGACGGCCGTCCCGCGACGCTCACGGTCCACGACGTCGGCACGCTGCGGGTGCCGTCCGGCCTGGTCCGCGCGTGCGACCCGTTCATGTCCCTCGAGGACGGCCCGGTGTTCGTGGTCCCGGCCGGCGACCACCCGGTGCGCGTGACGATCGCCGACGTCTCCCCCGCGCTGGACGGGTCGCACCTGCGCGAGGCGTACCTGACGCTCGTCGTCGCCGACGGCACGCCCGCCACGGCCACCTACCCCGACGCCCACCCGGAGGGCCCGGCACCCGAGGGCGAGGCGTGGGGCGTCGGCGTCGACACCGGGAGCGTCGCGCTGGTGGACCTCGACGCCCTGACGCGCTGCATGCCCGCGGACCCGCGCACCTGGTACGACGAGGTCGTGGACCACGCCGGCCCCGACTCGTGGTTCAACCGCATGGAGGACGCGGTGCCGCGCGCGGGCATGGCGGACATCGTGCTGCCGTCGGCGCCCGCCGGGGAGAACGTCGTGATGACGCGCTCGGGCTGGGGCGACGGCTTCTACCCGGTGGTCGTCACGCACGACGCCGCGGGCCGGCTCCTCGGCCTGCACATCGACCTGCGCGTGGTCGGCGAGGTCGTGGCCTGAGGCCGGGCGTCAGGGCGTCGTGCCGTCCGCGACGACGTCGGCACGGTCCGGGTGCGACGCGACCCAGGCGGCCATGAACGGGCACTGCGGCACGACCCGGTAGCCGCCGGAGCGCGCGTCGTCGAACGCCCGCCGCGCGAGCGCCGACCCGACGCCACGCCCCTCCCACGCGTCCTCGACCACCGTGTGCGTCAGCACCCGGGCGCTGTCCTCCCGCGCGACGTACACGGCCACCCCGGCCCGCTCGTCGCCGACCCATGCCTCGTACCGGTGCCGCTCGGGCACGTCCCGCACCTCGACGTCCGTCATGCGCCCATGAGACCACTTCCGTCCGGTCGTCGTGGTCGGGCGGCTCACGACCCGGCTCGACCTGGGGCGATGTGGACGACGCACCGGCATGGGGCGTGCAGGGGGTGTCGACGGGATCCACGCGCCGGCCTTGCTGGTCTTGGGTGACGTCATCCGTTGGGGATAGACCGACCTCAGGTGGACAAGACTGGGCGGGCGCCGGGACTGCACCTAAGGTGCGTCGGTGCTCCGTCGTGCTCTCGAGACCGCCCTGCCCGCGCGCCTGGGGCCGGCGTTCCGGTGGCTCGTCGCCTCGTCGTGGTCGACGAACCTCGGCGACGGGCTGCTGCTGGCCGCCGGTCCGCTGCTGGTGGCCTCGCGCACCGCGGACGCGTTCCTCGTCGCGCTGGCCGCGCTGCTGCAGTGGCTGCCGCCCCTGCTGTTCGGCCTCTGGGCGGGCGTCGTCACGGACCGCGTCGACCGGCGGCGGCTCGTCGTCGGCGTCAACGTCGTGCGGGTCGCGGTGCTCGCGGTGCTGGCGACGGCCGTCGCGAACGACACCGCGCCCATCGCGCTCGTGCTGGTCGCGCTGTTCGTGCTGGGCACCGCGGAGACGTTCGCGGACAACGCCGCGGGCACGCTGACGCCCATGCTCGTACGCCGCGACGACCTGGCGGTCGCGAACTCGCGGCTGCAGGCCGGGTTCGTCACCCTCAACCAGCTCGCCGGGCCGCCGCTCGGGGCGGCCCTGTTCGCGGCCGGGCACGCGCTGCCGCTGGCCGCGGACGCGCTGCTCGTCGCGGCCGGTGCCGTGCTGGTCTCGCGGCTGCGGCTGCCCGCGCCCGAGGGGCCGCCGCGCGAGCGCCGGCACGTGCTCGCCGACGTCGCCGAAGGGCTGCGGTGGACGTGGCACCACGCGGCCGTGCGCACGCTCGTGCTGACCATCCTCATCTTCAACGTGACGTTCGGTGCCGCGTGGTCGGTGCTGGTGCTGTACACCCAGGAGCGGCTCGGGCTGGGCGACGTCGGGTTCGGGCTGGTCACGACCGTGCAGGCCGCCGGCGGTCTGCTGGGCATCGCCGCCTACGGCTGGCTGACGGCGCGCGTGTCGCTCGCGGGGCTGCTGCGGATCGGGCTGGTGATCGAGACGATCACGCACCTGGCGCTGGCGCTGACCACGCAGGCGTGGCTGGCGCTGGGGATCTTCTTCGTGTTCGGCGCGCACGCGTTCGTGTGGGGCACCACGTCGGTGACGGTCCGGCAGCGGGCGGTGCCGACGCACCTGCAGGGGCGGGTCAACTCCGTGAACCTCGTCGGGGTCTACGGCGGCCTGGTCGTCGGCGCGGCGATCGGCGGCGCGCTGGCCCAGTCGTTCGGCGTGACCGCGCCGTTCTGGTTCGCGTTCGCGGGGTCGGCGGTGTTCGTCGTCCTCATCTGGCGCCAGCTGCGGCACGTCGCGCACACCGACGCCGCACCGCCGCCCGCGGACGACTGACGCCGCGGTCGCCGGTGTCGGTGCCGTGCGGTGGAGTGGGACCGTGATCCTGACGGCGGACGACCTCAACCGGGCGACCCTGGCGCGCCAGATGCTCCTCGTCCGCGAGGACGTGCCGGTCGAGGACGCGGTGCGCCGCGTGCTCGCGCTGCAGGCGCAGGACGCCGCGGGGCCGTACGTGGCGCTCGCCAACCGGGTCGCCGGGTTCGACCCCGCCGCCGTCGACGACGCCTACGCCGCGGCCCGCCTGGTCCGCTCGACGCTGCTGCGCATCACCATCCACACGGTGCACGCCGACGACCACGCGACGCTGCACGCCGCGGTGCTGCCGACGCTGCGCGCCTCGTGCCTGAACGACCCGCGGTTCACGGTGAGCGGGCTGACCCCGGCCGACGCGGACGACGTCGTCGCGGGGCTGCGTGCGCTGACGACCGTGCCGCGCACGCAGGACGAGATCGACGCGTGGCTGCGCGGGCGCGTGGGCCCCGACGCCGCGCCGGCGGTGTGGTGGGCCGTGCGGCGGTTCGCGCGCCTGCGCCACGTGCCCGACGGGTCGACGTGGGCGTTCGCGCGTCGTCGCACGTACGCGGCCACGGGGGACGACGCGGAGCCGGACCGCACGCAGGCCCTCGCGGCGTACGCCCTGCGCTGGTTCGCCGCGTTCGGGCCCGGCACGGTGGCGGACGTCGCGCAGGCCGCGATGGTGCGGCGCGGGGACGTGCGCGCCGCGCTCGAGACGGTGCCGGGCGCGCTCGTCGAGGTCACCGGGCCCGACGGCCGGCCGCTGCTCGACCTGCCCGACGCCCCGCGCCCGGACGGTCGCGCACCGGCCCCGCCGCGGCTGCTGGGCATGTGGGACAGCGTGCTGCTGGCCCACCACGACCGCAGCAGGGTCGTGCCTCCGCAGCACCGCGCCCACGTGACGCGGCGCAACGGCGACGTGCTGCCGACCCTGCTGGTCGACGGGCGCGTCGCCGGCGTGTGGCGTCTCGTCGACGACGGCGTCGAGGCGACCGCGTTCGACCCGCTGCCCGACGACGCGTGGGACGGGCTGGCGGAGGAGGCGTCCCGCCTGCTCGCGTGGGCGAGCCCGCGCGACCCGGCCCTCTTCGCCCGGCACACCCACTGGTGGGCGTCGCTGCCGACGGACGCGCAGCGACGCGTGCTCCCGGCCTGACCCGCCGCACGCCAAAGCACTGGGCCTGACACGTGCGGCGCGGGATGCTCACGCCATGGACACCCCCGGCACGATCACCGTCGAGCGCACCGACCCGCCGCTGAGCGGCTCCGAGGCGCAGACGCTCCTGACCTTCCTCGACTACCACCGCCGCACCCTGCTGCTCAAGGTCGACGGGCTCGACGCCGACGGCCTCGCCCAGGCGCTCGCGCCGTCGACGATGACCCTCGGCGGGCTGCTCAAGCACCTGGCGTACGTCGAGCACCACTGGCTGCACGTGGTGCTGCTGGGCCTGCCGCCGGTGGAGCCGTGGGCGTCGGCCGACTGGGACGCCGACCCGGACTGGGAGTGGCACAGCGCGGCCGACGACTCCCCCGAGCAGCTGCGGGACCTGTTCACCCGGTCCGTGGCCCGGTCGGAGCAGGTCGTGACCGACGCGCTGACCCGGGGCGACCTCGCGCAGGTGTCGGTGCGGCCGCAGCGCGGCACCGGCGAGCACTACTCCCTGCGGTGGATCCTCGTGCACCTCGTCGAGGAGTACGCCCGGCACAACGGCCACGCGGACCTCCTGCGCGAGGCCGTCGACGGCGCCACCGGCGAGTAGGGCTCAGGGGCTCAGGCGCGTAGTCGCCGACGCCAGGCCGAGCCAGGTGTGCGGGTTGCGGTCCCAGCACCAGCCGAGCTTGGCGCGGCTCTCGCTGATCCACACGGCGGGGACGCGCTGGTCCGTGCCGGTGCGCGAGCCGGCCAGGGAGTAGCAGCGGTTCGGGCGCAGCACGTCGGGGCGCACGACCGTGAGGAGCACGCCCTCGAGCATCGTCAGCGGGGTGCGGCCGGCGGCGAGGACCGCGGCCGTGGCCTGCTCGGGAGCGGTGCCGCACCACGTGGAGCCGGTGTCGACGCCCACGAGGAGGTACGGCTCGGGGGGCACCTCGACGCCGTGCGCGGGCCGGTAGCCGGCGGCCTCGTCCGGCGGGATCACGCTGACGCCGAGCCGGCCGCCGCGTCGCATCGCGGGGGCGGCGGCGTTGACGTCGACGGCGGGCAGGACGAGGACGAACGGCACCGCGTCGTCGGGGGCACCCGCCCAGGTGGTGCTGCCGGGCTGCGGCAGGGCGTCGAGGTGGTGGCGCAGCGCGTCGGCCCGGGCGCCGAGCGCGTCGGCGTCCCAGCCGAGGGTGGCAGCGACGCCGCTCTCGACGAGCGCCCGCACCTGGCGGTCGAGCTCGTCGGCGTGCGGGGCTGCGAGGTCGACGGCGGCTGCCGCGGGCGAGCGGTCTGCGAGGACGGTGGGCAGTGCGGGGTCGACGGCGACGACGGGGACACCCATGCGGACCTCCGGGCGGGGTACGGGAACGGGCAAGGTCCAACGCCGTCGGCGCGACCGGTGTTCCCTCGCAGGTCGCAGGCCCGCGGCGGGTGCCGCGGAGGTGCGGCAGTGGTTGCCGGATCGCAACATGTTCGCCACCCGGGATGCCCGGATTGCCCCGTATCCTCCGGCGCATGGGAGTCTCGTTGCACTGGTCCGCCTCGCGCGGCCACGCGCTGTCGTCCGCCGAGGAGGCGCAGCTGCGGGGCGTGGTCGCCGCGCACAACGCGTCGTTCGCCTACGACGCGCAGACGCTGCAGATCGATCCCCCGCAGCAGGACGGGCCCGTGCTGCAGGGCTCGACGCAGCTGCCCTCGGCCGACCCGTTCGCGACGTTCCTGGGGCTGGCGCACTGGTGCCACGCCCTGACGGACATGCGCCGCGCGCTGCCCGACGCGGTGTGGGAGGCGCACGTCGACGGCGAGCCGGTGCCGTGGGACGACGCGGAGGGCTACGGCTGGCCGGAGCAGCGCGACCCCGCCCTGATGGCGGAGATGCAGCAGCTCATGCGCCGGTGACGGCCGGGCGGGTCCAGACCAGGGACCACCGCCAGTACAGGTGCCGGCGCCACCGGGCGCCGGGCAGCACCTCGGCGACGACGCGGCGCATCGACGCGTAGCTCTCGGGCGGCGGCCACACGGTCGGCGACGGGTGCTCCCAGTAGCCGCGGGCACGCCGGGCGACGGCGTGGGCGACGACCGCACCGATCTCGTACGGCAGGTCGGCGGGCTGGTCCGAGCGCGCGAGGCCGACGACGACGAGCCGCCCGCCGGGCGCCACCAGCGCAGCCATCCGCTCCAGGCCCTCCCGGGCGTCGAGGTGGTGCAGGGTGGCGACGGAGGCGACGACGTCGTAGCCCCCGAGGGGCAGCGGGTGCGTGAGCACGTCCCCCTGCACGTAGGCGGGTCCGCCGCCGGCGTGACGGGCCTCGTCGAGGCCCGCGGCGTCGAGGTCGATGCCGGTGACGTCCGGGACGACCTGCTGCAGGCGCCGGGCGAGCATGCCCTCCCCGCAGCCGACGTCGAGCGCGGTGCGTGCGCCCGCGGGCACGGCGGCGAGGACGAGCCGGTGGTAGTGGGTGTTGTGGTTCCAGCGTCGGGCGTCGCTCACCGGTCGATCACCGCGGCCAGGGCGTCGACGACGGGCACCTGGCCGGCGACGAGCTTCTCGCGGGCCTCCGCATAGCCCCACCAGACGGCGCGGTCGACCTCGGGGACGACGACGACCCGGCCGGACCGCGGGGGCCAGGTCACCTCGACGGTGCTGACGCCGGGGCGCTGCGCGAGGTCCTCGCAGGCAGGGTCGGCGGCTGATCCGACGAGCTCGGCGGGCACCTCGAGCGCGAGGACGACGACGGTCTTGCCGGACGTGTAGCGGAACGCGCCGAGCTCGACGAGGGGGCCGGCGGGCACGGGGACGCCGATCTCCTCGACGAACTCGCGCCGGGCGGCCTCCTCGTGGCTCTCGCCGGGCTCGACGAGCCCCTTGGGCACGGACCACGCCCGCGCGTCCTTGCGGGCCCAGAACGGCCCTCCGGTGTGGGCGAGGAGCATGCGGGGCGCGGGCCCGCGGTGGTGGAGGAGCAGTCCTGCGCTGGTGGGCGGCACGGGTCGATCATCGCGCACCGCGCGGGGGATCGTGACCGTTTCGTGTCCTGCACCGACCGTCAGTCACTTTGGTCGAAGTGGCGAGTTGATACGGTTTATGACATGCCCACCCCGCGCACGCCCGGGGCGTTCTGGTGGCTCTGGACGTCCTCCGCGCTGTCGAACCTCGCCGACGGCGTGCTCAAGATGGCCGTGCCGCTCGTCGCGCTCCGCTACACCGACTCCCCCGCGCAGATCGCGGGCCTGAGCCTCGCGATGGGGCTGCCGTGGCTGCTCGTCGCGCTGCCCGCGGGCGCGCTGGTCGACCGGTGGGACCGGCGGCGGACCATGCTCGTGGCGAACACGGTCCGCACGCTCGTGCTCGTCGTCGTCCTCGGCGTCGCGATGGGCGGCCACGCGAGCATGGCGTGGCTCTACGCGGCCGCGCTCGTCGTCGGCGTCGCCGAGGTCTTCTACGACACGACCGCGCAGTCGATCCTGCCGCAGGTCGTCGGGCGGGACGCGCTGCCCCGCGCCAACGGACGGCTCATGGCCGCCGAGCTCACCGCCAACCAGTTCGTCGGCCCGCCGCTCGGCGGTCTGCTCGCCGCCGCGGGCGTCGGGCTCGCGTTCGGGGTGCCCGCCGGGGCGTGGGCGCTGGCGGTCGTCGCGCTCGTCGCCGTGCGCGGCACGTTCCGCACCCCCGTCGACGCCTCCGCGCCCCGCACGTCGCTGCGCGCCGACGTCGCCGAGGGCCTGCGCTTCCTGTGGACGCGCCCCGCGCTGCGCTCGCTCGCCTTCATGACCGGGCTGCAGAACCTCGCCTCGACGGCCGCCGGTGCGGTGTTCGTGCTGTGGGCCGTCGGGCCCGGCTCCGCGCTCGGGCTCAGCGAGCCGGGATACGGCCTGCTCGGCACCACCCTGGCGGTCGGGGCCGTCGGCGGGTCCCTCGTCGCCGCGCGGGTCGCCGACCGGGCCGGGCTCACCCTGACGCTCGCCGTGTCCGTGCTCGCCAGCGCCGCGATGCTCGCCGTCCCCGCGGTGACGTCGCAGATCGTGCTCGTGGGCGCCTCCTACCTGGCCGCGGGCCTGGGCATGGCCCTGTGGAACGTCACGGTCGTCTCGCTGCGCCAGCGGCTGACGCCCGACCGGCTGCTCGGACGGGTGAACAGCGCCTACCGGCTGCTGGCGTGGGGCACCATCCCGATCGGCGCCGCCGTCGGCGGCCTGCTCGCCGAGCTCTCCGGCATCCGCGTCGTGCTCCTGGCCTCCGCGGCACTGACGGTCGTGACGCTCGTGCTGCTGCCCGCGATCACGGCCGCAGGCATGGGCGAGACCGAGGCGACGAACGAGGCGACGACCGAGCAGGGCCCGGACGCCGTCACCGACCCCGTGCCCGCGGTCGCGACGCCCGGCATGCCCGTCAGGGGTGCCGAGGACGCGTGAGGGACCACCGGACCCCGCCGTCGTGGGGTCCGAGCTCAAGCCGGACGAGGACCCGCGTCAGGGGCAGCCCGCGCCCCGACTCGGCCTCGACGCCCGGCATCGGCGCGTCCATGTCGATCACGGGGACCGGCCCGTCGTGGTCGAGCAGCGCCACGACCGCGTCGGCGTCGACCCGGACCTCGAGGCCACCGCCGTGCCACAGCCCGTCGGCGCCGTGCTCGACGACGTTGCCCGCCACCTCGACGACGGCGGTCTCCACCGCGATGCGGTCGACCTCGGCGACGTCGGGGGCGGCGCGCCACAGCTCGGTCAGCGCCGCGTGCACGCGCCCCAGCGCCCCGGCGGCGTCGTCGCCGTCGAGCGGGACCCGGACCCGCACGTCAGGAGGCACCGACCGCGTCCTCGACGCTCGCGTACGGGCGCAGCACCCGGTCCATCGTCGTCAGGCTGAGGACGGTCGCGACCTGCGCGCCCACCCGGGCGATCCGCAGGTCTCCCCCGGCGGTGCGGGCCGTGCGCAGCGCGCCGACGAGCGCGCCGAGCCCGGACGAGTCGACGAACGGCACGTCCGCCAGGTCGAGCACCACGACGGGGTGCCCCTCGGCGACGGTCCGCTCGACCTCGGCCTTCAGCTCGCCCGCGGTGACCATCGTCAGCCGCCCCTGCGGACGCAGCACCGCGACGCCCCCGGGCTGGACCTGCGTTCCGATCTCCATCAGACCTCCTCCTCGGCGTCCCGGTACCCGCGGTACCGCAACGCCTGCACGATGACGCTGAGCACGACCAGGTCGTAGGCGACCCAGGCCAGGTTGACGAACGTGCCGACCCACAGCGCGTACCCGAGGGACCAGCGCACGACGCCGATCACCGCGGCCACCACGAGCAGCGCCATCGCGGTCAGCTGCGGCCAGACCAGGCGCCACGACCCGGCGCCGTCCTGGCGGACCTTCGGGGTGACCGCGAACCCGAGCGGACGCCCCCACCACACGTTCGCCGCCGCCGTGACCGTCGCCTTGATCCACACGGGGAACAGCGCGAGCGAGTACTGCTGCCCGCGCCACGTGCGCAGCCCGCGCGCGGCGACCAGGAACAGCAGCTGGCTCGCGACCTGGAACGGGATGAACCGCGCGAAGAAGTCGACCGTCCACGCGGTCACCGGCAGCACGCCGAAGCACAGGAAGATGATCGGCGCCGCGAGGTACACCACGGCCGCGAACCCCGACAGGTAGCTCCACATCGTCGCCGCGTACATGAGCCGCTGCCCCGTGCGCAGCCCGCGGACCGTCAGCGGGTTCTCCTTCAGGAGCACCTGCATGGTGCCCTGCGCCCAGCGCAGCCGCTGCGTGATCATCGTGCCCAGGTCCTCGGGCGCCAGCCCGCGGGCCAGCACCTCGTGGTGGTAGACCGTCCGCCAGCCGAGGGCGTGCAGGCGCATCGCGGTGGCCATGTCCTCCGTCACCGACAGCGTCGCGACGGGCATGACGGGCTGCGCCTCGCCCGCGCGGTCCACGTCGACCGCCCGCACGAGGGTCTGCACCGAGGCGATCGCGCCCAGCGGGGACCAGTCGCGCGCGCCGAGGGCCGCGAGCGCCGCCTCGTCGACGACCGGGACGCCGAGCTCGGCGTCCGTGGCGATGGGGACCTCGCCCATGGCCTCGAGGTCCGCGCGGATGGCGGCGAGGTCGTCGTCGACCACGCCGGAGGCGACGTCGTCGACACGACGCTGGAACCGGTAGGTCACGTCGGCCACGGGCTCGCGGGCGTCGAGCGCGCGCAGGGCGTCGGCGGCGGCGCGGGCGACCTCGTCGACGGCCTCGGCCACGCGCGGCTCCGTCGCCGATCGACGCGCGCGGGCCAGCACGGTGCGGGACGTGCGCAGCGCCTCGCGCACGGTCCGCTCGGTCTCGCGCACGTACCCGACGAGGCCGAGCTGCATGAGCGCGTCGCGGCGCAGCACGGCGTTGGAGCCGCAGAAGAACGCCGCGTTCCACCCGTCCTTGCCCTGCTGGATCGGGCCGTAGAACAGCGGGGCCTGCGACCCGAGCGGGTCGGCCTCGGTGACGTTGGTGAAGTGCTGCGGGGTCTGCACGAGCGCGACCTGCGGGTCGTCGAAGTAGGCGACCGTGCGGTCGAGGATCGCCGGGTCGGGCACCTGGTCGGCGTCGAGCACGAGGATGAGCTCGCCGTCGGTGCGGAACAGGGCGTTGTTGAGGTTGCCGGCCTTGGCGTGCCGCGGCCGGCCGGTCCAGTCGTCGCCACGCACGAGGTACCCGACGTCGAGGGCCTCGACCTGGGCCCGCAGCTCGGGGCGGGCGCCGTCGTCGAGCACCCACGTGCGGTGGGGGTAGCGGATGTCGCGGGCCGCGCGCGCCGTGGCCAGCACGAGCGGCAGCGGCTCGTCGTACGTCGTGACGAAGACGTCGACCGTGACGCCCGCGGGCGCGGGCCCGGGCTCGGGGCGCGGCTGCGCCCGCCACATCGTGATGCCGAAGAGCGCCACGTCGACGAACGAGTAGGTCTCGGCGACCACCAGCGGCACGGCGATCCACCAGGCGGACCAGTTGACGGACTCCAGCCAGCGCCAGACGACGTAGTTCGTGCCCAGGACGAGGGTGAGCACCACGACCAGGCGCAGCCAGAACACCCTCACGGCCGGGCCTCCCGGCGCAGCGCGACGACCGTGACGTCGTCGGGGCGCACCACCGCCCCGGCGGCGAGGGTGAGCACCCGGTCGACCGCGGCGGACGCCGACGCGGCGTCGGCCAGCACGTGCGCGACCTCCTCGACGGCATCGATCTCCCCGCCGAGGGTGTCGAGGACGCCGTCGCTGAACGTCACGAGCAGGTCCCCGGGCTCCAGGTGCGCGCGGCGCACGGGCCGCGGGACCAGGGGCGCGCCGGGGTCGAGTGCCGCCGCGACGCCCAGCGGCGGACCGTCGGCGAGGAGCCGCTCGTGCCCGCCGCCCGCCCGGACGACGAGCGTGAGCCCGTGCCCGGCGTCGACGTGCTCGACGTCGCCCGAGCCGGTGACGACGTGCGCGTGGAACGCGGTGACGAAGGCCGCGGTCTGCGCGAGGTCGCCAGCGAGCGTCTCCTCGGCGGCCAGCAGGGCGTCCGCCACGTCGCCGCGGCGCGAGGCCCCGCGGACCACCGCCCGCACGGTCGCGGCGATGATCGCGGCGCCCGGGCCCTTGCCCATGACGTCGGCGAGCGTGACCACGACGCCGTCGGGGGTGCGGGCCCAGTCGTAGAAGTCGCCGCCGACGCCACGTGCGGGCAGGCACGCGCCGGCGACCTCCCAGCCGTCGACGACGGGCGGGGACGTGGGCAGCAGCGCGGCCTGGATGCGCGCGGCACGCTCGAGCTCGGCGTCCACGACGAGCTCCTGCTCGACCCACGACGCCAGGTCGCGCAGCAGCGCCTGCTCCTCCGCGGTGAAGGTGCGCGCCCGGTTGTCGACGAGGCAGAGCGTGCCGACCCGCTGACCGCCCGACGCCACGAGGGGGTGGCCGGCGTAGAAGCGCAGCCCGGGGTCGGTGACGACCCACGGGTTCTGGGCGAACCGCGGGTCGGCGGCCGCGTCCTCGACGACGAGGGTGCCGCCCTGCTCGATCGTCAGGCGGCAGAACGACGTGTCGCGGGGCGCCTCGGACACGTCGAGCCCGACCTGCGCCTTGTAGAACAGCCGGTCCCGGTCCACCAGCGACACGTACGCCGTCGGGACGGCGAAGAGCTGCTGCGCGAGGCGCACCACGCGGTCGAACCGCTCCTCGGGCGCTGTGTCCAGCAGCCCGAGCTCCCGCACCGCGGCCAGCCGGTCACGCTCGGTCGTCTCCCCCATGCGTCGACGCTACGCACGACGCCCCGGTGCCCGCAGCACGAGAGGGCCGCTGCGCCCGGAACGCCCCGACTTGCCCGTCCACCTGCCGACGTGCCGGGGGCCGCTGTCGAAAAGTCGCCCTCTCGACCGTCACGCCTCTCGACAGGCACAGTGGGTGCCGCGACGAAGGGGACGACGATGAGCGACGCGACGACGTACCTCGTGCTGCTGTGGGGGCGCGAGGAGGAGTGGGCGGACGCCGACGAGGCGACCGTGGCCGCCGCGATGGCGGAGCACGACCGGTTCACCCGGGCCCTCGCGGAGGGCGGGCACGAGATCGTCGGCGGGGACGCCCTCGCCCCGGCGGCCACCGCCCGCGTGGTGCGGCGCGGCGACGACCCGGACGACCTCACCGTGACCGACGGGCCGTACGCGGAGGCCGTCGAGCAGCTCGGCGGGTACTACGCCGTGCGGACCGCCGACCTGGCCGGGCTCACCGCGCTCGTCGGGATCGTCGTCGGCACCGGCACCGTCGAGATCCGACCCGTCGAGACGTACGCATGAGGTTCGTCGTGCTCGTCTACCAGGACGAGCGGGTGTGGCTCGAGGCCGACGACGCCGCACGCGAGCGGTGGACCGCGCAGCACGCCGCGTTCGACGCCGGGCTGCGGGACGCGGGCGTGGACCTCGTGGCGACCGAGGTGCTGCACGGCGTCGACGCCGCGACCACGTTCCGCCGCCGGGGCGACGACGTCACGCTGACGGACGGGCCGTTCGCGCCGACGGCCGAGCAGCTGGGCGGCCTGTACGTGCTCGACGCGCCCGACCTCGACGCCGTCACCGGGACGCTCGGGCTGCTGCCGGAGTACACCCTCGAGGTGCGACCGGTCGCGGCGCTGTGAGCGACCCCGCGGCGGGCACGGACGGCGCCGACGTCGACGCCGCGCTCGCCGCCGCGTGGCGCGCGCACTGGTCCCACCTCGTCGCGCTGCTCGTGGGTCAGTTCGCCAGCCCCGACCTCGCGGAGGACGGCGTCGCCGACGCGTTCGAGGCCGCGGCGCGCACGTGGCCACGCTCCGGGGTGCCCGACAACCCCGGGGCGTGGCTGCTGACCACGGCCCGCCGCCGCGTCCTCGACCGTCTGCGCTCGCGCGCGGTCCACCGGCGCAAGGAGCCGCTCCTCATCGTCGACGAGCAGCTGCGCGCCGTGGCCGCGCAGACGCAGGACCCGGGGGCGCACGTGCCCGACGACCAGCTGCGCCTCGTCCTCACGTGCTGCCACCCGGCGCTCGCGGTCGCCGACCGGGTGGCCCTGACGCTGCGGTTCGTGGTCGGCCTGCGCACGCAGGACGTGGCCCGCCTGCAGCTGGTCCAGCACACCGCGATGTCGGCCCGGCTGACGCGGGCCAAGCGGCGGCTGGCCACGGCCGGCATCGCGTTCACCGTGCCGCCGCCCGAGCGGCTCGACGAACGCATGGACGCCGTCACGACCGTGCTGTACCTGCTGTTCACGGCCGGGTACCAGCCGTCCGACGCCCCCGGCGGCCTGCGCGTGGACCTCGCCGACGAGGCGATCCGGCTGACCCGCGAGCTGGACCGCCTGCTGCCGGGCCGCGCCGACCTGCGCGCCCTGCTGGCCCTCATGCTCCTGCAGCACTCGCGCCGCGACACGCGCCTGGACGCGGCGGGCGCGCTCGTGCTGCTGCCCGACCAGGACCGCACGCGCTGGCACCACGACGAGATCGCGCAGGCCGTCGACCTGCTGGGCACCGTGCCGCCGGGCGACGGGCGCGCCGAGGAGTACCGGCTGCAGGCGCTCGCGGCCGCGGAGCACGCGACGGCGGCCCGCCCGCAGGACACCCGGTGGGACGTCGTGGCCGCCCGGTACGCCGAGCTGGAGGCCCGCACGGGCTCGCCGGTGGTGCGGCTGGCCCGCGCCGTGGCGGTCGCGGAGGGCGCGGGGCCCGAGGCGGGCCTGCGCCTGCTCGACGGGCTCGACGCGGACCTGGCGCACCACCACCGGCTGCCGGCGGTCCGCGGCGAGCTGCTGCTGCGGGCGGGCCGGGCGGCGGAGGCGGCCGCCGAGCTGGAGCGGGCGCTGGGGCTCGCTCCCGCGGGGGCCGAGCAGGACCACCTGCGCCAGCGCCTGGCGGACGCGCGCACCCCGGGGTGAGGTCGGGTCAGCCGAGGACGAGCAGGCCCAGCAGCGCGAGGTTGAGCGCCACGACGAGCGCGACGACCACGCACAGCACGCCGTGCACGACGGGCCCGCTGCGGTCGGCGCCCATGACCGACCGGTCCCGCGTCAGCCGCACCAGCGGGACCATGACGAACGGGATGCCGAAGCTGAGGACCACCTGGCTGAGCACGAGGGTCCAGGTCGGGTCCGCCCCGAGGGCGAGCAGCACCACGGCGGGCACGATCGTCACGACCCGGCGCACGAGCAGCGGGATCCGGCGGTGCAGCAGACCGGCCATGATCGTGGCTCCCGCGTAGGCGCCGACGGACGTGGACGCGAGCCCGGACGCGAGCAGCCCGACGGCGAACACCACGCCGATCGCGGGGCCGAGGGACGTGACGATCGCGGCGTGCGCACCCTCGATGGAGTCGGTGCCCTCGACGCCCTGCAGCGCCGAGGCCGCGAGCAGCAGCAGCCCGATGTTCACGGCCCCGGCCACGGCGAGCGCGGTGGCGACGTCCCACCGGGTCGCCCGCAGCAGCAGCCGCCGCCCCTCGCCCTCGGGGGCCCGCCCGTGCCGGTCGCGGACCAGCGCGGAGTGCACGTAGATCGCGTGCGGCATGACGGTGGCGCCGAGCATGCTCGCGGCGAGCAGCACGGAGTCGGAGCCGTCGAACCGTGGCGCGAGGCCGGCGAGCACGCCGCCGGCGTCGGGCGGGCTGAGCACGAGGCCGGCGAGGAACCCGACGGTGATGACGAGCAGGAGGGCGACGACGACGGCCTCGAACCGGCGCTGCCCGTACCGGTCCTGCGTGGCCAGCAGCAGCAGCGACGCGGCGCCGACGAGCACGCCGCCGAGCGGCAGCGGCACCCCGAAGAGCAGGTGCAGGGCGATGGCGCCGCCGACGACCTCGGCGACGTCGGTCGCGGCGGCGACGAGCTCGGCCTGCGCCCAGAACGCGAGACGGCTGCGGCGGCCGAGGCGGTCCCCGAGGATCTCGGGCAGCGACCGGCCGGTGACGAGCCCGAGCTTGGCGGACTGGTACTGCACGAGCACGGCCATGGCGTTGGCGGCGACGAGCACCCACAGCAGCAGGTACCCGTACCGGGCGCCGGCGGTGAGGTTCGCGGCCACGTTGCCCGGGTCGACGTAGGCGACCGCGGCGACGAACGCGGGCCCGAGCAGCACGGGGACGCGTCGCACCCGCGGCCGTGCCGCCTCGCCGCCGGCTGCCTCGCCGCGGCCTCCCGCCGTGCCGTCGAGAGCCGGCAACCTGTCGCGCACGCCCCACCTCCTGAGTTCGGACGACCGAACTCTAGCCTGCGGGGTGGGGCGATCACGTGCTGGCGGTCGAGCGGGCCGCGCGTCGTCGACGGACGGCCCGCTCGACCCGGCGGCGTCAGCCGAGCAGCTTGATCTCCTCGACGATGCCGGTCGTGCGTCGGATCTCGATCTCGTCGACCACCGCACCCGGGACCAGCACGCTGACGTCGGCGTCCTCGTCCTCGGACTCCTCGCCGTCGTCCTCGGACGTGCTCGGCGCGTCGGTCTCCTGACGCTCGACCTCGATCTCGGTGTCGGCGTCGACGTACGCGGTGACGACCGTCCCGCCGGTGCGCTCGATGACCAGGGCCCCCGTGCCGACGTCGAAGCCGGACACGACGCCGAAGGCGACGTCGCCCTCGTCCTCGTCGTCCTCGCCGTCCCCGTCACGGTCCCCGCTGCACACGTCCGAGACGGTGTCGTCCTCGTCCTCGTTCGCCCGCCGGTCGCGGTCGTAGTCCTCGTCACCGTCGGCCAGGCCGTCGCCGTCGGCGTCGGTCGAGCCGACCTTCAGCCGCAGCTCGTTCTCGTCCTCGTCGTCGACGTGGTCGCCGTCCACGTCGTCGTCGTCGTTGGTGCACGACTCGGCGGCGTCGTCCTCGTCCTCGTTGGCGATGCCGTCGCGGTCGTAGTCCTCGTCGCCGTCCTTGCGCCCGTCGCCGTCGCTGTCGGACTTGATCAGCGAGGTGCCCGTGACCGTCTCGTCACGGTCGTCCTGGCCGTCGTTGTCGGTGTCCTCGTCGCGGGGCAGGCCGTGCCGGCGGTACTCCTGCAGGTTCGACAGCCGGTCGTGGTCGGGGTCGCCCTTCGCGTCGGCCGCGGACCGGGGGTTCAGCCGGTGCGTCGTCTCCCAGGTGTTGGGCATGCCGTCGCCGTCGTAGTCCCCCGAGGCTGCCATCGCCGCGCCGGGCACGGCCACGAGACAGGCGGCCACCGTCCCGGCGGCGAGCAGGCGTCGGATCGTCATGAGTACTCCACGAGGTGCGGTGCGACCCCCTGGTCGGCTCCCCATCGACCACCGGACGCCACCCGCGAGCGGTCCCGCCGCCCACCACCCGGACGCCGCCCGACCACCACCCGCGGAGGCGACGGCCGTCCGAGCACGCACGACCGCACGGCGCCGCCGCACAGGGTGAGTGCCCTGCTCAGAGCCAGCCGTTGCGCGTGAACAGGCGGGCCACGTTGGCCTGGAGCACGTCGCTCAGCAGCCGGTCGATCCCCTCGACCCGCTCGGCGGCGCGCAGCGCGTGGTCGTGCACGTCCCGGAAGTGGCTCGCGGCCTCGGGGGCCACCAGCGGCACCGCGCCTGCGGCGAGCCGACGGCGCAGTCCCCGACCCCGCCCAGGAGGCGGGCCCGGGCGCCACGGGTGCGCAGGTCGTCCACGTCGTGCTCCGTCCGTCCGAGGAGATGGCCCGCAACCGCACCCGAGGGGCCGGGTCAGGCGGCGACGGGGCGCTCCCACGAACCGTCGGGGAGCGGGCGGAAGCCGACGCGGTCGAGGTAGGCGCGCGCGTTCGGCGGCGTGGTCGGGACCACGAGCCGGTCGAGGCCCTGCGCGGCGAAGACGTCGCTGTGCCGGTACACGAACTCGCCCGGTGTGAAGTCGCGGAACCGGGGCGTCACCCAGTCGAGGACCACGACACCGCTGCCGTCGCCCGCGGGGCGCACGAGCACGACGCCGACGGTCTCGTCGCCGCGCACCACGAGGAACGCGAGCTCGTCGGCGGCCGGTGCGGCGTCGGCGGCGACGGGCACGGTGCGGAACCGGGCGACGTCGTCGGCGTGCACCGCCAGCACGTGGTGCAGGTACGCGTCGTCGGGGGCGACCTCGACCACCGCGTACACGGCGGCGTCGCCGCGCTCACGGTTCAGGCGCCACAGCCAGTACACGTTGATCAGCGCGATCGCCGCGTTCATCGCGGCGAACGGCCAGATCTCGATGACCGCGTTGTAGGCCGTCGCGATCACCGAGCCCACGAGGTTCATCACGCGGAAGCGCCACACGCGCGCCTGCATCAACGACACGACGACGAGGACCGACCCCGTCCAACCCACGATCTCCAGCCACAGCACCGACCGAGGGTAGCGGTCGCGCACCGGCCCGCCCGCGGGACCACCCGGGCCGGCGGCGCAAATGAGTCGCGCGGCACACCCGACCGGGCGCACCGTGGTGCCATGGTGACGACGACGACGTGGACGATCCGGGCGATCGTGCCCGAGCACCCCGACCCCGCCCTCGTGCGCGGGCTCGTCGCGGCGTCCGACGCGGTCGTGGTCGACCGGTGGGGCACCGACGACTTCTGCACGTCCGAGACGGAGGTGCTCTCCCAGCTCGCGCACCAGGAGTACACCGGGCGCGTGCGCCTGGTCGGGCTGGTCGACGACGAGGTCGTCGGGTACGCGAGCCTCGACCTGCCGGTCCGGGACAACACGCACACCGGCTGGCTCGACCTCGGCGTCGTGCCCGCCCACCGCGGCCGTGGGCTGGGCACGGCCCTGCACGGCGCGGCCCTCGACGCCGCGCGCGCGGCCGGCCGGACCACGCTGATGTGCAGCGTGGACCAGGCCACCGAGCCTCCCGAGGGGCCGGGCACGATCGCCCCGTCGACCGGTGTCGGCCGGGTGCGGGCCGACGACCCGGGCGTGCGGTTCGCCCGCGCGCACGGCTGGTCGCTCGAGCAGGTCGAGCGGCACTCGCGCCTCGACGTGCCCGTCGACCCCGACCGGCTCGCCGCGTTCCGCGCGGACGCCGAGCGCGCCGCCGGGCCCGACTACCGGGTCGTCACCTGGACCGACGTCTGCCCGGACGCGTACGTCGACTCCTACGCCCGGCTGATCCAGAGCATGAGCACGGACGCACCCGTCGGCGGCCTCGACCTCGGCGAGGACGGGTGGGACGCGCAGCGGGTGCGCACCCAGGAGCGGGTGATCGCCGAGCGCGGCGACCACCTGCTGACCACCGCGGTCGAGCACGTGCCCAGCGGGGAGCTCGCGGCGTACTCGTCGTTCCACGCCCCCGCGCGCAGCACGCAGTTCGTCTGGCAGGACGACACCCTCGTGGCCGCAGCGCACCGCGGGCACCGCCTGGGGATGCTGGTCAAGGCCGTGCAGCTGCAGCGGCTGGCGGCCGAGCGGCCCGCCGTGCGACGCGTGAGCACGTGGAACGCCGAGGAGAACCGCTGGATGCTCGCGATCAACGTCGCCCTCGGGTTCCGCCCCGCGGGCGGCGCCGGCGAGTGGCAGCGCCCGCTGGCCTGACGCCGGTCAGCCCGTCGGCCAGTCCGCGGGGCGCGTCGCGACGCCGTCCAGCCACAGCCGGTCGCTCGCGTCACGGTGGGTGCCGGTGCTGCCGACGTGGGTCGACGCGATGCGGTCACCCTTCGTGATGACGTGGACGAGCGCCATGGCGTGGCCGCGGCCGAGTCCGTGCTCGGCGGCGAGCCACTCGATGATGGGCCCGGCCTTCGTCCCGGGGCCGAAGCCACGCTCCGCGGCCTGCGCGACCAGCTCGCGCGGGGTCTGGCCGGTCTTCTTCTCGACGGTGTCGAGGTAGGCCTGGAAGGACATGGAGGGCTCCTTGCGCTGGACGGGTCGGACGAACCCGTCCACCTTCCACCGGGCACGAGCCCGCCGATACCTTTTCGACGTGGGTCGAAAGGTCGTCGAGTTCCGACTGTCGCCGGACGACGTCTCGGCCGTGCGGTTCGGGATCTCGCCCGGCCACGAGCTGGTGCACGCCGTCCGCGTGCTGACCCGGCCCGCGCAGCACCCGCTGCAGTGGTCGTGGGCACGCCGGGTGGGCCCGCAGGTGCACGGGCCGGCCGTGGACCTCCTGCGGCTCGTGGTCGGCACCACCGGCTACGTCCCGGACTTCCTCACCAGCACACCCGGGTGGGACGTCACCCCGGACGACGAGTCCGAGCGCCTGCGTCACGCGCCCCTCGGCGGGATGGCGATCGACCTCGGCAAGCGCGTGGCACGGACCGACGGCGCCACGCAGGCCGCGCTGCGCGCCCTGCTCGACGACCTGCCCCGCACGCGGGACGCGGTCGCCGACGCCTGGACGGAGGTCTGGGATGCCGCCCTCGCCCCCTGGTGGCCGCAGGTCGAGCGACTCCTGCGCGCAGACGTGCAGGTCAGGGCTCGACGCATCGCCACGCACGGGCTCGCCGCCATGGTCGGCACGCTGCACGAGCGGGTCGGCTGGCAGGGCTCGTCGGTGCTCGTGGAGCTCGTGCACCACGCCGAGGTCGTCGACTGCGCCGGATCAGGGCTCGTGCTCGCCCCCTCGGTGCTGGCCCGGCAGTGCGCCGCCGTGACCGAACGTCCGGCCCAGCCCACGCTCCACTACCCGGCGCTCGCGGTGTCCGAGCGGTGGTCCGAGGCGGCGGCCGACGCCCAGGACGCCCTCACGGACCTCCTCGGGCACGGACGTGCCGCGGTGCTGCTGGCGCTGGACCAGGAGCTCTCGACCTCGGAGGTCGCGGCCGCGTGCGCGCTCGCCGTGTCGACGGCGTCGCACCACCTGGCCGTGCTGCGCGCGGCGCGCCTGGTCGCGGCGCGCCGCGACGGGCGTCGCGTGGTGCACGAGCGCACCCCGCTCGGCCTCATGCTGGTGGCGGGCTGAGCCAGGCCGCCACCGACGCCGGGGACGGGTCGGGTCAGTGCTGCGGTGCGAGCACGGTGGCCAGCACCGGGACGCCGGCGGCGGCCCACCACGCGTCCCACCGGCGGACGGTCTCGGCCTGCGCGTCGTGGTCGAGGCCGTACGCCGACAGCGTCACGGTGACCAGGCCGTGCGGGGGCCGGTGCGCCGGCGGGGCGACCAGCACGTGCAGGAGCGACGACGTGCCCGTCAGCGCGACGCCGACCTGGTGATCGGTGCGGAACACGACCTTGCCGCCGACGGGCGTCCCGTCGAGGCGCCGGCCCGACAGGTGCACGCCCACGGGCACAGCGCCCAGGCCGGACAGCCCGGCGCGCACGAGCAGCGGCGCCTCGGCCGGGCCCGCGTCCTGCTCGCACACCGACAGCACGAGGCGGTCGTCGCCGGGCTGCACCTCCAGGGCGTGCCGCAGCCGCAGCAGCGCCGCCGTCCACATCTCCCCGACGGGGCAGTACACGCCGTCGTGCCGGGCCTGCATCTCCTGCGGCCGTCGCGTGAACGTCACCCGCGAGCGCATCGGGTCACCGGGGTGGCCGACGACCTTGAGGGAGTCGCCGCGCCGCGGCCAGGAGATCGCGTGGATCGTGCCGGCGTCGTGCTCGCTGCGGACCACGCGCACCCGGTCGCCGAAGAACGTGGCGCGGATCTCCTCGTCGAGCTCGGGGCGCTCGCCGCCGAACCAGCGGCGGATCAGCCGGGCGTCGCGCAGGTGCGCCCAGACGGTCGCCGGGGGCGCCTCGATGTCGAGGGTCACCAGGGGGCGGTTGAGGAGGGTCATGGCGGGCTCCGATCGTCCTGTCGTCAGGGCAAGGGATCGGACGTCGGCGGCCGGGCGCGAGCGGTCGTGCCCGGACGGGCACGACCGGGTGTCCGTTCGGTGCCGGTCCGTCGGACCTTCTCATCCGGGTCCGTGCACGGACGGCGCAGCGCCCGTCACCCGTCAGGCCGCGCCCCACCACCCGGCCCACCGGCGGCGCGCCTCGGCGAGCGTGGCGTCGTCGAGCCCGTACGTGGACAGGTAGGCGTTGACGACGCCGTGCGGCGGGCGGCGGGCGGCGGGCTCCTCGACGAGCACGAGCAGCGACTCGGCGATGCCGTGCAGGTGGATGCCGACCTGGTGCTCGGAGCGCAGCACGAGGGTGCCGCCGACGCGGGAGCCGTCGGGGCGTGTCGCCTCGACGTGCGAGCCGACGGGCGTGCCGCGGACGCCGTGCAGGCCGGCGCGGAACAGCAGGGGGTCGTGGCGGTCCCCGGCGTCCATCCCGGTCGAGACGAGGCTGACGCGGTCCTGGCCGGGGTGCACCTCGAGCGCGAAGCGCAGCTGGTGCAGGAACGTGATCCAGCCCTCGTCGACCGGGTCGAACACGCCGTCGTACGCCGACAGGCCCTCGTGGCTGGCGCGGGTCACCGCGACCCGCGTCGGACCTTCCCCGCCGGGGTGGACGGTGAGCACGTCGTGGCCGTGCGGCCACGTCAGGGTGCGGGTGCCGTCCTCGTGCTGCCCGACGACGGGCAGGTCGACGAAGATCTGCCGGATCTCGGCGTCGAGGCCCGGGTCGTCCCAGCCGAACCAGCGGCGGATCAGGTGCGGCTCGCGCACGTGGGCCCAGACGGTCGCGGCGGGTGCCGCGACGTCGAGCGCGACGACGGTGCGGGGCGCGACGGGCACGGTGGGCTTCGTGGGCATGGCGGGCGCTCCTCGGGGACGACGACGGCTCCGGCCCCTCCGACGCTACGAGCCCGCGGGCAGCACCGCGACCCCGGCGGGGTCGACGCGCAGGGCCACGCGGGTGCCGGGTGCCGCGGACCACGCGCTGGGTGCCAGGGCGGTGACCCGGCCGACGCCGGGGACGTCGACGACGACCTCGGTGCGGCCGCGCCGCGAGCGCTGCACGTGCACGTCGCCGGCGGGTCCGGCGGTCGTGTCCTGGTCGGGCACGACGACGAAGGCGCCTGCGGCGAGCGCGACGACGCCGGGGTGCGGCACGTGCGCGGCCAGGGCCCGCACGGCGGGCGCGTCGGCGTCGAGCGCGCCGAGGAACGCCTCGTAGCCGAGCAGCTGGGCCGTGCGCCGGTCGGCGGGGCGGGCCCACAGCTGTGCGGGCGCGGCGACCTGCAGCAGGCGGCCGGCGTCCATGACGGCGATGCGGTCGGCGACGGCGAAGGCCTCGTCCTGGTCGTGGGTGACGAGCAGCGCCGTGGTGCCGGTGGCGACGAGGACGTCGCGCAGGTCCAGCGCGAGGCGCTCGCGCAGCGTGCGGTCGAGGGCCGACAGCGGCTCGTCGAGCAGGAGCAGGCGGGGGCGCGGCGCGAGCGCACGGGCCAGGGCGACCCGTTGGCGCTGGCCGCCGGAGAGGGTCGCGACGTCGCGGCGCTGCAGGCCGGGCAGCCCGACGAGGTCGAGGAGCTGGGCGACGCGCGCGTCGCGGGCCGGGCGGGCGCCGCGCCCGCGGGGCAGGCCGTAGGCGACGTTGGCGCCGACGTCGAGGTGCCCGAAGAGCTGGCCGTCCTGGAACATGAGGCCGAAGCCGCGCCGGTGCACGGGGGTGCGGGCCACGGAGACCCCGTCCCACGCGACGTCTCCGGCGGCGACGGGCTCCAGGCCGGCGACGGCCCGCAGCAGGGAGGACTTGCCGCAGCCGGAGGGGCCGAGCAGCGCGACGACCTCGCCGGCGGGCACGTCGAGGTCGACGTGGTCGACCGCCGTGACCGCGTCGGGGCCGGTGCCGTACCGGACGACGACGTCGTGGACCTGCAGGCCGTCGCTCACGGCTCACCTCCGGGTGCGGGCGCAGGCCGGCCCGGGCGGCTCACCAGGAGCCCCCGACGCCGGGCGTGCGCAGACGTTCGCAGACCGCGACGACCGCCGCGGTGAGGGCCGCGAGCAGCACGGCCGCGGCCAGCGCGGTGCCGTAGCTCTCGGCACCGGGCCGCCCGATCAGGCGGAAGACGACGACGGGCAGCGTGGGGCTGTCCGGGCGTGCGAGGAACGACGTCGCCCCGAACTCCCCGAGGGAGGCGGCGAACGCCAGGCCGAGCGCCAGGCCGAGGGAACGCACGGCCATCGCGAGGTCGACGGTGCGCAGGACCCGGCCGGGCGGGGCGCCGAGCGTGGCGGCGACCTCCCGCAGCCGCGGGTCGACGGCGCGCAGCACGGGCAGGACGGTCCGCACCACCAGGGGCACCGCGACCACGGCCTGCGCGACCGGCACCAGGACGCCGCTGGTGCGCAGGTCCACGTCGAGGCCGAACGGGGCGTCCATCGCGACGAGGAACCCGAACCCGACGGTGACGGCCGAGACGCCGAGCGGCAGCATCATGACCGCGTCGAGCCCGCCGACCGCGCGGCGCAGCACCGGGCGGCGCGGGCGGCGCGAGACGACGAGCGCGACGAGCCCGCCGACGACGAGGGCGATGACGGTGGCGTCGAGCGCGACCCGCAGCGACGTGACGGCGGCCTCCAGGGGCGTGACCCGGAGCGTGTCGGCGGGCAGCGCGAGTGCCGCGTAGTGGTCGAGCCCCCAGCCCGTGGGCGTGCGCAGCGACCGGACGACGAGGTTCACCAGCGGCAGCGCGAGCAGCCCGAGCACGGTGGCGGCGGTGACGACGACGGCCGTGACGTCGACGGGGTCGCGCCACCGCACCGGGTGCGCGGTGCCCACGGGCTCGCCCAGGTCGAGGGCCCGCTCGGTGCGCGCCCGCGCCCGGGCGGCGGCCGCGAGCGCGCCGGCGACCACGACGAGCTGCAGCACGGACAGCACGGCGGCGGCGCGCAGGTCGAGGTACTGCGTGGTCTGGACCCAGATCTCGGTCTCGACGGTGCCGAAGCGCCGCCCGCCGAGCACGAGGACGGTGCCGAACGCGGTGGCGCAGAACAGGAACGTCAGCGAGGCCGCCGAGGCGATCGCGGGGGCGAGCGCGGGCAGCGTGACGGTGCGGAACGCCCGCCAGGGCGATGCGCCGAGGGAGCGGGCGGCCTGCTCGGCGCGCGGGTCGAGCCGCTCCCACAGCCCGCCGACGGTGCGCACGACGACGGCGTAGTTGAAGAACACGAGCGCGAGCACGATCGCGGCGAGGGTGCCGTCGAGGCCGAGGCCGCCGAGCATGCCGCCGTCGACGAGCAGGGAGCGGAACGCGACGCCCACGACGACCGTCGGCAGCACGAACGGCACGGTGACGACGGCGCGCAGCGCGTCCCGGCCGGGGAACCGGCACCGGTGCAGCAGGTACGCGCCGGGGATGCCGAGCAGCAGCGACCCGGCGGTGCCGAGGGCGGCCTGGGCGAGCGTCTGGCCGAGGATGCGCCACGTGCGGGGGCGGCCCAGCACCTCGCCGACGCCGCTGAGGTCGAGCGCCCCGTCGGTGACGAACCCGCGCCCGACGATCTCGGCGACGGGCCACGCGAAGAAGACCCCGAGGAACGCCAGCGGGACGCCCACCGCCGCGGCCCACCCGAGGGTGCGCCCGACCGACGCGCGACGGTCCGCCGCCGGCCCCCTGGCGGCGGCGGGCGTCACGCGTCGGTCGAGCAGCGTCATGTCAGCCGACCACCGTCGCCGACCAGTCGTCGAGCCATGCCTCGCGGTGCTCGGCCACGTCGGCCGGCGCGACCTCGAGCGGCTCCTCGGCGAGCGGCGCCCACGACGCCCAGTCCTCGGGCAGCTCGACGGACGAGCTCACCGGGTACATGTACATCGACGTCGGGATGTCGGCCTGGACCTCGTCGGACAGCAGGAAGTCGAGGAGCTGCGCGGCACCCTCGGGGTTGTCGGCGCCGGCGAGGACGCCCGCGTACTCGACCTGCCGGAAGCACGTGCCGAGCAGGGCGGCCGTGGTGGGCTCGTCGCCGCCCTCGGGCACCGTGAACGGCGGCGACGACGCGTAGGACAGCACGACGGGCCGCGGGCCCTCGCCGCCGCCGCCGCTGAAGTCGGTGTAGTACGCCTCGCTCCACCCGTCGGCGACCTGCAGGCCGTTGTCGCGCAGGTCGGCCCAGTAGTCGAGCCACCCGTTCTCGCCGAACTCCCCGATGGTCGCGAGCACGAACGCCAGGCCGGGCGAGGACGTCACCGGGTCGGGCACCACGGTCAGGTCGGCGTACTGCGGGGCCGTGAGGTCCTCGAACGTCTCCGGCGGCTCCAGGCCCTGCTCGTCGAACCACGTGAGGTCGACGTTCATGCAGACGTCGCCGACGTCGATCGCGGTCAGCGCGCCGTCGTCGCCGGGCACGGCGTACGCGGCGGCGTCCTGCGCGGCCGGGGCGGTGACCTCGGCGGGCACGACGACGCCCTCGTCGAGCGCCCGGGACGCGAACGTGTTGTCCACGCCGTAGACCAGGTCGCCCAGCGGCGCGTCCTTGGTGAGCACGAGCTGGTTGACCAGGGCCCCGGAGTCGGCCTGCTGCACGATCTCGACCGTGAGCCCGGTCTCCTGCTCGAACTGCTCGAGGATGCCCTCGGACAGCCCGAACGACTCGTGGGTCACGAGCGTGACCGTGCCGCCGCCGGTGCCCTCGCCCGCGTCGGTGCCGCCGCCGACGGCCGAGCAGCCGGTCAGCGCGAGCGCCCCGACCAGCCCGAGGGCCGCCGTGCGGGTGCGGTGGTGGGTGGGTGCCATGAGGTGGTGCGTCCTCCGTCGTCGTCGCGGAGGGCCCCCGCGCCCCGACGCGCCCGCGGGGGCACGCCGACCGCGGGAGGAGAGAAGCCCGACTCCCTACGCCGGTGCGAGCCGGATCAGGTTCGAGGGTCTGCGGTGGTCCGCACTCTCAGCGTCCAGCACGTCCTCGCGGACGCCCGACGCTCCCCTGTCGTTCGCCGCCGATCCTAGCCCTCCCCCGGACACCCGTCCGACGCCTCCCGCCCGGACGTCGCTACCGTGCGGTCATGGAACCCGCCCCGGGCGTCGCGCCGCTCGTCCCCCCGTCGGTGCGCCGCGTGCTCCTGGCTGCGGCCGGGGGCGCCCTCGCCGGCGCGTGGGCCGGGGCGTGGGCGCTGGTGTGGCCGGAGCTCATGCGACCCACCGGGCCCGTCGGCGGCCTCCTGCCGTTCGCCGTAGCGGTTGGCGCTGCCGCCGGGGTGGTCGCGGGGGTGCTGCTGCGGTCCGCGCTCCGCGCCCTGGTGCGGCACCTCGACCGTCGGCGCACACCCCCGCGGGCGGCCCGTGCCGTGGCCGTGGGGGTCACGACTGCGGCAGCGGCGCTGGTCACGCACGCCGCCGTGCTCACGACCGAGGCCCCGTGGAACGCGCCGGCGGTGCTGGGCGTCGGCGCGCTCACCCTGTCCTGCGCCCTGCGCGAGGTCCGCCCTTCGGGGGACGCGTAGCGGACTGCTACGGCTGCTCGACCCGCATCTCGACACCGAGCTCTCGCATGACCTCGAAGAGGCGGTTGATGTACAGCGTCCCGCCACCCTCCTCGAGCTGGTAGACGTACCGGCGGTCGACGCCGATCCGCTCCGCCAGCTCCGCCTGCGTGAGGCCTGCGAGCTCGCGCATCTCGCGGAGGAAGCCGCCGAGGTCTCTCGGACCACGCACGTGGGCCCACGGCGTCATCCCGCACCTCCGATGGGTGGATTTCCTCTCACATGCGCATGCGACATTATCAGCGCATCGCGGTGCGTGCCGATGCCGTCCCCTGCCGTGCGCCGACCTGCGGATCCGTCGGGGCCGCACTAGCGTCGGCGCAGGACGTGACCGACGAGCAGCAGGAGGACGCGGTGGGAGACAAGGACCAGTCGATGGTGGCCAAGATGGTCGGCCTCGGCGTGACCCTGGCCGCGGCGTGGGTCGTGCAGAAGGCGATCGACACCGCGTGGGAGAAGTCCCGCGGGCACAAGCCGCCGGCCGCGGACTCGATGGACGACGACATCAAGTTCTCCGAGGTCGCCGCCGCCGCGGTCATCAGCGGCGCACTGGTCGCCCTCAGCCGCGTCGTCGCCACCCGCGGCACCGCACGCCTCGTGGGTCGCGCCACCCGCTGAACCCCCTCCCACCCGGAGCGGCGGGCAGGACGTTCGTCCCGGGTAGGGTGCGGCGTGTGAGCGAGGGACCGGGCGGCGCGCTGCCCGTCGCGCGTGCCGTGGCGACGGCCGGGACGTCCCTCGCCGTGACCGCCGCCGCCCACGCCGCCGCCGGCGGGGCGCTGCCCGACGCGCTGGGTGCCGCACTCCTGGGGGCCGTCGCCCTGCTGGCCGGGGCCACGGTCGCCCGTCGCCGCCTGCGGGCGGTCACGCTCGTGCCGGTGCTCGGCGTCCTGCAGGTGGTGCTGCACGCCGGGTTCACGTTCTTCAGCCCTGCGGGCACCGTCGCCGGGGGCGGGACGCACGCCGCCCACGGTGCCGGCCACCTCCTCGTCACCACCGGCGCCGGCCACCCGTCGCACACGTCGGCCGGGATGGTCGTGGCCCACGTCGTCGCGGTCGCTCTCGTCGCCGCGCTGATGCTCGGCGCCGACGCCGGGGCGCACGCCGTCGTCCGCACCCTCTCCCGCGTCGCCCCGCTGCTGCGGCACGTGGTCACGGCCGTCGTCACCCCGCCGCGGGTGCCCGTCGAGGCCGTCGGGGTCGTCCTGCCCCGCGCGCTGCTCGTGGTGCGGGACGCACGGCGTCGCGGCCCGCCGCGGGCCCTGCCGGCCGGCTGCTGACCCGTCCCCCGTCGCGGGGACGGGTGCGCCCCCGTGCCGCGCCCGCCTGACCGGCACGCCCGACGCCTGCACCACCCCGACCGCCGCGCGCACCCGCCACGGGTGCCGTGCGCTCGCACGGGGTCGACGCACGGCCCGCTCGGTGCGCCCCGGTCACGGCGCTGCCCCCACCCGTGCCCCACCCGCGTCCCCGGAGGACCCCGTGACCCGATCGACCACCACGCCTCACCCCGCCCGCCGCACCGCGCGCGGTCCGCTGCGACCCGCGCTCGCAGGCCTGGCCGTGCTCGGCCTGCTCACCGCCTGCTCGTCCGCCGGCACGCCCGCGGCCACGCCGTCGGCCACGGCCGCGCAGGCCGACGCCCTCACGATCACCGACCCGTGGGTCAAGGCCGCCGACGAGGGCATGACCGCCGCGTTCGGCGTCCTGGAGAACTCCTCGGACCAGGACGTGCGGATCGTCTCGGCGACCACCGAGCTGTCCACGATGGAGCTGCACGAGATGACCACCGACGCGGCGGGCGCGATGGTCATGCAGCAGAAGGAGGGCGGGATCGTCGTCGAGGCCGGCGGCACGCACGCGCTCGCGCCCGGCGGCGACCACCTCATGCTCATGGACCTGACGGCACCGGTCGAGCCCGGCGACGAGATCACCATCACCCTCACGGCCGAGGACGGCTCGACGTTCCAGCTCACGGCGCCCGCCCGCTCGTTCTCCGGCGCGGAGGAGGAGTACGTCGGCGAGGGCGACATGGAGATGGACATGGACGGCAGCACGGCGACCGAGGACGCCCACGGCGACCACGAGGGGCACGACGAGTGACCACCGCAGGAGCGGGGGCCCCGGGCGCGGCGTCGGACGACGCCCGCCCGGGCTCCGGGCCCAGCCGCCGGTCGCTGCTGCGCCTGGGCGCGGCGGCGGCCGGCGGCGCGGCCGCCGCCCTGGCGGGGCGCGGCGCGTGGGACGCAGCGGCGGCGGCACCCGCCCCGGCACCCGTCGCGGCCGACGCGGCCGGTCGGGTCACCGTGCCGTTCCGCGGCGCCCGGCAGGCGGGCGTCGCCACCCCGCAGCCGGCGTTCGTGGCGCTGGTCGCCCTCGACCTCGTCGCCGGTGCCGACCGGGACGCGGTGACGCGGCTCATGCGGATCTGGACGGACGACGTCGAGCGCCTCATGGCGGGCCGGCCGGGCCTGGCCGACACCGAGCCCGAGCTCGCGCAGGTCCCCGCCGCGCTGACGGTCACGGTCGCGTGGGGGCCGGGGGTGTTCACGGCCGCGGGGATCGAGGACCGGCGCCCCTCCTGGCTCGCGCCGCTGCCCGCGTTCGCGGTGGACCGGCTCGAGGACCGCTGGTGCGGGGGCGACCTGCTGCTGCAGGTGTGCGCCGACGACCAGGTGACGGTCGCGCACGCCGTGCGGGTGCTCACCAAGGAGGCCCGCACGTTCGCCGGGGTGCGGTGGGTGCAGCGGGGGTTCCGCAACAGCCCGGGCACCGTGGCCCCGGGGACGACGGCGCGCAACCTCATGGGTCAGGTCGACGGCACCCGCAACGTCGACCCGGACGTCGAGCCGCACCTGGTGTGGCAGGTCGACGACGCCGGGCCGTGGGTGCGCGACGGCTCGTCGGTCGTGGTGCGGCGCATCGCGATGGACCTCGACACGTGGGACGAGCTCGACCGGGTCGGCCGGGAGAACGCCGTGGGCCGGCGCCTCGCCGACGGCGCGCCCCTGACCGGTGCGCACGAGCACGACGAGCCCGACCTCGACGCCCGGGACGCCCTCGGGTTCACGGTGATCTCGGACGCCGCGCACATCCGGCGCGCCCGCACGGACGACCCGACGCACCGGTTCCTGCGCCGCGGGTACAGCTACGACGACACCCCCGCGGCGGGGGCGCTGTCGGACTCGGGCCTGCTGTTCGTGGCGTTCCAGGCGGACCCGGTCGCCCAGCTCGTGCCCGTGCAGGAGCGCCTCGCCGAGGCGGACCTGATGAACCTGTGGACCACCCCGGTCGGCTCGGCGGTGTTCGCGGTGCTGCCGGGCGCCCGCGAGGGCGAGGTGCTCGGGCAGGCGCTACTGGTGTGAGCGGCCGGCCCCGTCGCCGTCGGAGCGCTCCGGCGCGGCGGGGCCGGGCTCGCCCTGCGCGGCGAGCTCGTCGCGGGCCGCCTGCTCGTCGCGGGCCGTGATCGCGTCGAGGTCGCGCGTCAGCTCGTCGACCACGAGCAGGTCGTGGCGGACCTTGCCTGTGCGGTACCCGGCCCGCCCGACCATGTGCGCCGCCACCGGCGCGGTGAGCATCTGGAAGACCGCGACGAGCACGAGCGCCCACACGGCCCCGCCCTCGCGCAGCCGCAGCGCCAGGCCGATCAGCACCAGCACCAGGCCCAGGACCTGCGGCTTGGTGCCGGCGTGCATGCGCGAGAGCAGGTCGGGGAACCGCAGCGCGCCGACGCCCGCGGCGAACGCGAAGAACGCGCCGCCGAGCAGGCACACGACCGCCACCACGTCGGCGACGGTGGTCCACGTGATCGCCGTCATCGGACCTCCCCCTCGGCGCCGCCGCCGTGGTGCTCGGGGTCGGGCGCGTCCTCGACCGTGTCAGCCGTGCTCTCGGGCACGTGCCGGCGGCCCCGGCGGGCCTCTTCCTCCTCCTGCTCGCGCAGGCGACGGGCGGCCTCCTCGGCGGCGACCTCCTCGCGCGTGCGCACGCGGCGCTCGCTCTCGGGCTCCACGGCCGCGAACCGGGCGATCGTCACCGACCCCACGAACCCGACGAGCGAGAGCACCACGAGGATCGGCACCACGTCCGAGCGCTGCCGCACCGCCGCGTACAGGGCGAGCGCGGCGATCACCACGGTCACGACGATGTCGAGCGCGACGGTCCGGTCGAGCATCGACGGACCCTTCTCGGCCCGGATCACGGCGAAGGTCGCGCCGAGCCCGAGCAGCACGGCGCACACCGGCACGACGACGTCGAACACGCTCATCGCGTCACCTCCAGGCGTCCGCCGGGCCGGCCGCGCTCCGGGCGGCGGCGCAGGCCCGCGTCCTCGAGCTCGGCGTCGGAGGCCAGGGCACGCAGCAGCCGCGCCTCCTGGTCGAGCACGTGCTGGCGCGCGGCCTCGATCCCGCCGGACGTCTCGACGTCGAGCACGTGCACGTACAGCCGCCCGGTGAGGCGGTGCGCCTCGACGATGAGCGAGCCCGGCACCAGCGAGACGAGCTCGGCGGTGAGCGTGAGGTACAGGTCGGAGTGGCTGCGCAGCTGCACGCAGACCACCGCCCCGCGGGGCGTGTGCCGCGGCCGCAGCGCGACCATGGACACCTCGAAGGACGCCCGCACCAGGTCGACGACGAACCGCCCGAGCAGCACCGCCAGCGCCCCGGGGTGCACGCGCCCGTGGAAGTCGACCGGCGTCATGCGCAGCCCGGTCGCGACGAGCACCGCCAGCAGGACGCCGTTCACGAGGTTGCCCCAGGTCAGGTCGCCCCACAGCAGCACCCAGACGGCCGTCAGCCACACCACGGTCACGCCGTGGCTGCGCAGGACCGAGCGTCGGCGGGGGTGCAGGCTCATCCGTCCTCACCCCCGACCGTCGCCTCGTCCTGCTCGACGGCCTGCTCGGCGACGTCCGCGGACTCGCCCTGCCCGCGCTCGAGGTCCGGCAGGACGGCGCGCACGTACGGGTCGCGCTCGGCCAGGGTCACGGCGGCGCGCTCGGTGTACGCGTACAGCGGCCCGGCCAGGAAGGTCAGCGCCAGCCCGACGGCGACGAGCGCCCCGGCGGGCACGGCCATGGACGTCGGCACCGGGGTGCGCGGCAGCTCCGCCGGCGGGGTCTGCCAGAACGCCTTGTTCCACGCCTTGATCAGCGCGTACAGGGTGAGCAGCGACGTCACGACCGAGCCCGCCACCAGCAGGTACGCCAGCGGCGTGGCCTGCGCGACGCCCGCCTCCAGCAGCCCGACCTTGCCGAGGAACCCGGACAGCGGCGGGATGCCCGCCAGGTTCATCGCCGGCACGAAGAACAGCACCGCCAGCACGGGCGCGGTCTTGGCCAGCCCGCCGAGCCGGTCCAGCGACGTCGTCCCGCCGAAGCGTTCGACGAGTCCGACGACGAGGAACAGCGCCGTCTGCACGGTGATGTGGTGCGCGACGTAGAAGATCGCGGCCGTCCACCCGGCCTGCGAGCCGAGCGCGATGCCGAAGACCATGAACCCGATGTGGCTGACCAGGGTGAACGAGAGCAGACGTTTCACGTCGTCCTGCGCCACGGCGCCGAGGATCCCGACGAGCATCGTCGCGAGCGCCAGCCACATCAGCACGTCGTCGAGCCGCCCCTCGGGGAACAGCAGCGACTGGGTCCGGATGATCGCGTACACGCCGACCTTGGTGAGCAGGCCCGCGAACACCGCGGTGACGGGGGCCGGCGCCGTCGGGTAGGAGTCCGGCAGCCACGACGACAGCGGGAAGATCGCCGCCTTGATGCCGAACGCGAGCAGCAGCATGACCTGCAGCACGAGGCGCACGCCCGGGTCGATCTCCGGCAGCCGCACCGCGAGCTGGGCGAGGTTCACCGTGCCCGTCGCGGCGTAGACCGCGCCGATCGCGACGAGGAACAGCACCGAGCTGATGATCGCGACGACCACGTAGATCGTGCCCGCCCGGATCCGCTCCCCCGTGCCGCCGAGCGTGATCAGCACGTACGACGCGGCGAGCAGGATCTCGAAGCCGACGTAGATGTTGAACAGGTCGCCGGACAGGAACGCGTTCGACACCCCCGCGGTCAGCGCCAGGTACGTGGGGTGGAAGATCGAGATCGGCGCGTCGTTCTCGCCGTCCGCCTGCCCCTGCGCGAGCGAGTACAGCAGGACGCACAGCGTGACCGCCGCGGAGACCGTGAGCATCAGCGCCGAGAGCCGGTCCGCGACGAGGTTGATGCCCACGGGCGCGGCCCAGTTGCCGACCTCGACGACGAGCGGCGCCCCGTCGGCCAGCACGAGCAGCGCCGCCGCGACCACCAGCACCGCCGTCAGCGTGACGACCGTGACGACCCGCTGCACGCGCGGGCGCCGGTAGAGGGCCAGCGTCAGACCGGCCGCGGACAGCGGCAGCACCACGGGCAGCGGGACCAGCCAGCTCCAGTCGGTCATCGGCCCGCCTCCGGGGTCGGGACCGGCTCGGCCTCGTCGGTCTCGTCGCGGGTCAGCGCCGCCTCCTCGTCCAGGGTCTGCGTGTCGCCGTCGGTGTCGGCGTCCTCGAAGGCGCGCTCGTCACGGGCCGCCAGCCGGGCGATGCGCCGGTCCTCCACGTCGTCCTGGACCTCGTCGTGGCGGTGCAGCTGCCACGACCGGTACGCCATGGCCAGCAGGAACGCCGTCAGACCGAGCGTGATGACGATGGCCGTGAGGATCAGCGCCTGCGGCAGCGGGTCGCTCATCTCGTCCTCGGGCGTGACCCCCACGATCGGCGGGCCGCCCGCGCGGCCGCCGGCCACGAGGATCAGCAGGTTCGTGCCGTTGCCGAGCAGCGCCACCCCGATGATCACGCGGGTGAGGCTGCGCTCCAGCACCAGGTACACGCCGACCGTGAACAGCACGGCGATCGTCACGACGAAGACGAGGTTGGGGCTCGTCACGAGCGCGTTCACGGCGTCACCCCCGGCCGGTCGCCCTGGTCGTCCCGGTCGCCACCGCCGCGCGGCACGGCGAGCGCCCGCACCTCGTCCGCCACCGTCGTCGACGACGTCGTCAGGAGCTCCTCGCCGCCGACCGCATCGCCGGACACCTCGTCCTCGCCCGTCTCGGCCCGCCGGTCGATCTCGGCACCGAGGCTGCGCAGGATGTCCAGCACCAGGCCGACGACGACGAGGTACACACCGATGTCGAAGAACAGGCTGGTCACGAGCTTGACGTCGCCCCACACCGGCACGGTGAACTCGAGGATCGCGGACTGCAGCACCACGCCGTCCTCCAGCATGGCGAGCATGCCCACGCCGGCGGACAGGAACAGCCCCAGGCCCAGCAGCACGCCCGGCTGCACGGGGGCCGCCTCGCCGAGCTCGTACCGCCCGCCCGCGAGGTACCGGACGGCCAGGGCGATGCCCGTGACCAGGCCCGCCGCGAACCCGCCGCCGGGCTGGTTGTGCCCGGAGAACAGCAGGAACACCGAGTAGACGATCATCGTGTGGAACAGCAGGCGCACCACGACCTCGAAGATCACGGAGCGCCGCTGGGGCGCGAGGGTGCGGCCGCCGCGCAGCCACTCCCGGGCGCGGGAGCTGGCCCACGCACCGCGCGGGGGCTCGCCCGTGCCGGCCTGCGCGCGGTCGGGGGTGCCGGCGGGCCCGGGGATCATCACGGAGTCGCCGGCGCGGCGCAGCGCGGCCATGGGGTCGGGCGCCCCGCCCCAGACGGCGCGGTCGACGGGGGCCTCGCGCTCGCGGAAGATCCGGCCCGAGCGGGCGGAGAGGAACACCAGCGACGCGACGCCGGTGGCGGCGACGAGGAGCACGGAGATCTCGCCCATCGTGTCCCACGCGCGGATGTCGACGAGGGTGACGTTGACGATGTTCTTGCCGCCGCCGTACTCGTAGGCCTCGGTGGCGAAGTCCGTCGAGACGGGGTCGTGGACCCGGGCGGAGGGGGCGACGAGCGCGATCCCCGCGACCGTGAGGCCGACGGCGAGCCCGAGGGCCAGGCGCACCCACCGGGACGCGGCCAGGGGCCGGTCGGAGAAGTAGGGCGGCAGGCGGCGCATGACGAGGACGAGCACGACGAGCGTGATGGTCTCGACGAGCACCTGCGTGAGGGCGAGGTCGGGGGCGCCGTAGAGCAGGAACATCCCGGCGACGGCGTACCCGCCGACGCCCATGAGGATGACGGCCTTGAGGCGGCGGCGGGCGCGCGCGGCGAGCACGGCGGACGCGACGGTCGCGACCCCGAACGCGGCCTGCGCGGCGTAGTCCCAGGGGCGCACCTCGGTGGGCAGGGACGTGCCGGTGAGCAGCGCGGTGCCGACGCCGAGCACCCACGTGGTGAGGATGACGCCGAGGTACAGGGGCAGGGAGCCGCGCTGGGTGACGGCGGTGACGTCGGCGGCCAGGTCGTCGAGGCGGCGCATCGAGCGCCGGTAGACGCGGTCGGCCTCGGCGACGGTGGGCACCCGGGCCTGCCAGCGCTCGACACGGTCGCGGGCGAGGAACAGCGCGGCGCCGCCGGCGAGGATCAGCACGGTCAGCCCGAGCGCGGGCGTCAGGCCGGCCCAGAGCACGAGGTGCCCGGGCTCGCCGGCGGGCACGGTGGCGGCGTAGGGGGCGAGCACGTCCTCCCCGAGCTGCGGGAGGAGCGCGACGGCCACGCCGAGCACGGCGAGGACGAGGGCGGGCCACATGAGCAGGAGCGACGGGCGGGACACGCTCGCGGGAGCGGCTGAGCGCTCGCCGCCCTCGGCGAGGCTCGTGCTGGTCGCACCGCCGTCACCGTCCTCCGTGGCCTGCTGGGTGAGCAGCGCGGGCTTGGTCGCGAAGGCGCCCCACCAGAACCGCAGGCCGTACGCGACGGTCAGCGCGGAGCCCAGCACGAAGGCGACGAGCACGACCCACCCGGCGGCGCCGTCCTCGAGGTGCAGCACCGCCTCCAGGCCGGCCTCCTTGGCCACGTACCCGGCGAACGGCGGCAGTCCGATCATCGAGGCGGTGGCCAGGCCGCCGGCGGTCGCCGTCCACGGCAGGGAGCGGCCGACGCCGGACAGGCGCCGCAGGTCGCGCGTGCCGGTCGCGGAGTCCACCGTGCCGACGACGAGGAACAGGGACGCCTTGAACATGGCGTGCGCGCCGAGCATCGCGACCCCGGCCAGCGCGGTCGCCTGGGTGCCGAGGCCGACGAGCAGGATGATCAGCCCGAGCTGGGAGACGGTGCCGAACGCGAGGACCAGCTTGAGGTCGTGCTGCCGCAGTGCGCGGTACCCGCCGAGCAGCAGCGTGGTGCTGCCGAGCACCACCACGGTCCACCGCCACATGGGCAGGTCGGCGAACGCGGGGGCGAACCGGGCGACCAGGTAGACGCCGGCCTTCACCATGGCGGCGGCGTGCAGGTACGCGCTGACGGGCGTCGGCGCGGCCATCGCGGCGGGCAGCCAGAAGTGGAACGGCACCAGCGCGGACTTGGTCGCGGCACCGGCGAGCAGGCACGCGACCGCGACGACGACCACGCCGCTCGCCTCCGGGGGGTCCGCGACGACCGCCGAGAGGGAGTACGTGCCAGCCGCGTGCGCGAGGACCACGAGCCCGACCAGCATCGCCAGGCCGCCCGCGGTGGTGACGACGATGGCCTGCATGGCCGCGCGCCGGCTCGGCTTGCGGTCGGCGTAGTGCCCGATGAGCAGGTACGACGTGACGGTCGTCAGCTCCCAGAACACGAACAGCAGGAGCATGTCGTCGGCGGTGACGAGGCCGAGCATCGAGCCGGCGAACGCGGTGAAGACCCCGCCGAACCGTCCGAGGCCCGACGCGCCCTCCTTGAAGTACGCGGAGCAGTACACGAGCACCAGCGCCCCGACACCGCCGACCACCAGCGTCATGAGCCACGACAGGGAGTCCAGCCGGAACGACAGCTCGAGGCCCAGGGTGGGGATCCACTCGACGACCTGCACCGGCCCGCGGCCCGCCTGGACCTGCGTCGTCCACGACAGCGCCCAGGCCACGGCAGACGCGGGGGCGAGCGCCAGGATCCAGAACGCGCGCCGGCCCAGCCAGGCGATCAGCGCGGGCGCGACGAGAGCCGCTGCGAGGTGCACGACGAGCAGCAGCAGCACGTCCGGCTCCGTCCTGGTCGGGGGCGGTGGTCGGTCGGTGGACGCCGCGTGCGGCGCGGGCCGCGCGGCGTCAGGGTGTGGTCGGTGTGAAGGTGCGACCACGCACGGCGACGCAGGTCAGCGCCGTCGTGATGGACGAGGGAACGCGTCGATCCTAACAACGGACCCCGGAACCGGCCCGGCGGCCCGCCGTGCCCCTAGAGTGGGTCGCGCCACAGGGACGCGGCGCGACCCGTCGGCACCGCACGTCGCCCGGCACGCCCAAGGAGCCCCGATGACCGATCGTCGCCCGCCCCTCCCGCCCACGGCCCCGTCCGGACCGGCCCGGTGACGGCCGTGTCGAGCGAGGCCGCCGGATCGGTCCGCGAGCGCCAGGTCAGCACCTTCACCGCCCTGGCCCGCACCGTGCAGGAGTCCGGGCTGATGCGCCGGCGGTACGGGTACTACTGGACGACGTTCGCGGTCCTCACCGCGCTGATCGCGGCCACGTTCGCCGCGTTCGTGATGATCGGCCCGTCGTGGTGGCAGCTCGTCGTCGCGGCCGTGCTCGCGGTGCTGTTCGGCCAGGTCATGTTCCTCGGTCACGACGCCGCGCACCGGCAGATCTTCGAGTCGGGCCGCTGGAACGACTGGGCCAGCCTGGTCATCGCGAACCTGTACGCGGGCATGAGCTACGGGTGGTGGCAGCACAAGCACTCGCGCCACCACGCCAAGCCGAACCAGGTCGGTGCCGACCCGGACATCAAGACGGGAGCGCTGGTCTTCCACACCGAGGACCTGAAGGAGCCCCGCTCGGGCCTGGTCGGCTGGTTCACGGCGCGGCAGGGCTGGCTGTTCTTCCCGCTGCTGCTGCTCGAGGGCCTCAACCTGCACATCTCGGGGATCAAGACGATCTTCGGCCGCGGCCCGGTCAAGCGGCGCCCGGTGGAGATCGCGTTCGTGACGCTGCGCCTCGGCGGGTACCTGGCGCTGGTGTTCTGGCTGCTGCCCGTCGGCATGGCGTTCGCGTTCCTGGGCGTGCAGCTCGGGCTGTTCGGCCTGTACATGGGGGCGGTGTTCGCGCCCAACCACAAGGGCATGCCCATCGTGCCGCCGGACTCGCGCATCGACTTCCTGCGCCGCCAGGTGCTCATGAGCCGCAACGTGCGCGGCGGCCGGGCCACGGACCTGTTCATGGGCGGCCTGAACTACCAGGTCGAGCACCACCTCTTCCCGTCGATGCCGCGCCCGAACCTGCGCAAGGTGCAGCCGGCGGTCAAGGCGTTCTGCGCCGAGCACGGCATCAGCTACACCGAGACGGGTCTGCTGCGCTCGTACCGGATCGTCGTCGAGCACCTCAACCGCGTCGGCCTGGCGGCCCGCGACCCGTTCCAGTGCCCCCTGACCGCGGAGTACCGCTCGGCCCGTTGACGCAGCGGCACGCGAAAGGGCTGGGTCGCGCGCGTCCGGTCCGGGACGATGACGCCCATGGGTGACGTCGTGCCGGACCAGGTGCTGGCGGCGCGGTCCGTCGCGGCGCTGGTCGCAGCGTGCGCGGCGGGTGGCGTGCCGCGGTTCGTGCACTTCTGGGGCCACCGGCCGCGGCCCGACGGGGCGCTCGGGCGGGGCTGCTTCAGCCAGTGGTGGCCGTCGCCGTTCCAGGTCGACGGGCGCACGTTCGCGTCGGCCGAGCACTGGATGATGTGGCGCAAGGCCGTGCTGTTCGACGACACGGAGCGGGCGGAGCAGGTGCTGACCGCCCGCTCCCCCGCGCACGCCAAGGCCCTGGGGCGCGAGGTCCGGGGGTTCGACGAGGACGTGTGGGCCGCGCACCGGTGGCACGTGGTCGTCGAGGGCTCGGTCGCCAAGTTCGACGCCGACGATGCCCTGCGCGCCTACCTGCTGGGCACCGGGTCGCGGGTGCTGGTCGAGGCGTCGCCCGTGGACCGCGTGTGGGGCGCGGGGCTGACGGCCGACCACCCGGACGCGGACGTGCCGGCACGGTGGCGCGGGCTGAACCTGCTCGGGTTCGCGCTCATGGAGGCCCGCGCGGTGCTGGCGGCACGCGCAGCAGGGCGGATCGGTGGGACCTCGGTGCGGTCGCGCGGGGGTGGCGCCCGTTAGCGTGTCCGCCGTGGGCTGGCTCCAGGTGGTGTGCATCGGTCTCGTCGTCGTCGCGACGGTCGTCGGCGTCGGCGTGTTCACGCGCGGCGTCGTCGTCATCGTGCGGACGATCCGCGTGGGACGGCCGCTGCCGGGGCGGTGGTCGCCGGCGGGCGCGCGGCTGCGGACCCTGGCGCGCGAGGTGCTCGGGCACGAGCGGTTCCGGCAGCGGCCGGCGGTGCGGGCGGCGCACTGGGTGGTGATGCTGTCGTTCCCGGTGCTGTTCCTCACGCTGCTCACCGGGTACGGGCAGCTCGTCGACCCGGCCTACGGGCTGCCGCTGATCGGGCACTGGGTGCCCGTCGAGTGGGCCGTCGAGGCGTTCGCGTGGCTGGGCCTCGTCGCCATCGCCGGCCTGGTGGTGCTGCGGGTGCGGACCCGGCCGCGGGCGTCGCAGCCGGACGCCGAGCAGCGCCGGTCGCGGTTCTTCGGGTCGAACTTCGCGTGGGCGTACGTCGTCGAGGCGACGATCCTGCTGGTCGTCGTCGCCGTGGTGCTGCTGCGCGGGCTGGAGTACGCCCTCGCCGTGCAGGACGGCGAGCCGTGGGCGAGCGCCCTGCACTTCCCGCTGACCGCGTGGTTCGGGCAGGCGTGGGTCGGTGCGGACCGGGCCACGCTCGAGGCGTGGGTGCTGGTCGTCGCGACCGTGAAGATCCTCGTGTCGATGTCCTGGTTCGTGGTCGTCGGCCTGCAGCCCACGATGGGCGTGGCGTGGCACCGGTTCCTCGCCGTCGTCAACGTGTACGCCCGGCGTGAGCCCGACGGCGGCCCGGCGCTCGGGCCGCTGACCCCGCTGCGCGACGGCGACGGGAACCCCCTCGACCTGACGGCGGTGGACGACCTGCCGGACGACGTGCGCCTGGGCGTCGGCGCGGTCGAGGACCTGCCGTGGAAGGGCCTGCTCGACGTCGCCACGTGCACCGAGTGCGGGCGCTGCCAGGACCAGTGCCCCGCGTGGGCGACCGGCAAGCCGCTGAGCCCCAAGCTCCTCACCCTCGCGCTGCGCGACCACGCGGCCGCGACCGCCCCGTACGTGCGCGCCGCCCGCGCCGCCGGCGCCACCGACGAGGCGCAGGTCGACCCGCACCTGGGCGTCGACCTCGTCGCGTCGGGCGTGATCGACCCCGACGTGCTGTGGTCGTGCACCACCTGCGGGGCGTGCGTGCAGCAGTGCCCGGTCGACATCGAGCACGTCGACACGATCGTCGACATCCGCCGCTACCAGTCGCTGATGGAGTCCGCGTTCCCCGCCGAGCTGGGCGGCACGTTCACCAAGATGGAGCGGCGCGGCAACCCGTGGGGGCTGCCCGCCCGCCAGCGCCTCGACTGGGCCAAGGGCCTGGACTTCGACGTGCCCGTGGTCGGGACGGACGTCGAGTCCGCCGCGGACGTCGACTGGCTCTTCTGGGTCGGCTGCGCGGGCGCCTTCGAGGACCGCGCCAAGCGCACCACCCGCGCCGTGGCCGAGCTGCTGCACGCCGCGGGCGTCACGTTCGCGGTGCTCGGCGACGGGGAGACCTGCACCGGCGACCCCGCCCGGCGCGCCGGCAACGAGGCGCTCTACCAGATGCTCGCGGCGCAGAACGTGGAGACGCTGAACGAGGTGGGCGCGCAGCGCATCGTCGTGACCTGTGCGCACTGCTTCAACACGATCTCGCGCGAGTACCCCGCCGCGGGCGGCCGCTACGAGGTGCTGCACCACACCCAGCTGCTTGACACCCTCGTCGCCGAGGGCCGGCTGCGGTTCGCCCCCGGCACCGGCGACGACGGCACGGGCACCACCGTGACCTACCACGACCCCTGCTACCTGGGCCGCCACAACCAGGTCTACACCCCGCCGCGCGACCTGCTCGCCGCCGCCGGGGTCACGGTCGCCGAGATGCCGCGCAACCGCGAGACGTCGTTCTGCTGCGGCGCCGGCGGTGCGCGCATGTGGATGGAGGAGACCATCGGCGAGCGCATCGGCACGGTCCGCGCGGCCGAGGCCGTCGCCACCGGCGCGAGCGCCATCGCCACCGCCTGCCCGTTCTGCACGGTCATGATCGGCGACGGCGTCGCGGCGCACGCCCGCGCGTCGGCCCCCGACGACGCGGTGCCGGCAGCCGCCCCGGTCCCTGCGCAGGTCGGCGTCCCCGAGGTCGCCGACATCGCCGTCCTCCTGCGCGACCGGCTCGACCGGACCTGACCCGGGCGACGGCGCGCGGCACCGACCCCGCGGGCGCGCGCCGAGCACCCGGGACCCCTACCGTGGCGGTGCAGGACGGCCCAGCCGGGGGGAGAAGGCCGATGGTGCGACCGCCGTTGCGCGTGCTCGTGGTGCTGCAGGACCACCGTGCCGCCGGGCACGCCGCGCAGGTGCTGCGCGGCGCCGGTGCGGACGTGGTGACGGTCGCGGACCCGGCGCACGCACCCACCGCCGCCGCGGCCGGCGACCCCGACGTCGTCGTCGCAGACGCCGACCTGCTCACCCGGGCGGGTCGGGTCGTCGAGACGGTGCGCACGCAGGCGCCGGACGCCGCGGTGCTCCTGCTGACCGACCGGCTCGACGTCGAGGGAGCGCTCACCGCGCTGCGGCACGGTGCGCAGGACCTGCTCGTCGCTCCCGTCGACGGACCCGCGCTCGTCGCCGCCGTCGAGCGGCTCGGCGCACGGGCACGCGGCGCGCGCTCCCGCACCCGGCGCGCGGTGGTCCTCGCGGTCGGAGCGCACCCGGACGACGTCGAGATCGGGGTCGGCGGCACGCTCGCCGCACACCGGGCACGCGGGGACGCGGTGGTGGTCCTGACGCTCTCGCGCGGGGCCCGGGGCGGTGAGGCCGCCGTGCGCGAGGCCGAGGCCGTCGCGGCCGCGGAGCTGCTCGGGGCGCGGCTGTTCCTGCGCGACCTGCCCGACACCGCGCTCGGCACGAGCGGTGCGACGCTCGCCGCCGTCGAGGAGGTCGTCGCCGAGGTCCGCCCCGACGTCGTGTACACGCACGGCGCCCACGACCGGCACCAGGACCACCGCGCGGTGCACGAGGCGACCGTGGTCGCCGCCCGCCGCGTGCCGTTCGTGGCCTGCTACCAGAGCCCGTCGTCGACCGTCGACTTCCGTCCGACGTCCTACGCGACGATCGACGGGCACGTCGAGACCAAGCTGGCGCTGCTGCGGTGCTACGCCTCGCAGTCGGCCGTACGGGTCTACCTCGACCCGGCGCTCGTCGTGGCGACGGCCCGGTACTGGTCGCGCCTGGGCGACGGGGACGCGGTCGAGCCGCTCGAGGTCGTCCGCGACGTGACGCCCGCCCACGCCGTCGCGACCACCCGCAGCACGGCGGCGGCCCCGACCGCCGAGGTCTGAGGCGGAGCGGGACGACGTCCTGCGCCCGCGACCCGTCCGCGGACGGCGTCGAGCCCGCGCGCCCAGGCCCGACCGGCCCGACAGGGCTGCTCAGCGGGTGACGAAGAAGAGGCGGGCCCGCTTGGTGGGCAGGTCGACCTCCGGGCCGAGCTCGGCGCCGAAGAGGAGGGCCCGGCGCAGCATGGGGGTGTTGCGGGCGTCGGGCTCGCCGACCAGTCGCCGCACGCCGGGCTGGTCGAAGAGCACGTCCGCCAGCGCGACGAACAGCCGGCTCGTCCAGCCGGTGCCGCGGACGTGCGCGGGCCGCCCGCCCAGCAGGACGTGCAGGCCGAGGTCGCCGGGCTGCACGTCGTAGACCTCGCCGACGGGGTCGAGCGCGGGCTCGTAGACCTGCAGGAGCACCACCGGCGCGCCGTCGAGGCGGACGAGCAGCGCGTGGTGGTGGTCGAGGCGGTCGACGTACGCGTACGTCTCGCGCAGCTCCTCGCGGGTCAGCTCCGCCAGGCCCCAGAACTGGGTGCCGCGGGCCGTGACCCACGCGTGCAGCACGTCGAGCTCGGCGTCCGGGTCGAGCACCGTCGTGGTGAGGGTGCCGAGGCCCGGCAGGTCGCGCTCGTCGACGGTGCCGCCGCGGCCGAGGGCGGCCAGGTGCGCCGTGACGCGGTCGGGGGCGGTCGCCGTCACGGGCGGTCCCCCGCGTCGTCCGGGTGGTCGGAGCCGTGCTCGCGCGTGAGGGCGTCCCACGCGGTGACGACCTGGACCGTCTCCGCCGCGGCCCAGCCGGGGTGCTGGTCGGCGAAGTGCTCCGACGCCGGGTCGCCGGCGCTGCCGAACGGCACGCCCCAGCGGCTGGCGTCGCGGTCGGCGAGGTCCCACACCCAGCGGGCCACGGAGCCACGGAACGCCCGGTCGGTGACGCCCGGCACGGTGCCGGTGCAGCGCACGGTGTCCTGGTCGCCGCCGAGCGGCACCGGCGGGACGACGGGGACGGCGGCGCCGGGCACCTCGGCGAGCACGTGGGTGGGGCGCACGGTGTGCCGGTCGCCCCAGGTGCCCACCTGCCCGCCGGCGACCTGCTCGAGCGCGGCCCGCACGTGCGCGGGACCGTCACCCACGAGGTCGGGGCGGGCCAGCAGGCCGGGGAGCACGGCGGCGACGCGGCCGCGCAGGCCGAACCACGCGTCCCAGGCCTCGCCGAGGCCGTGCGGCGCGGCGAGCGGTGCCAGGCCGGGCTCGGCGCACAGCCGCACGACGAGCGCGGACCGCAGCGCCGCGAAGAGCCCGGCGCCGACCGAGCCGGCGTCCATGCGCCGGTCCCAGGCCAGCAGCCGGGTGCGCACGGCGGCGACGGCGGGGCTCAGGGTCGGGGAGCCGGGCGCGACGGCGTCCGCCACGAGCGCGAGCAGGGGCTCCGCACCGGCCAGGTGCGTGTCGGCGTGGATCTCCGCCATGTCCGGCGGCCCGAGGGGGCGGTCGCGGCGCTCCGCGAGCAGCGCGCGGACGCGGTCGCCGCGGTGGGGCGCGTAGACGCTGCCGTGGTCGCGGGCCGGGTCGGCGGGGCGCTCGTTGGCGTCGGCGGCCTGGTCCGTCACGACCGTCGGCGGGGCCAGGGGACGCCACGGACGGGGCACGTGCGGGGGCTCCCAGGCGTCGAGCGGCAGCAGACGCTGCTCGGGCGGGCGGTCGGCGGCGCGCCCGGCGTCGAACGCCAGCACGGTGCCGTCGGCGTCGGCGGCCAGCACCCGGTTGACGGGGTCGACCCAGCCGGCCATCGCCGCGGCCACGTCGTGCGCGGTGCGGGCGCGCAGCAGGGGGCGCAGGCAGCCGAACCCGAGGTCGTCGTCGACGCGGGCCTGCAGGCGCAGCGCGTACCCGGCCTCGAGGTGCACGGCGACGAGCGGCACGGTCTCCTGCTCGCCCGCGGGGCGGCCGTCGTCGGGCACGTCGTCGACGGCCGCGGAGGTCGAGCCCTGCGGGTCGGGCGCGTGCGCACCCGCCCACGCCGGGTCGTGCGGGTCGAGGCCGCGGACCACGACGACGCCGCGGGCAGTCTCCAGCACCTCGACGTCCACGGGTGCGCCGCCGCGGACAAGCACCTGCTCCGTCGTCGCGTCGCACGGCTCCCAGCAGCCGGGCCCGCGGGCCTCCCACCGGCCGTCGCGCCGCCCGCCGGTGCGGCGCAGCAGCTCGCGGAACAGCTCGCCGGAGTGCGCGACCGCGTTCGTGATGCCCCACGCGGTAGTACCGGTGTGCGCGAAGTGCGGCACCCCCGGCACGCCGGGGAACGCGAGACCCAGCACGTCGTACGCGTCGCACGCGAGACGCACCTGCTGGTAGACGCCCGGCAGCTCGAGCACGCGGTGCGGGTCGCCGGCCAGCAGGGGGTGCCCGGACGTGGTGCGGGACCCGTGCAGGGCCCACGCGTTGGAGCCGCTGCCCGGGTCGTCGGCCGCGGGCTCGAACAGCCGCACGAGGTCGAGCGGGTCCGTGCCGGCCAGGCCCGGGTGCCCGGACGCGCGGGCGGCGCGCACCAGGTGGTCGTGCCAGAGCACGCGCGGCGCGGACGAGAACAGCGCGTGGTTGACCAGGAAGACCGCCAGCGGCGCCCAGGCCGGCCACGGGTCCCAGCCCGTGGTGCCGCCCAGCACGCGGTCGAGCTCGACGACCTCCGCCACCGGCCCGGCGGCCGCGAGCCCGGCGTTGACCCCGTCGACGTACGCGCCGACCCAGGCGCGGTCGTCGTCGCCGAGGGCGGCGTACGCGCGCTGCGCGGTGGACGCGAACCGGGCGCGGCGCGCGAGCACGTCCCACGCCACGCCCGCGGGGCCGACGTGCTCGGCCATCCGCCCCTGGGCGCGCCACAGGTCGGTCTGCACCTGCCACGCCCGGTCGCGCGCGGTGACCCAGCCCTGCCCGTACGCCAGCGCACGCTCGTCGGACGCGCGCACGTGCGGGACGCCCTGGGCGTCCCGGAAGACCTCGAAGCTCACGTCAGGAAGTCTCGTGCACGCCCGCAGCCGCGTGCTCCTGCCCGGCGACGGCACCGCGCGCGACCGGGTTGGCCAGCGTCCCGGCGTAGATCAGCGACGACGACTGGTCGGTGAGGTCGACCATCTGCAGCGTGTTGCGCAGCTGCAGCCGGTTGAGGCACGAGTGCGCGAACCGCGCGGCGCGCAGGTCGACGCCGGAGGGCAGGTCGGGGTGGTCGGCCAGGTGCCCGTCGACCGTCTCGGCGACGACGCCCCAGAACTCGCCCTCGGTCATGACCTCGTCGAGCACGAGGATGGCGGCGAGGTGCCGCAGCACGCCGTCGAGCACGTCGGTGAACACCGCCAGGGCCTTCTCGGCGTCGTCGACGGGGTGCCGGACCCGCTCGACGGACGCGGGCAGCACGGGCCGGTCGGACAGGACGGCGACCTCCTCGCCGATGTCCTTGAGGAACGCCCCGACGGGCACGTGGTCGGCGAGCTCGAGGATGACGTTCTCGCCGTGCGGCATGAACGCCAGGTCGTGCGCGCGCAGGCAGTGCACGAGCGGCCGCAGGTAGACCCGCAGGTACGCGCGCAGCCAGTCCGCGGGCGCCAGGCCCGACGCCCGCACGGCGGCCGTGGCGTAGGCGTCGCCGGCGCCGTCGCGGTGCAGCAGCGCGGCCATGGTCGCCAGGCGGTGCCCGGCAGGCACGCGCGTGAGGGGCTGCTCGCGCCACAGGGCCGCGATGAGCTTGCGGTGCGCGTTGGGGCGGGCCGTGCGGTGGTACGCGTCGCCCGTGTACCCGATCGACGCGCGCTCGCGCAGCACCCGCACGCCGCACGCGACGAGCTCGGGGTCGTTCTCGACGAGGTCGGCGACCCAGTCGTTGATGGCGGGCGTCGCGCGCATGTACGCGGGCGAGAGCCCGCGCAGGAACCCCATGTTCTGCACGCCGAGGGCCGTCTTGACGTAGTGCCGGTCGGGCCGGGACACGTTGAGGAACGTGCGCACGGACTGCTGCGCGCGGTACTCGTCCGCTGACTCCCCCAGCAGCACGAGGTCGCGGCGCGCCACGTCGGGCGCGAACGTCACGGCGACCTTGTGCTCCCACTGCCAGGGGTGCACGGGCAGGTAGCGGTACTCGGCGGGGTCGAGGCCGAGCGCGCGGAGCCGGTCGGCGAACGCCGCGAGCGTCGCGTCACCCAGCTCGTGCCGGTACAGCGCGTCCTCGGTGAGCCCGTCGCCGGTGGCGACGTGGCTCAGCGCGCGACGCGCGGCGAGCCACACCAGCCGCACCGGCCGGGCCGCCTCGGGCGCGTACGCGTCGTGCTCCCCGACGCCCAGGCCGATCCGGCCGTTGTTGGCCACGAAGCCGGGGTGCCCCTCGGTCATCGCGGCCTCGACGGTCGCCAGGTCGGCGTCGAGCAGCTCGGCGACGGCCGGCCCGCCGCGGTGGTGCTTGTACGCGGCGGACGCCAGCGTGGCCGCGAGCTCCTCCAGGTACAGGGCGAGCAGGTCGTCGGGGATCCGCAGCAGCGGCTGCAGCTCCAGCACGAGCTCCTGCACGTCCAGCGGCGCGGGTGTGCCGTCGACCTCGCGCAGCAGGCTCGCCTCGTCCACGGCCCAGTGCTCGAGCGCCAGGCGGCGGGCCCGGAACCGGTACGTCACGGCACCGCCGTCGAGGGCGTCGAGCGCGAGGACGTACGCGCCGTCGGCGGACGCGGCGCGGTCGCGGGACGGGGCGAGGAGCCGCTCGTGCGTCAGCTCGGCGATCGCCTTGGCCACGAGGTGGCGCTGCGCCGCGGCCATCGCCTCGGGCGTCAGGTGGGCGGCCGGGTGGGGTGCGGGGTGCGTCGTCGTGCGCGGGCCCGACCCGGTCAGGGCGGGCTCGGCGACGGTGGGTGCTGCGGTCATGACGGGTCCTCGGTGGTTTGGGGCGGGGCGAGCGGCAGGCCCGGCGGGGCGGCGGGCGGCTCGGCGGCACGGCGTCGGGCCCGGGCCCGACGACGCGGGCCGAGGGTGCCGACGCTCGCGGCGGCCGGCGGCAGCGGCGGCTGCCCGAGGCGGGAGCGCGCGAAGTCCTCGCGCGTGCACACCGACAGCGCGGCACGCTTGGTGCCGAGCTGCACCTCCTGCACGACGCGGAACCCGCCGGCGGCGTTCTTCGCGGCGATCGGGGCGTTGTTCACGTCGGGCTCGACGACGACGCGGTCGGCGTGCAGCGTGGCGAAGCAGAACCGCAGCGTCGCGGCCATGACGGCGTCGGTGAGGCCGTGCAGCGGCGCGGCCTCGGGCGGGGCCACCAGCAGGTGCATGCCCACGTCGCCGGGACGGGCGTCGAACACCTCGTCGAGCAGCACCCGCGCGGGGTCGTACGTCTCGACCATGAACGTCGGGCGCCCCGCGACCCGCCCGAGCCACGCGTGCTCGTGCGGGGACGCGGCGAGCGCGAGCTCGTAGGCGAGGATCTCGGGCAGCCCGAGGTGGTCCATCTGCCAGAACCGGGACGCGGGGTGCGTCAGCCAGGAGTGCAGCAGCAGCGCGTCGCGGTGCGGGACCACCCGGTCGAGGCGGATCGGGCCGATGCGGCGCCACGCCTCGGCGGGGGCGGTCGCGGTCGGCAGCATCGTCGTCTCGGCGCTGCGGCGCACGGGCCGCAGCACGGGCACGCCGGGCCCGGTGACGGGACGCGGCGCGGGGTCGCCCGCCGGGGTCGGGACGCGCGGCCCGTCCGCCGGACGCGCCGCGTCCCCGGGTGCGGCCGGGTCGTCCGCGACGTCGGGCGGGGCGCCCAGGCGCACGTGCCGACCGGTCACCGGCCGGCCTCCGCGGGCACCCCGGCCGGTGCGACCGTCCCGGCCGGCGCGGGGTGCGCACCGGTGGGGACGCCGAAGTCCTGGAACGCGATCCGCTGCTCGCGGGGGTAGACCTCGCGCCCGCAGACCACCGCGAGGATCGCCGACGACCGCCACGGGCCGAAGCCCAGGTCGGGCGCGGTGAGCCCGTGCGTGTGCTCCTCGCCGTTCTGCACGAACACCCGTCGGCGGCCGCCGTCGACGGAGTAGTCGCGCGCCACGTCGAGCCGCCCGCGCGCGTCCCAGTCGAGGCGGTGCGCGATGCCGAGCACCACGTCGGGGACCTGGGCGGCGTACCCGGTGGCCAGGACGAGCGCCTGCGTGCGCCGCTCGTGCTCGGTGCCGAGCTGCCCGTGGCGCAGGCGCAGCGTGTACTCCTCGCCGTCCCAGGCGGCGGCGGTCACCTCGGTGTCGGTCAGCAGGGTGGTCGGCACGGGGCCGGTCGCGCTCATGCGGTACAGGGTGTCGTAGATCTCGTCGACGAGGTCGCCGCTGATGCCCTTGTACAGGCCGCGCTGCTCGCGCGTGAGCCGGTCGCGCAGCGCCTCGGGCAGGGCGTGGAAGTGGTCGGTGTACTCCGGCGACGTCATCTCGAGCGTCAGCTTGGTGTACTCCATGGGGAAGAACCGGGGCGAGCGCGTCACCCAGTCCAGCCGGTAGCCGTGGGTGCGGGTGCCGTCGAGCAGGTCGCGGTACACCTCGGCCGCGGACTGCCCCGACCCCACCACGGTGATCGACCCGGCGGCCTGCAGCTCGGCGCGCCGGTCGAGGTACTGCGACGTGTGGATCGCGGGCCCGTCGAGCCCGCGCAGCGCCTCGGGGACGACCGGCTGGGTGCCCACGCCGAGCACGACGTGCCGCGTGCGGTACCGCTCGACGCCGTCGGCCGTGCGCGCGTGCACCACGTAGAGGTCCTCGTCGTCGGGGTCGACCTCGACGGACGTGACCGTACGGCCCCAGCGCAGCGAGCCGAGCTGGTCGGCGACCCACCGGCAGTACGCGTCGTACTCGGCGCGCAGCGGGTAGAAGCTCTCCCGGATGTAGAACGCGTACAGCCGCCCGGTGGCCTTGAGCCACGCGAGGAACGAGTACCGGCTGGTCGGGTCGGCCATCGTCACCAGGTCGGCGAGGAACGGCACCTGGATGGTCGCGCCGTCGAGCATCATGCCCGGGTGCCAGCGGAACTCCTCGGCCCGGTCGAGGAAGACGGTGTCGAGGTCGAGGGGGTCCGCGAGCGCGGCGAGGCCGAGGTTGAACGGGCCGATGCCGACGCCGACGACGTCGTGCACGTGCCCTGCGCCGGCGGTCACCGGGCCACCTCCGCGAGCCGCTGCTCGGCGAGCAGGGCGGCGCCGGCGGCGCGCACGAGCTCCAGGACGTGCCGCACGTCGGCGACGGACGTCTCGGGGTTGAGCAGCGTGAGCTTCAGGCACGGCCGCCCGTCGAGGACGGTCCGGGCGACCAGCGCCCGGCCCGCGTCGAAGAGCCTGCGGCGCACGCCGGCGACGAGGGCGTCGGCCTGCTCGTCGTCGACGCCGTCGGGCTGGTAGCGGAACAGCACGGTGGACAGGTCGGTGCGGGCGAGCAGGTGCAGCTCGGTGTCGCGCTCGACGAGGTCGTGGACGGCGGCGGTGAGGTCGATGGTCGCGTCGACCATCTCGCCGATGCGGTCGGGGCCCAGGGCGCGCAGGGTGGCCCAGAGCTTGAGGGCGTCGAACCGGCGCGTGGTCTGCAGGGAGACGTCGACCTGGTTGGGCTCGTCGGAGTCCTCGGGGTTGAGGTAGTCGGCGTGGTGGGCGACGTGCCGCAGGTCGGCGGCGTGCCGCACGACGAGCGCGGACGACGAGACGGGCTGGAAGAACGCCTTGTGGAAGTCGACGGTGACGGAGCGGGCGCGCTCGACGCCGTCGAGCAGGTGCCGGCGCGTGGGGCTGACCAGCAGGCCGCAGCCGTAGGCGGCGTCGACGTGCAGCCAGACGTCGGCGGCGTCGCAGACGTCGGCGATCGCGGCGAGCGGGTCGACGCAGCCGCGGTCGGTGGTGCCGGCGGTCGCGACGACGGCCATCGGCAGCCGGCCGTCGCGCTCGACGTGGCGCAGGGCGATCGCGAGGGCGTCGGGGCGCATGCGCCCGTCCTCGTCGACGGGGACGAGCCGGACGCCGTCGGCGGGCAGGCCGAGCAGGCGCACGGCATTGCGCACGGAGAAGTGGCCCGACGCCGTGGCGAGGACGACGAGGTCGTCGGGGTGGGCGCCGGGGGCGTGCGCGAGGGCACGCTCGCGCGCGACGAGCAGGGCCTGCAGGTTGGACTGGGTGCCGCCGGAGGTGAAGACCCCGCCGCCGTCGACGAACCCGAGGCGGCCGGCGGTCCAGGCGACCAGCCGGCGCTCCATGAGGGTGCCGACCGTTGACTGGTCGTAGGTGTCGACGCTGGCGTTGACGGCGGCGATCACGGCCTCGGCGGCGACGGCCGGAACGGCGACCGGGCAGTTGAGGTGCGCGGCGTAGCCCGGGTCGTGGAAGTACACGGCGTGCCGGGCGAAGAGCTCGTCGATCTCGCGCAGCGCGGCGTTCGTGCCCTGGCCGGGGCCGTCGAGGTCGACGACGTCGACGAGGGCCTGGAGCTCGTCGCGGCTGGCGCCGGAGAACGGCTGGGTGGTGGTGCGGAACCGCGAGGCGACGCGGTCGACGGTGCCCCGCAGGGCCTCGGCGTAGGCGTCGGCGGACGCGGCGGACAGCAGCTCGTGCACGTGGGGCTCCCCCTCGAGAGCGACCCCCTGAGCTGGACGCACGCCCAGCGAGTGAGGTCTACCTAACTTAGCCGCGCCTAACATACGCCAAACGGACGAACGGTCAAGCCACCAGGGACGCAGGTCCCGCCACTGGCACGGTTCACCCCGTCCGACCACGCTCGCACGGGCCCGCGCCGTCGACTGGACCGACCGTGGAGGAACCCGCGCGCACCCGCCCCGGCACCTCCGCGACCGCTGCGGTCGCCCGCTACGCCGCCACCGGGACCGCCGCCAGCGGCGTCTACGCGCTCGTGGTCGCCGTCGCCACCGGTCGCGCGGTGCCCGCGCTGCTCGCGCACCTGCTGGGCACGCTCGTCTCGACGGTCGTCGGCAGCACCCTGCACCGCCGCTACACGTTCCGCGCCACCGCCACCACGTCGTGGCGGCGCAGCCAGGCCGCAGGCGCCGCGACCGCGACCACCGGCCTCGTGCTCAGCAGCGCGACGCTCACCGCCTGGCACCACGCGGCCCCGCACGCCCACCGGTTCTCCGACGTCGTCGTCGCCCAGGTCACCAACGCGCTCGTCGGGGCGATCGGCTTCGTCGTCATGCGCCGCGTCGTCGGCACCCCGGCGGGCTACGCCCCTGCCGCCCCGTCGCCCGCCCGCCCGCGCAGCGGCAGCCACGCCAGCACGTCCTGCACGCGCCGGTCCCAGAACGCCCAGTCGTGCACGCCCGGGTGCACGTGGTGCTCCAGCGCCACCCCGCGCTGCGCGGCCCGCGCGGCGAACGCGTGCTGCGACGCCAGCAGGGGGTCGTCCGCGCCGCACGTCGCGTACAGGGCAGGCAGGGCCGCCGGGTCGGCGCGGTCGAGCAGCGCGAGCAGGTCGTCGTCGCCGCCCGCCGGGTCCGCACCCGCCCACACCTGCGGCACGAGCGCGTCACGCGCCTCGGCCGACGCCGCGTCCGTGATGCCGAGCGCGCCCGACAGGCTCGCGGCGGCGGCGAACCGCCCCGGCTCGCGCAGCGCCCACCGCAGCGCCCCGTACCCGCCCATCGACAGGCCGGCGACGAACGTGTCCTCCCGCCGCTGCGACACCCGCAGGAACCGCCCGACGACCTCCGGCAGCTCCGCGTGCAGGAACGTCCAGTACGCGCTCCCCCAGGCCTCGTCCGCGTAGAACGACCGCCCGCCGCGCGGCATCACGACCGCCAGCCCGAGCTCGGCCACGTACCGCTCGACCGACGTGCGACGCAGCCAGATCGACTCGTCGTCCGAGAGCCCGTGCAGCAGGTACAGCACCGGCGGCGGCTCGGAGCCCGCGGCCCCGCCCATGCCGATCTGGCCGTGCGCGGGCTCCGGCAGGATCACCGTCATCGCGGTGCTCTCCTGCAGGGCCTCGGAGAAGAAGTGACAGGTCAGCAGCGCCATCGCCGGGTCCTCCCGTAGGTTCCCCGCACGCTACCGCCGCCCGCGGGACCCGTCAGACGAACAGGCAGAACGGGTGCCCGTCCGGGTCGAGCATCACCCGCACGTCGCCCTGCGGCTGGGAGTCCGCCAGCCGCGCCCCGCACGCCAGCGCGTGCGCCACCGCCGCGTCGAGATCGCCGTCGACGTGCACGTCGAGGTGCTGGGACGCCAGCGGCTCCCCCGGCCGCGCGGGCCACACCGGCGCCACGAAGTGCCGCTCGTGCTCGAGGTTGATCGTCAGCCCCGTCTCGCCCCGCGGCGGCGCGACCTGCGCCCACCCGGCCTCGGGCGGCTCCCCCGGCCCCGGCCCGTCGTCCGCCGTCACCCGCCACCCCAGCAGCGCCGCGTAGAACGCCGCCGCCTGCCGCGGACGGGGAGTGCCGATGCTCACCGAGGTCGCCCGCATCCGCGGGGGCGCGTCGTCAGCCATGCCTCATCCTCCGCGACAGCCACCCGGAGCACGAGTGATGCCGGTGCACGAGGGCAGCAGATGGAGGACCCGCGGTCAGGGCACTGGAGCGGGACGGCGCCGCCCTGCAGGTGCCACGCCCCTGATCACCACGGGTTCGGCACCGAACTGCTCAACGATCTCGACAAGCTGCACAATCGGCGGCCGATCTTGGCATGTTTCGTGCGTCAGCCACGGGCGACGCGGCGTAGAAGGTGCAGGAGTGCGCGTACGCGCTTGCTGGCCCCGCGTACGCGCCGTACAGTTTTCTGTGAGCCGCACCATCGAGGTGGTGTCGGAAGTGAGCCTCGGGAGATCCTGCCGGAAGACAGGGCCCGGGGCTCGCGTCATGTCCGGGACGCGTCGTCGACCAGGTGAACAGTCATCTTCTTCTCGAGATGAGCCCACCACCGGCGGTTCCCGACGCGAGAGGCGACCAGCGCCCCGCACACCGCGTCCGCTATCCACAGCACCGGGTCAGCGGGCCCGGCTGCGTGGTCCAGGCGCAGCGTCCCGTCGAGGCGCCGCTGGGAGCGCAGCGCGTCGAGCATCTTGCGATCACGCTCGTCGGCGGTCCTCCCGCGGGACTCCAGAGTCAGGTTCGTGCAACCGGCCGCGACGAGCTCGGGGGCGAACGTCTCGAAGCACTTGCGCCGCCGACGCTCGTCCTTCTCCCCGGGCATGCCGTGGCGCACCACGACCACCCCCTCGATCGGCAGCTCGGCGACGACGCCGATGATCGTGTCGTGCCGGCCGTCCGAGTCGGCGTGCCAGTGGACCTTCTTCTCCCGGGGACGTTGCAGCTCCCTCATGGCGGCACGCAGGTCGGGCACCTCATCGGGCACCGCGAGGACCGCCCCCATCAGGTAGACATCGGGGTCCCGGCTAGCCACCGAGCCCGACTCGTCACCCCACGCGCTGAACACCCGCCGAGCCCCTTCGCCGACTCGCTCCACCAGACCTGCACGGCGGAGGGTACCCAGTCGCAGCGACAGGCACTGACGCGTACACAGGCCCATCGTCGGCAGCGCGTGCCGCTCGCGCCCGATCCCCCGGGTGCAGGGCGTCAGCCGTCCCCCGGGTGCAGGGCGTCAGCCGCGGGCGACGCGGCGCAGGAGGTGCAGGAGGGCGGCCTGCTCGTCGGGGGCGAGGACGTCGAGGCGGGCGCGGGCGCCCTCCTGGCGGCGGGCGGAGAGGCGGGCGAGCTGCTCGTGGCCGGCGTCGGTGAGCTCGACCAGGGTGGCGCGGCGGTCGGCGGGGTCGGGCACGCGGCGGACCCAGCCGTCGGCCTCGGCCTGGTCGACCTTGGACGTCATGGACCGGGGGGCGACGTCGAGGACCTCGGCGAGCTCGCCCAGGCGGCGGGGCTCGCCCGCGTGGTCGAGGGTGCGGAGCAGGCGCAGCTGGCCGGGGGTGATGTCGTGGCCGAGGATCGTCGACGCCTCGCGGCGGACGCTGCGCAGCACGTCGTGCAGGAGGCCGAGGAACTCCTCGGAGGGGTCGGCGGCCCCGGCCCGCGGCGCGGGGCACCCGTCACCGCGCACCTCGCCGTCCTGCCACCCGTGCTCGCCCACGGGCGCAGGCTACCCGGGAACATCCCGAAGGTGAATGACGCTCATGGTGAGGTAACCTCAGCATCGGCGCCGCTCGCCCGCGCGCCGTCCCGCCCCTCCGCCCCCAGGAGGCCCCATGAGCCCCACCGGCATGCCGCGCGGCGGCAACCCGATGATGCGCGGATTCGGCACCGACCGGTCCGTGGTCCACCAGCGCCTGCAGCGCGGCACGCTGCGCCGCGTCCTGCGCTTCGCGCACCCCTACCGCCCGCAGCTCGCGGTGTTCCTCGTCCTCATCGCCGTCGGCGCCGCCGCCGGGGCCGCGTCGCCGTGGCTGGTCCAGCGCCTGATCGACGACGGCGTCGCCACCGGTGACACCGGGCTGGTCGTGAGCACGGCCTCCGTGATCGCCCTGCTGGCGGTCGTGCAGGCCGTGCTCGGCGTCGGCGAGCGGTGGGTGTCCGCGCGGATCGGCGAGGGCCTCATCCACGACCTGCGCACCGCCGTGTTCGACCACGTGCAGCGCATGCCGCTCGCGTTCTTCTCCCGCACCCGCACCGGCGCGCTCGTGCAACGGCTCAACGGCGACGTGCTCGGCGCGCAGCAGGCGTTCACGTCCACGCTGTCCAACGTCGTGAGCAACTCCCTGACGGTCGTGTTCGTGCTGGCCGCCATGCTGTCGATGTCGTGGCAGCTCACGCTCGTCTCGCTGGTGCTGCTGCCGGTGTTCGTGCTGCCCGCGCGCTGGTTCGGGCGCCGCATCGCCGACATCACGCGCGAGAGCTACGAGCTCAACGCCGACGCGTCGCAGACCATGACCGAGCGGTTCAACGTCGCCGGCGCGCACCTGGTCAAGGTGTTCGGCGACCCCGCGCGCGAGTCCGCGGCCTATGCCGAGCAGACCGGGCGCGTGCGGGACATCGGCGTGCGGATGGCCCTGTACTCCACGTGGTTCCGCATCGGTCTGACCACGGTCGCCGCCGTCGCCACCGCCGTCGTCTACGGGCTCGGCGGGCTCATGGCGATCAGCGGCCAGCTCACCGTCGGCGTCGTCGTGGCCCTCGCGGCCTACCTCGGGCGGCTCTACGGTCCCCTGACCGCGATGTCGAACGTGCAGGTCGACGTGATGACGGCGCTGGTCTCGTTCGAGCGCGTGCTCGAGGTGCTCGACCTGGAGCCGATGGTCGCCGAGAAGACCGACGCCGCGGACCTGCGCGCCGCCGTCGCGGCGCACGGGGCGTCCGTCGAGCTCGACCACGCGGACTTCCGCTACCCGGCGGCCGACGAGGTGTCGCTCGCGTCGCTGGAGTCCGTCGCCGCGCTGCGCCACGACCCGGTCGCCGACACGCTCCACGACGTGACGTTCACCGTCCCGGCCGGGTCGATGGTCGCCCTCGTCGGCCCCTCGGGCGCCGGCAAGACGACGATCTCCCAGCTCGTGACGCGCATGTACGACCCCACGGGCGGCGCGGTGCGCATCGCCGGGCAGGACCTGCGCGACGTGACCGCGGCGTCGCTGCGAGCCACCGTCGGCGTCGTCAGCCAGGAGGCGCACCTCTTCCACGACACCATCGCGGGCAACCTGCGCCTCGCCCGGCCCGACGCGACCGACGCCGAGCTGGCGGACGCGCTGCGCGCCGCGCACGTGTGGGACCTGGTCGCGTCGCTGCCCGAGGGCCTGGAGACGGTCGTGGGCGACCGCGGCTACCGCCTGTCCGGCGGCGAGCGCCAGCGGCTGGCGATCGCGCGGCTGCTGCTCAAGGCGCCCGACGTCGTCGTGCTCGACGAGGCCACCGCGCACCTGGACTCCGAGTCCGAGGCCGCCGTGCAGGTCGCGCTCGACGCCGCGCTGGCCGGACGGACGTCGCTGGTCATCGCGCACCGTCTGTCGACCGTGCGGCAGGCGGACCTCGTCGTCGTCCTGGACGCCGGTCGCGTCGTCGAGCAGGGCACGCACGCGCAGCTGCTGGAGGCCGGCGGGCTGTACGCCGACCTGTACCGCACCCAGTTCGCGGACGTGGCGGGCTCCGACGCGGGTGGAGGTCGCGTCCGAGCGGGGTGAAGTCGGGCCGAAACGCTCCTGACCGGTGCCAGCCGGACGACCGTCCAGGCATACCGATCCGACGACGCACGCCCAGGAGCCCTCCCATGACGACACCCGCGACCACGGCCGCCGGCCGCCGCCGGTTCGCCGACCTCGGCGTGCAGACGAAGGTCCTCACCGCCGTCGGCGTCGCCGCCGCCGTCGCGGTCGGGGTCGGGGCGCTCGGGCTGCAGGGCCTGCACGACTCGGCCGAGCGCACCCACGCCATCGCCGAGCGCGACCTCGAGGCGGTCCACGACTCGCTCCTCATGGAGGTCGCGCTCCTGGAGATGCGCCTGGCCGTCGCGGACCACGCGCTCTCGCAGACCGAGGAGGAGGTGGCCGCCAGCCTCGAGGCCGTCGCCGAGGCCGAGGCGTCCCTGCGCAGCTACGCCGACCAGTACGCCGAGCTGGCGGACGCCTCCGAGGCCGCGTCGCTGGAGGAGGTCCTCGCCTCCCTCGACGCCTACGACCAGGTGCGGGACGAGGTGCTCGTCCCGCTCGGCGCGGTCGACGCGTACGACGAGTGGATGGCGGCGCGCACCGAGCAGGCCCAGCCGCTCGCCGAGCAGATGGAGGCCACCCTCGACGAGCTCTCCGAGACGGCCCGCACGGACGCGGACGTCGCGGTCGTGGAGGCCGACGACGAGTACCGCACCGACCGGGCGGTCTTCCTCGCGCTGCTCGCGTTCGGCATCGCCGCCGCCGTCGGCGTGGGCGTCGTCGTCGCCCGGCAGATCGTCCACAGCCTGCACCGCGTGCAGGACGTCTGCGCCGCGCTGGAGCGCAGCGACCTCACCGTCACCGCGGGCCTGACCCAGCGCGACGAGGTCGGCCGCATGGGCACGGCCCTCGACTCGGCCGTCGCCACGCTGCGCGGGGTCGTCGGCACCATCGACGAGTCCGCGACGTCCGTGGCCGGCGCCTCCGAGGAGCTCGCGGCCGCGACCCAGCAGATCGCCGCCGGTGCGGAGGAGACGTCCGTGCAGGCGGGCGTCGTGTCGGCCGCGGCCGAGCAGGTGTCCCGCGGCGTGCAGACCGTCGCCTCCGCGAGCGAGGAGATGGGCCTGTCGATCCGCGAGATCGCGCAGAACGCCGGCGAGGCCGCCCGCGTCGCCGAGGAGGCCGTGCAGGCCGCCGCCGCCAGCACCACCACCATCTCCCGGCTCGGCGACTCCAGCCGCGAGATCGGCAACGTCGTCAAGCTCATCACCTCGATCGCCGAGCAGACCAACCTGCTGGCCCTGAACGCGACCATCGAGGCCGCCCGCGCCGGCGAGGCAGGCAAGGGCTTCGCGGTCGTGGCCGGAGAGGTCAAGGAGCTCGCGCAGGAGACCGCCCGCGCCACGGAGGACATCTCGCGCCGCGTCGAGACCATCCAGGGCGACACGCAGCAGGCGGTCGACGCCGTCGAGCACATCTCCGAGGTGATCGCCTCGATCAGCGCCTACCAGCAGACCATCGCGTCGGCCGTCGAGGAGCAGACGGCCACGACCCAGGAGATCTCGCGGTCGACCGTCGAGGTGGCCACGGGGTCGAGCGAGATCGCCGCGAACATCGCCGGCGTGGCCGAGGCGTCCGCCACGACGACGATGAGCGTCGCGCAGTCGCAGGAGGGCGTCAGCGCCCTGGCCGCGATGTCCGTCGAGCTCTCGGCGCTGGTCGGCACGTTCCGCCGCTGAACCGGCGCTGCACGCACGCCCCTGGGCGTCGTCGTGCACCGGGACGTCCGGACGGGCCGTGCCCGATCGGGGTGATTCCCGGCGGGGATGCTCAGAGCGGGCCCCGCGCGGCCGAGAGGACGGAGGACGCGACCCGCCCCGGGCCGCCCGCACCCGGAGCACACACATGAGCCTCTCCTCACCACCGGCACGCGGCCGAACCCGCAGGTTCCGCGTCGCCGACGTCAGCGTCAACGTCAAGATCCTCACGGCCGTCGGCGTCGCGGCCGTCGTCGCCCTCGTCGTGGGCCTCCTGGGCCTGAGCGGCCTCGCGGACTCCTCGGCCAGCACGCGGGCCATGTACGACACGAGCCTGGCCGCCGTGCGCACCGCCGAGGAGTTGGACGGCGCCATGACCAAGCTGCGCCTCGCCGTCGCCAACCAGGCGCTCTCGCAGGACCAGGCCGGCATCGACAAGGCCGCTGCGGACGCCGAGGGGTTCGAGCAGGAGATCCGCGAGTCCGCCGACTTCTACCTCTCGCTCGGTCCGGAGGACGAGGAGGTCGCGCTGCTCGAGGACTTCCTCACCGGCCTCGACGGGTACGTCCAGGTCCGCGACGACGTCCTCTTCCCGGCGGGCGCGGCCAAGGCCTACGACGACTGGATCGAGGCCCGCGACACCCAGGCAGCGCCGTTCATCGACGCGATGGCTGCCGCGACGGCGCAGATCGTCGAGAACGAGACCGAGGACGCGTCCACGGCCGTGGCGGCGTCCGACGCGGCGTACGCCGGCGACCGCTCCACGTTCATCATCGTCCTCGTCGTCGGCCTCGTCGCGGCCATCGCGCTGGCGTGGTTCGTGGCCCGCGGGATCGTCAGCAGCGTCGCCGCCGTGCGGCGTGTGTGCGACGCTCTCGAGCGCAACGACCTCACCGCCACCTCCGGCCTGGACTCCCGCGACGAGCTCGGGCAGATGGGCACCGCCCTCGACGCGGCCGTGGTCAACCTGCGCGGGGTCATCGCGACCATCGAGGCGTCCTCCGGCTCGGTCGCCGGCGCCTCGGAGCAGCTCTCCGCGAACACCCAGCAGATCGCCGCCGGCGCCGAGGAGACCGCCGCGCAGGCGGGCGTCGTGTCCGCGGCCGCCGAGCAGGTCTCGCGGAGCGTGCAGACCGTCGCCGCCGCCAGCGAGCAGATGGGCGCCTCCATCCGCGAGATCGCGCAGAACGCCGGTGAGGCCGCCCGGGTGGCGCAGGAGGGCGTCGAGGCCGCCGAGACCAGCACCACCACGATCCAGCGCCTGGGCGACTCCAGCCGCGAGATCAGCAACGTCGTCAAGCTCATCACCTCGATCGCCGAGCAGACCAACCTCCTCGCGCTCAACGCCACCATCGAGGCCGCCCGCGCCGGCGAGGCCGGCAAGGGCTTCGCCGTCGTGGCCGGCGAGGTCAAGGAGCTCGCGCAGGAGACGGCGCGCGCCACCGACGACATCTCCCGCCGCGTCGAGGCCATCCAGGCCGACACCGACGGCGCCGTCGAGGCCATCTCCGGCATCTCCGGCATCATCGCCTCCATCAGCGGCTACCAGCAGACCATCGCCTCCGCCGTCGAGGAGCAGACCGCCACCACCCAGGAGATCTCCCGCTCGGCCACCGAGGCCGCCTCGGGCTCCGGCGAGATCGCCCAGAACATCTCGGGCGTCGCGCAGGCGGCCGGCACGACGACAACCAACGTGTCCCAGTCCCAGCAGGGCGTCAACGAGCTGGCCTCGATGGCCGCCGAGCTCGCCACCGTCGTCAGCCGCTTCCGCGTCTGACACCCCGCACGTCGACGGCGCCGCGACCGACCGGTCGCGGCGCCGTCGTGCTGCCGGGCCCCGTGGCCGCGGTCAGTGCGCGAGCTTGAGGCCGACCACGCAGCCGACGATCCCGAGGATCAGCAGCACCTTGACCAGGCTCGCCGGCTCGGCGCCGGTGAGCATGGCCCACGCGACGGTCAGCGACGCACCGACCCCGACCCACACGGCGTACGCGGTGCCGGTGGGCAGCTCGCGCATCGCCCACGCGAGGCCACCCATGCTGCCGATCAGCGCGACGCCGAACACGACCGTGGGGGCGAGTCGGGTGAAGCCCTCCGAGCGGCCGAGGGCGGTGGCCCAGACGGCCTCGAGGACGCCGGACAGGACGAGCACGAGCCAGGACATGGCAGACCTCCGCAGGTCGCCGTCTTGTCGCACTCCGGGTACGGCGCCGCTCGTCCGGGAGCGGGCGGTCCAGCGCCTCGCTCCCGACCAGGTTCGCACAACCGTCGTCCCACGGCCAGGTCTCGGCCGGACGACCCCGCCACGACCGCGGACAGGGCGGGTGAAGTTGGCAAGCGCCTTCCCCCGCCGTCGCGCGCGGGCAAGGATGGACGGGTGACCTCCTCCCCCCGGTGCCGGTCCGTCGACGTCGACGGGCAGCACCCCCTGCGCTCGGTCCTGCGCCTGCTCGGCATGCACCGGCGGCGGGTGGCCGCGGCCGTCGGCTTCTTCGCGCTCAAGGACACGCCGCTGTGGCTCATGCCGCTGATCACCGCGCGGGTCATCGACGTGGTCGTCGCGGGCGGCCCGCTGCGTGAGCTGTGGCTGTGGGCGGGCGTCGCGCTCGTCGCGCTCGCGCAGAACTACCCGAACCACGTGGCCTACACCAAGCTCTACATGGGCGCCGTGCGGCAGATCGGCGCCGACCTGCGCAACGCCCTGGCGGCCCGCCTGCAGAGCCTGTCGATCGGCTTCCACCAGCGCGTCTCGTCCTCGATCGTGCAGACCAAGGTCGTGCGCGACGTCGAGAACGTCGAGCTCATGCTCCAGCAGGTCACGCACCCGCTGCTGTCGTCGACGATGGTGGTGGTCGGCGCCGTCGTCACGACCGCGACGTCCGTGCCGCAGTTCCTGCCGGTGTACGCGCTGACCATCCCGCTGGCCGTGGTGCTGCGGCACGCCCTCTCGCGCCGCTCGCGCGCCCGCAACGAGGACTTCCGCCGCCAGGTCGAGCGGTTCTCCGCGCGCGTGGGCGAGATGGCCACGCTCATGCCGATCACGCGCGCGCACGGCCTGGAGGAGACCGCGCGCGACCGCGTCGCCGAGGGCGCCGAGGGCGTGCGCACCTCGGGGTACGAGCTCGACGTGCTCAACGGCCGGTTCGCGTCGCTGTCGTGGGTCGGCCTGCAGCTGCTCGGCGTGGCGTGCCTCGTGCTCGCCGCCACCGCGTCCGTCAGCGGCTGGTTCCCCGTGACGGCGGGCCAGGTGGTGCTGCTGTCGTCGAACTTCACGCTCATCACCGGCGGCGTGACCGCGCTGCTCATGCTGCTGCCCGTCGCTGCCAAGGGCCTGGAGTCCGTGCGGTCGGTCGCCGAGGTGCTGACCGAGCCCGACCTGGAGGAGAACGAGGGCAAGGCGCACGTGGCCGCGGTCGAGGGCCGCCTCGTGCTCGACGGCGTGCACGTGCGGTACGCGGACGCGGACTCCGACGCCCTCGACGGCGTCGACCTCGACGTGCGCCCCGGCGAGACGGTCGCGTTCGTCGGCCCGTCCGGGTCGGGCAAGTCCACGCTGCTCAACCTCGCGCTCGGGTTCCTGCGCCCCACGTCCGGGCGGGTGCTGCTCGACGGCGTCGACGCCGCGACGCTCGACCTGCGCACGTACCGCCGGCACGTGTCGGTCGTGCCGCAGGAGTCGGTGCTGTTCGAGGGGTCGATCCGCGACAACGTCACCTACGGGCTGGGCGACGTGCCCGACGCGCGCGTGCGCGCCGCGCTGGAGGACGCCAACGCCGCGCAGATCGTCGACGACCTGCCCGACGGCTGGCACACCGTGGTCGGCGAGCGCGGGGCGCGCCTGTCCGGCGGCCAGCGCCAGCGCCTCGCGATCGCCCGCGCGCTGGTCCGCGACCCGCGCGTGCTGCTGCTCGACGAGGCGACCTCGGCCCTGGACCCGGAGTCCGAGGCCCTCGTCCGCGACGCCCTGGCCCGCCTCATGCAGGGCCGCACCACGCTGGTGGTCGCGCACCGCCTCTCGACGATCCGCGGCGCCGACCGCATCGTGGTGCTCGACCACGGGCGCGTCGTCGAGGTCGGCAGCCACGACGAGCTCATGGCCGCCGACGGCCGCTACGCCCGCCTGGAGCGCGCCCAGCGGGTCTGACCCGGCACGCCCGTCTCAGCGGGCCCGTCTCAGGCCAGCCGGCCCAGGTGCAGGGCCGCCAGGGCGAGCGCGGCCACCGTCTCGCCGTCACGGACCCGGCCGTCGCGGACCATCGCGAGGACCTCGCCGAACGGGACGGCGCGGACCGCGGTGATCCCCTCGACGCCCTGCTCGTGCGCGGTCGCGGCGGCGTCGCCGACCGGCTCCAGGCCGCGCGCGACGAACACGTGCTCGACCGCGCGGGCGATGCCGTTCAGCGCCTCCGTCGTGCCGACGGCCGTCCACTCCCGCGCCGTCAGCCCGGCCTCCTCGGCGAGCTCGCGCTGCGCCGCCACGAGCGGGTCCTGCCCGTCGGTGCCGCCGGCGGGCACCTCCAGCGACCCCGGACCGGTGGTGTAGCGGTCCACGGTCACCAGCACCACCTCGTCGTCGTCGGTCAGGGCGACGACGAACACCGACGGCCGCAGCTCGACCACGCCGTACACGCCGGGGCGGCCGTCGGGCGTCGTGGTCGCGTCCTCCCGGACGGTGATCCACGGGTTCTCGTAGACGACACGCGAGGAGACGGTCTGCCAGGGCACCCCCCGACCGTAGGGCACCGGCAGCCGCCCCACGGCCGGGCACGGCTCAGATCGTGGCGACCGAGCCGGCGTCGACCCGGTAGTTGGACCCGGTGACGAACGACGCGCGCTCGGAGCAGAGGAACCCGATCACGGCGGCGACCTCCTCGGGCCGGCCGCGCCGCCCGAGCTCCATGTGCGGGCGCTCCTCGGCGAGGAAGCTGCGGACGGCCTCGTCGAGGTCGGTGCCGCGCTCGGCCGCCCGCTTCTCCATCATCGCGTCGGTCATCGGGGTCTCGACGAAGGCCGGGGACACCGCGTTGGTCAGCACGCCCTCGCCGGAGTACGTGGCCGACAGCCCCTTGGACAGCGCGAGGATGCCGGCCTTGGCCGCGCAGTAGGGCAGCTCGTCAGGGTACGGCTGGACCGCGTCCTCGGACGCCAGCAGCACCACGCGCCCCCAGCCCGCGGTGCGCATGGCTGGCAGGAACGCGCGGACCACGCGCACGGCCGCGAGCAGGTCGATCTCGAGGGTCTGCTGCCAGCCGTCGTCGTCGATCTCGTGGAACAGCCCCTGCGCCCCCGTGACGCCCGCGGCGTGCACGAGCACGGTGGGGTCGCCGAGCGTGGCGCGGGCGTGCGCGACGAGCGCGTCGACGTCCGCGGGCCGCGTGAGGTCCGCCGCGCGGGCCGTCAGCGCGTCCGGGCCGGCACCCAGCCGGTCGGCGGCCTCGGCCAGGGCCTGCGGGTCCTGGTCGGTGAGCACGACGCGCACCCCCTCGTCGAGCAGGAGCCGCGCGGTGTGCCAGCCGATCCCGGAGTCCCCTCCGGTGACGAGCGCGGTGCGGCCGGTGATCCCCAGGTCCATGCGTCCTCCGGCGGGCGTCGGTGCGGTCGACGAGCGGCCCGCCCGCGGGACCGTCGGCGTGCCGGGGAGTCCCCGGCGGGGCGGTTCAGGCGGTGCGGTTCAGGCGGTGAGGGCGGCGGCGGTGGCGAGCACCGCGGCGTCCTCGACGAGGGCGGCCCGCAGGTCGGGCTGCAGGGCGGCGACGCCGGACGCGGCGGCCTGCTCGCGCCACGACGCCCCGACCACCGACCCGACGAAGGCCCCCAGGGCGCCGACGACAGGTGCGCCCCCGACGGCGACCGGACCGCGCCGCTCGACGACGGCGAGCGCGAGCGCACCGGCGGCGCCGGCGACGAGCCGCACCGCGAGCTGCGGGGAGCCGAGCCGGCTGGGCGTCACCGGGAGCTTGTCGGCCACGACCTCGCCGAGCACCGCGGCGCGGGCGATCGCCCGCAGGGCCCGCGACGGCGCGTCGTCCCGCCCGCGGGTGGCGACGACGACCGGCACGGCGAACGCGACGGACGAGCGGCCGCCGGTGGCCAGGCCGAGGGCGGCGGACCGCACGAGATCTCCCATGCGTCGTTCCTACCCGCGGTCGCCCGGCCCGGCATCCGGAGCGGACCGGCGGGCCCGGGCTCAGAGGTCGTCGGGGTGGACCAGGAAGTCCGCCTCGTCGGCGATCTCGCCGCCCACGAGCCCGTGCACGGCCTTGGCGATGGCCTGGATCTTCGGCGCGGACCGCGAGCGCGCGACCCGGTGCTCGAACGACGGCTTCTCGGCCTCGATCTCCTCGATCGAGAACGGCTCCCACCGGACGCGGTAGGCGACGACGCCGTCCGCGGCCCACGGCAGCTCGGCGATGAGCGGCGGCAGCAGCTGCGGCTCGGCGGCGGCGACCTCGACCGCGAGCATCCCGTCGACGCCGAGGTCGACGAGGACGCCGAACCCCTCGGACGGCGGGGGGTTCTGGAGCATGTGCTCGTCGAAGGCGGCCGCCTCGGCGTACAGGCGGCGGCGCTCGTCCTCGTCGGCGACGCCGTGCTCCTCGAGGGCGGCACGCAGCCCGGACCCGCCGGCCTCGGGCGACCCGCCGACGGCGCCCTGGGAGTCGCGCCCGACGCCGCTGCTCGGGCCGCGCCACCCGTCGGCGTCCGGCTCGGACAGGTAGGCCCCGGCGTGCACGCGCTGGACGACCTCGAGGACCTCGGCGGGCTCGACCCAGTGGTCGGCCAGGACCGTGAGGTCGGTGGCCGCGTCGGGGTCGGGGGTGAGGACGGCGCCGGTGCTGGTGCGGATCGCGCCGCGCAGCCGGCGGGCGACGGCGACGAGCCACTGCAGGTACCGCTCCTCGCCGCGCACGGGCATGCCGTCGGGGAAGGCCCGCTTGAGGCCGTCGCGGTCACCGCCGGGCCAGGGCTTCTCGCCGCGCTCGACGGGGCAGTCCAGCACCCACACGACCGTGGTCGACGCAGGCAGGCCGACGGCGACGGCGTCCTCGGCGGTGGTCGCCCAGGGGCCGACGAGCGTGGCGGCGCGGCCGAGCCGCAGGGCGCGCGCGGACGCCTTGACGGCGCGGATGCCGAGCGCGGCGGTGACGGCGGGCACGAGGCCGGTGCGGGTCGCGGCCTCGGCGCCGGTGACCTCCCAGCGCACGTTGCGGAAGCGGCTGGCGGCGAGCACCTCGACCTCGTAGTGCTCGACCCCGGCGGGCAGGCCGAGCAGGTGCTTGTCGCGCAGGGTCGCGTCGCCGACGGGCAGGGGCGGCAGCGTCTCGGTCGTGGGCTCGGCCACGGTCAGACCTCCGTCCGGACGAAGCCCTGCCAGGACCGCGACGCGGTGGGGCCGCGCTGCCCCTGGTACCGCGAGCCGTAGGCGGCGGAGCCGTACGGGTTCTCGGCGGGCGAGGACAGCCGGAAGAAGCAGAGCTGGCCGATCTTCATGCCGGGCCACAGCAGGATGGGCAGGGTCGCGACGTTCGACAGCTCGAGCGTGACGTGGCCGCAGAACCCGGGGTCGATGAACCCGGCGGTGGAGTGCGTCAGCAGCCCGAGCCGCCCGAGCGAGGACTTGCCCTCGAGCCGTGCGGCGACGTCGTCGGGGAGCGTGACCTGCTCGAAGGTCGCGCCGAGGACGAACTCGCCGGGGTGCAGCACGAACGGCTCGCCGGGCTCGGCCTCGACGAGGCGCGTGAGGTCGGGCTGCTCCTGCGCGGGGTCGATGACCGGGTACTTGTGGTTGTCGAACAGCCGGAAGAACCGGTCGAGGCGCACGTCGATGCTCGACGGCTGGAGCATCGCGGGCTCGTAGGGGTCGAGCCGCACCCGGCCCTGCTCGAGCTCGGCGCGGATGTCACGGTCGGAGAGCAGCACGGGGCAACGGTAGTGCGGCCGGGGGCGGAGCGAGGCCGGTGCCCGTCGACGGACGGGCGGGACGGTCGCCCCCGGGGGCGCGGTGAAAGGTGTCGGGCGGTTCCGGACGGACGACCGGTCCGGCTATGCTGTCGACCGTGGCCGCGTGGGAGCGCTCTCGCAACGACCACGCACCGCTCTGACGAGCACGACGACCAGGTACCGAGCAGCGTTGCCGACAGACCTGGGCGCACTTCCCGCCGGCCGGGACGACGCCCACCGCGGCCCGCTGCCCACGAGCACGGCGAGAGGCAAGCGATGCGGTTCGGGCACTTCGACGACACGGCGCGTGAGTACGTCATCACGACGCCGCACACCCCGTACCCCTGGATCAACTACCTGGGGTCGGAGCGGTTCTTCTCGCTGCTCTCCCACCAGGCCGGCGGGTACTCCTTCTACCGCGACGCCAAGATGCGGCGCCTCACGCGCTACCGGTACAACAACATCCCCGCCGACGCGGGCGGCCGGTACCTGTACGTGCACGACGAGGGCGACGTGTGGACGCCGTCGTGGCTGCCGGTCAAGGCCGACCTCGACCACTTCGAGACCCGGCACGGCCTGGGCTACTCGCGCATCACCGGCGAGCGCGGCGGGCTGCGCGTCTCGACGCTGTTCTTCGTGCCGCTCGGCGAGGACGCCGAGGTGCAGAAGGTCACCGTCACCAACACGTCCGACGCGCCCAAGACGGTCACGCTGTTCTCGTTCGTCGAGTTCTGCCTGTGGAACGCCCAGGACGACCAGACGAACTACCAGCGCAACCTCTCGATCGGCGAGGTCGAGGTCGAGCAGGACGGCCCGCACGGGTCGGCGATCTACCACAAGACCGAGTACCGCGAGCGCCGCGACCACTACGCCGTGTTCGGCGTGAGCACGCGCGCCGACGGCTTCGACACCGACCGCGACACGTTCGTCGGGCCGTACAACGGGCTCGGCGAGGCCGCGGTCCCGCGCTCGGGCGTCTCGGCGGACTCGGTCGCGTCGGGCTGGTACCCGATCGGCTCGCACTCGGTGAAGGTCACGCTGGCCCCGGACGAGTCCCGCGAGCTGGTGTACGTGCTCGGCTACCTGGAGAACCCGCAGGACGCCAAGTGGGCGGACGACGCGCACCAGGTCGTCAACAAGGAGCGGGCGCACGCGCTGCTGGGCCGGTTCGCGACCCCCGCGCAGGCGGACGACGCGTTCGAGGCGCTGCGCACGTACTGGACGGACCTGCTGTCGACGTACTCGGTGCGCTCGGGCGACGAGAAGCTCGACCGGATGGTCAACATCTGGAACCAGTACCAGTGCATGGTCACGTTCAACATGTCCCGCTCGGCGTCGTTCTTCGAGACGGGCATCGGGCGCGGCATGGGCTTCCGCGACTCGAACCAGGACCTGCTGGGCTTCGTGCACCTCATCCCCGAGCGGGCGCGCGAGCGGATCCTCGACATCGCGGCGACGCAGTTCCCCGACGGGTCGGCGTACCACCAGTACCAGCCGCTGACCAAGCGCGGGAACAACGACATCGGCTCGGGCTTCAACGACGACCCGCTGTGGCTGATCGCGGGCACCGCCGCGTACATCAAGGAGTCGGGCGACTTCTCGATCCTCGACGAGCAGGTGCCGTTCGACAACGACGAGTCGCTGGCCGAGCCGCTGTTCGAGCACCTGACGCGCTCGTTCCGGTTCACGGTCGACCACCTCGGCCCGCACGGCCTGCCGCTCATCGGCCGCGCCGACTGGAACGACTGCCTCAACCTCAACTGCTTCTCCTCCGAGCCGGGCGAGTCGTTCCAGACCACGGAGAACCAGGCCGGCGGGGTCGCGGAGTCGGTGTTCATCGCGGCGCAGTTCGTGCTCTACGGCGCGGAGTACGCCGAGCTGGCCGAGCGTCGGGGGCTGACGGACGTCGCCGCCGAGGCCCGTGCGGCGGTCGAGGCGATGCGCGAGGCGATCCTGGCGCACGGCTGGGACGGCGACTGGTTCCTGCGCGCGTACGACTTCTACGGCAACAAGATCGGCACCGACGAGCACGACGAGGGCAAGATCTGGATCGAGCCGCAGGGCTTCGCCGTGATGGCGGGCGTCGGCGTGGGCTCCGGCCCCGACGACACCGACGCACCGGCGGTCCGCGCGCTGGACTCGGTGGGCGAGATGCTCGGCACGCCGCACGGCATGGTGCTGCAGTACCCCGCCTACACGACGTACAAGATCGAGCTCGGCGAGGTCTCCACGTACCCGCCCGGGTACAAGGAGAACGGTGGCATCTTCTGCCACAACAACCCGTGGGTGATCATCGGCGAGACGGTGCTCGGCCGCGGCGACCGCGCGTTCGACTACTACAAGCGGATCACGCCCGCCTACCGCGAGGACATCTCCGACGTGCACCGGCTCGAGCCGTACGTGTACGCGCAGATGATCGCGGGCAAGCAGGCACCGCGCGCGGGCGAGGCGAAGAACTCCTGGCTCACGGGCACGGCGGCGTGGAACTTCGTCGCCGTGTCGCAGCACCTCCTGGGCGTGCGACCCGGGTACGACGGCCTGGTCGTCGACCCGCAGATCGGCCCGGAGGTGCCCACCTTCACGGTGACGCGCGTGGCCCGCGGGGCCACGTACGAGATCTCCGTGACGAACTCGGGTGCCCGCGGTGCGCGCGGGCGCCTGGTCGTGGACGGGGCGGCGGTCGAGGGGAACGTCGTCCCGTACGCGCCGGCAGGGTCCACGGTGCGCGTCGAGGTCACGCTCTGAGCGCTCGCGCTCAGCTGACCGCAGGGGGCGAGAGATGACCACCGTAGAACCTGTCGAGATCCTGACGTCGCCGTCGCGCTCGCGCGCGGCGGCGGCGTCGGGGCCGCTGGCGTCCGCGACCTCCGGGCCGCGGACGTACCCCGACGCGCCCGACGAGGGTGCGCCGCACGTCCTGACGCTGCGCTCGTCGGCGTGGGAGCTCGACGTGGTGCCCAGCAGCGGCGCCGCGCTGTCCGCGGGTCGCGTCCGCACCGCCGACGGGGTGTGGCGCGACCTGCTGCGCCCGACGCGGCGCACGGCCCTGGGCGACCCGGAGCGCTGCGCGAGCTTCCCGATGATCCCGTGGTCGAACCGCGTGCGCGACGGCGTGCTGCGGTTCGGCGGGCGGTCGTGGCAGCTGCAGCGCAACGCGGCCGACGGCACCGCCATCCACGGCGCCGTGTGCCAGGCCACGTGGGAGATCGACGACCTCGGCCCGTCGCACGTGAGCCTCGTGCACGACTCGGGCGCCTGGGTGGGCTCGAACTTCCCGTGGCGGTTCCGGGCCCGCATCACCTACGCCGTCGACGGGCCGACGATGGCGGTGACGACGACCGTGGAGAACGCGGACCGCGAGCCGTTCCCCGCGGGGTTCGGCCACCACCCGTACCTGCGCCGGGCCCTGCTGCCCGTGCAGGCACCGGTCGCGGAGTACCCGCTGAGCGCCGGCCCGCTGCTGGAGGTCCCGGCCCGGGCCGGGTACCGGCTGCACCGGGCGCTGCCCGACGGGCCGGCGGGCCGCGTGCCCGCGCGCGCGGACTTCCGCATGCCGCGCCTGCTGGGCAGCGCGTTCGTCGACGACGTGCTGACCGACCTCGAGCCGGGCCGCCCGGTGCGCGTCACGTACCCGGAGGACGGCGTGGTCGTCGAGATCCAGCCCGACGAGACGTTCAGCCACCTGGTGATCTACGCGCCCCGCAAGCGCTGCTACTTCGCGGTCGAGCCGGTGACGAACGTCAACGACGGGTTCGCGCTGCACGAGGCGGGCGTGCCGGGCACCGGCGTCTTCGTGCTGGAGCCCGGCGAGCAGCGCACGGGCACGTTCACGGTGACGACCCGCACCTGACCCGAGGGGCCCCGCCGTGCCGCTTCCGCGGTCTCGGCGGGCCCCGGGCCGGGGACCCGCGGTCGGTCAGGGCCGGGGACCCGCGGTCGGTCAGGAGGGGGCGTGATCCGGACCGACGAGGATCGCGGCGTAGTACCCGGAGCCCTCGGCCGAGCCGCGCACCGTGACCTGACCGGCCTCGTCGACGGTGAACGCGTGGGCGACGGCGGGATCCGGCCCCTGCGCGCAGGGCACCTCGACGTCGGCAGCCGGCGGCTCGACCGGCAGATCGCCCAGCCCGAGCACGTAGCCGGTCGGACCGTCGCACAGCAGCACGAGCGTGTACGCACCGGGCTGGACGTCGATGTCGAACGTGCCGGATCCCGGGCCGGCCTCGGCGCAGTCGGTGAGGACCGTCGTCGCCGGCAGCGGCAGCGTGGCGCACCGGCTGTCGAGCGCCGCACCGTTCTGCCCCGCAAGCTCTGCGGCCCCGACGTCGGCGAGCGTCGGGACGGAGCCGGACGTCGTGCACGCCGTGAGCAGCAGCAGCAGCGCGGCGCCGGCAGCCGCAGCGCGCCTCAGCCGTTCCACGTGAAGTACCCGACGTCCGTGAGGCAGTCCTTCGACTCGTCCCGGACGAGGAGGTCCTGGGAGTGGAGCACGAGCTCGTGCATCGTCGCGTCGTCGGGCACGTCGACGTCGTAGCCCCGCAGGCACTCGAGCAGCGGTGGCGCGAGCGCGGCCTCCAGACGGTCGTTGAACGCGACGGCGTCGGGGCTGAGCGCCTGCCAGGAGGTGTCGACGGCCGCGCTGTGCCGCTCCGTGCAGTCCTCCATGAGCGCGCGCCCGGCGTCCGTGGCGAGGTCCGTCGCAGCCGTCGTCCCGGCGACCTGGAAGTCGAGCAGCGTCACGCCGCGACTCTCCTTCGTGCCGTTCACGGTCACGGTGAAGCCCTGGTCGCGCATGCAGGCGAACGCCCGCTGCATCGACGTCTCGTACTCGTCGTAGGTCACGACCCCGTCCGCCAGCGCCGCGAGCTGCTCCTCGTCCGCACCCGCGGCCTCCGCCTCGGCGACGATCCCCGCGAACGCGTCGTCGACCGTCTCCGTCTCGGGCTGCGCGGGCGACCCGCACGCCGCCACGAGGGACAGCACCAGCACCACCCCCGTGGCGACGCGCGTCCTCACGAGCCGGAGTGGTTCGAGGAGGTCAGCTCGGCCGCACGCCCCGTCTGGACGGCGTCGCCGGACGACGAGAACGTCCCCGTGTAGATCGTCGAGCTGATGCCCGCGGGCGAGAAGTAGTGGCCGACCCGCACGACGGAACAGCCACCCGAGGCGTCCGTCGTCCGCGCATAGTCGGACGAGTACGAGCGGTAGGCCGACACGATGCACGACGCGGCCGAGGCCGGGCCCGCGGTCGTCACTGCCATGCCCGCGGCGACGAGCAGCGCACAGCCACCTGCGAGAGTCTTCTTCATCGATCTCCCCCTGCCCTCGCGAGGCTGCCGCACCGTTGCGGACGTCCCGCCCCCCGAGACGCGGGAACGGTAGCGCTCCCATGCCGGCGGGTCAATGAGCCCATCGGCCCTGGCACCAGGCGTGTCATGGGCGCTAGTGTCAGCCCGCTGCACGCCGATGACGGCCTGCGGCTCGCGACGACAGGGGGACGGATGCGTCGACGCCGGGGCGATGACGGGTCGGCCGCGCCGTGGCTCGTCCTGACCGTGCTCCTGGTGATACCCGTGGTCGTCCTCACCGGCTGGTGGCTGGTCGCAGCCGCGGAGAACAGGACCGCCGCTGCCGCCCCCGTCGCCGCCGTGGTCGTGCCCGTGGCGCGGGAGGACGTCCGCGCGGAGGCGTCGGTGTCCGTCTCTCTGGGCGAGGCCCCGGGCTTCGAGCTGACCATGACGGGCCAGGGCACGGTCACCACGCCGCCGACGGTCGGAGCCGTCCTCGACTCGGGCGCCGAGGTCCTCCGGGTGGACGACCGGCCGATCCGTGCCATGGTGGCGGACGCCCCGTTGTGGCGCGCGCTGTCCGCAGGCGACACGGGACCAGACGTCGTCCGGCTGCAGGAGCACCTGGCGGCCCTCGGGTACTACGACGGTGCGGCCGACGGTGCGTTCGGCGCCGGGCTGCGCCGGGCCGTGGAAACGTTCAACACCGATGCTGGGCTGGGTCGCCGGGTGCCGGCGTTCGATCCCGCGACGGTCGTGTGGGTCGGGCCGGAACCGCTCACGGTGCACGAGGTCCTGACCACCGCGGGCGCGTCGATCGCACCGGGCACGGCGGTCGCCCGCGGCCCGGCCCGGCCCGACGCGGTCACCGTCACGGAGCCGCAGGGCGGCATCGCAGGGCTCGGTGACTTCACCGGCGGCGCGACTCTGGCCGTCGCCGACGTCGAGGTGCCCTACGTGCCGGGGTCCGGCGCCGTGGAGTCCGCACCGGACGTCGCCGCGGTGAGCGACGCGCTGTCGCCCGGCACCGAGGGTGTCGCCCGGGTGAGCGCGGTCGAGGCCCGCCCGGTCGCGGTGGTCCCGGCGTCCGCGCTCGTGCAGGGCGCGGACGGCACGGTCTGCCTGTACGGGTCGGCCGACGCCCGACCCGTCGCGGTGACGCCTGTCGGCGGAGGCGTCGGGTCGGCACAGCTGCCGTCCGACCTGGAGCTCGACGAGGTGCTGACCAACCCCGGGCGCGTCGACCTGGCACACCCGTGCGGCTCGTAGCCTCCGAGGTCACGGTGCGGTACCCGCGTGCGCGCCAGGACGTGCTCACCGGCGCGAACCTGCACGTGGACCACGGCACGACGGTCGCGATCCTCGGCCCGTCGGGCTCGGGGAAGTCGACGCTGCTGTCGGTCCTCGGCGGCCTCGTCCGCCCGACGTCCGGGACGGTCCGCGTCGAGGGCGAGAACGGCGGCGCCGCACACTCGGTCCGTGACGTGACGTCGTGGGTGCTCCAGACCGTCAACGTGCTGCCGGAACGGAGTGCCCTCGACAACGTCGCGGTGGGCGCGCTCACGCGCGGGCTGGACGGCGCAGCCGCACGCGCCGAGGCCGCCACGCGGCTGAGCGCCGTCGGCCTCGGCGACCGCGCCGGTGAGAAGGTCCGGCTGCTCTCCGGCGGCGAGCTGCAGCGCGTGGTCATCGCACGGGCCCTGGCGACCGCACGCCCGTTCGTGCTCGCCGACGAGCCCACCGGGCAGCTCGACCGCGCGACGTCCGACACGGTGCTCGACGCGCTGCTCAGCGGGACGGGCGGCGCCGGAATGGTCATCGTCACGCACGACCCGGAGGTCGCCGAGCGCTGCGACCGGACCGTGCGGATCGAGAACGGTGCCGTGGTGCCCGCATGAGCGCCGGGACGGGCGCCTGGCGAGCCCGCGCGTCCTTCGCCGAGGGCGCGACGAACCTGCGCGAGAGCGGCGTGCTCGGCGCGGTCCTCGTGGGCCTGGCCGCCGTGCTCGTGGCGGCCGGCCTGCTGGTGGACGTCCGGGCCGCGCACGCGGTCGTCGAGGCGGAGGCCGCCTACCTCGCGGCAGGTGGCGACCTGCTCGTCGCCCAGGCGGGCGACGACGGGAGCATCGACGCCGCACGGTGCGTCGCCGTCGCCGGCGTCACCGGGGTCCGGGCGAGTGCCGCCGTGACCGTCGCGCCCGGCGCTGCGGGCATCGTCGGACGCCCTGCGGCGGAGCAGACCGTGGTGACGGCGACCGACGGCGTGCTCGACGTGCTCGACCTGCCTGCGCCCGGGCCGGACGGCGTCGTCGTGGCTGCCGGGCTGGCCGACCGGTGGGAATGGGCGTCGGGCTCGCACGTGCAGCTCGTGCCGCGCGATGCCGCCGCCGGCCTCCCCACCGGCGTGCTCACGGTCGAGGCCGTCGCCGATCTCGCCCGGCTGTCCGAGGGCGCCTCGACCGGAGTGCTCGTGCTGGCAGCACCGACGGGCGACGCGCAGACCTGCTTCGTCCGGATCGACCCGCAGTACCGCGAGGACCTCCGGGCCGCGCTCCCCGCGATGCTGGGCGAGACGGCGGCCGGCCCGGTCTCGGTCTCGGACCGGCTGCCGGCCGGCGCGCTCGCGCAGGACCCGGCCTCCACGTACGACCAGCGCGTGACCCGCTGGGTCGGCGGAGCCGTCGGGGCGGTCGTCGGGCTGGTGTGGGCGGTCGTGGCGTGGACCCGACGCGGCCGTGCAGCGCTCTACGCCTCGCTCGGGGTGCCGTGGGCCGGCGGTGTGCTCGTGCGCTGGGTCGAGGGGCTCGGGGTCGCCCTCCTCGGGACGGTGTGGGGCACGAGCCTGGCGGCGACGACGGCGGTGACGGCCCTCGGGGTGCCCGCGCCGCTCGCCGTGGACCTGGCGGTCCGCGACGGCGCCCTGGCCTTCGCGGTCGCCGCGCTCGTCGTCGTGGCGGCCGGCCTGTGGCAGCCCCCGACGCTGGCGAGCCTCAAGGATCGTTGACGTCGCAAATTCCGGCGACGTCCGGCGGGCAGGAGGCGAGAGTGGTGCAGGTGACACCGATCGACGCACGCACCGCCCGGCCGTGGACCGTCCGCCCCGCTCCACCGGTCCCCGACACCCTCGACCACCCCGACGTGTGGGCGTACGCGGGCCTGACGGAGGTGTCGCGGCGGTCGACCGCCGCCGTGTGGGGGTGGACCGACACGTGGGCCCCGCTGCCGGTGCGACTGCCGATGCTGCGTCCGTCGCCGTACGGCGAGACCGCCGTCTGGGTCGCGGTGGAGGGCGACGGCCGGTCCGCCGACGACGTGGTGGGGTTCGCCAGCGTGTACCTGCCGCTGACCGCCAACGAGACGACGGCGATCCACGGCGTGGTCGTCGACCCGCGCCACGAGGGCCGCGGCATCGGTGCGGCGCTCCTCGCGCAGGTGCACGATCACGCGGCGGCGCACGGGCGCACGGTGCTGCAGGCGTTCTCCCCGCACGCGCCCGAGCCGCCCGCGGGCCCCGACGCGCTCGAGCCGCCCACCGGGTCGGGCCGGGTGCCGCGGCACGACCGCGCCGTGCGCCTCGCGCAGCGGCACGGGTACGTGCTCGAGCAGGTCGCGCGCGCGTCCGTGCTGGAGCTGCCCGGCGACGCCGCCGGGCGGGCGCGCCTGCGGGACGAGGCCCGCGCCCGGGCCGGCGAGGAGTACCGCACGCACACGTGGCTCGACGACCTCCCGGCGGACCGCCTCGACGACCTCGCGCTGCTGTGGACGCGGATGAGCACCGACGCCCCGCACGGTGCCGTGGAGCAGGCCGAGGACCCCTGGGACGCCGACCGGGTGCGCGAGCACCTGGAACGCCTGCGCGTCAGCCACCAGCACGTGCTCATGACCGTGGCGGAGCACGTCGCGTCGGGGCGTCTGGTCGCGTTCTCGTGGCTCCAGGTGCCGACGGCGCCGGTGCCGTTCGCGTTCCAGGAGGACACGCTGGTGCTGCGCGAGCACCGCGGACACGCGCTGGGCATGCTGGTCAAGACGGTGAACCTCGACGCGTTCACCGCGATGCGCCCCGACGCCCTGCGCATCCACACGTGGAACGCGCAGGAGAACGCGCACATGCTGGCGATCAACGTGGCGATGGGCTTCCGCCCGTCGGGCGTCTCCGCCGTCTGGCAGCGCACGACACCCGCCTGAGCGTCAGCCCAGCGCCTGGACGAGCGCGGCGGGCAGGTGCCGGTGCCACCAGGCCCAGTCGTGCCCGCCAGGCACCTCCAGGGCGTCGACGTGCTCGCCGCGGGCACGGACGAGCGCCACGAGCTCGTGGTTCGCCTCCGTCAGGTCGCCCTCGTAGGCGCCGACCTGCACGACGGTGCGGACGTCGCGCGGCGGCGCGGTGCGCAGCCACGCGGCCATGGCGCGACCGGCGGGGTCGTCGAGGTCCGGCCACCAGAAGGAGCCGGACTGGCTGACCGAGGCGCCGAACCGGTCGGGACGGTGTGCGACGAGGCGGAACGCGGCCAGGCCGCCGTACGACTGGCCGGCCACCGCGGTGCGGGCGGGGTCGTCGACGAGCCGGCGCCCGCGGTCCGCGAGCGCGGGCGCGACCACGCGCGGGAGCAGGTCGTCGGCGAGCAGGTCGAGGTAGTCGTCGGTGCCGGCGAGGTCGGCGGCGCGCCGGTCGGGGTCGACGGAGTCGACGAGCACCGCGACGGTCGGCGGGACGTCGCCGCGCACGTGCAGCGCGTCGAGGTGGGGGGCGAGCGGGACGCGCTCTGCCCACATCCGGCCGTCGAGGACGACGACGGCGCCGAGGTGGTGGTCGTCGCCCGGCGGCAGGTGCAGCCAGACGGGCTGCGCGACGCCGTCGGGGCGGTCCCAGACGAGCGCGACCGTGCGCTCGTGGCGGTCGGGCAGGTCGGGCGGGTCGACGTGCTGGATACCACCCCGGCCGGGCAGGTCGACGACGCTGCGGGCGGCGCCCCGGGAGTCGACGAGGTGCGCGCCGGGGTGGAGCGGGTCGGGCCGGGCGGCGGCGAGGACGGACAGCCACCAGGTGCGGGCGGTGTCCGTGTCGCGGGCCGCGGGCGACGCCAGCGGGGCGTCGGTCGGGACGAAGGCGTAGGAGGCGACGTACCCGGGCGGGACCCCGAAGGCACCGACGTGCACGTCGGTGCCGGGCACGTGGTGCAGGGTCCCGGCGGCGAGCTCGGAGCGGTCCGTGAGGCCGTTGAGGTCGGCGTAGACGTGGGGGTGGTCGGCGTCGCGGTGGACGAGCACGAGGGTGGGGACGCCGTCGGGCGGGCCGTCGTCGTGCGGCAGGCCGGCAGGGAACCAGCGGGGCGCGCCGGCGGCGCGGACGGCGTCCCACCAGGCGTCGGAGCCGATCGCGCCCGGGGCGAGCGCGCGGGCGGCGCGGGTGTCGGCGTCGGGTCGTCGGCCGGTGCCGGCCGGCAGGTCGAGGCGGGACGAACGGCCGGATCGAGGAGGCACGAGCATAGGTTAGCCTCACCTTCGTTCCGACCCGGCCGACCGGGTCCCCGACGATCGAAGGACGTCCATGCAGCGCTCTCACCTGCAGCTCGGCGCGCTCGCGGCTCTCGCGGCCCTGACGCTCACCGCGTGCACGACCGGGGCCACCCCCGACCCGGCGGGCACGGACGCCGCGCCCGCCTCCGACGGCACCTGGCCCCGCACCATCACGCACGAGCTCGGCGAGACGGTGATCGAGGCCGAGCCGCTGCGGATCGTGTCCACGTCCGTCACGCTCACCGGCATCCTGCTCTCGATCGACGCGCCCATCGTCGCGTCGGCCGCGTCGACGCCGGCCGAGACCAACCAGAACACCGGCTTCTTCGACTGGTGGGCCGACGTGGCCGTCGAGCGCGGCGTCGAGGTGCTCTACCAGAACATCGAGTACGACGAGGAGGCCGTGATCGCGGCCGAGCCCGACCTCATCCTCGTCTCGACGACGGGCGCCGACGCGACCGCCGACCAGTACGACGCGCTGTCGGCGATCGCCCCGACGGTCGCCGTCGACTACTCCGCCGCCACCTGGCAGGACGTCGCCCTCGACCTCGGCGAGGCCACCGGGCTCGAGGAGCAGGCCGAGGCGACCGTCGAGGAGTTCGACGCGCGCGTCGCCGAGGTCGCGGGCGCGATCACGGTCCCCGAGGGCAGCACCAACGCGGTCGTCTTCTACGGCGACGGCACCGACACGGCCTTCGCCAAGCCGGAGGGCTCGCACGGCACGCTGCTGGCCTCGCTCGGGTTCGACGTCGTCGGCGCCGACGACGCCCTCGACACCGCGGAGCAGGCGCGCACCGACTTCGCGTTCGTGTCGCTGGAGAACACGGTCCAGGCGCTCACCGCCGAGACCGTCTTCCTGGTCAACGGCAGCACGGCCGAGAAGGAGGCGCTGCTGTCCGAGCCCGTGCTGGCCAACGCCCCGGCCGTCGTGTCCGAGCAGGTGTACCCGCTCGGGCCGAACTCGTTCCGGATCGACTACTACTCCGCCACGGAGATCGTCAACACCGTCGAGGAGCTGTTCTCCTGACCGAGGCACGCACCGCAGCCCCGCGTCCCGCGCCTGCGCGGGACGCGGGGCGCAGCCGCGCACCGGGGGCGCCCGGTCTGCGTCGCGGCCCGGGACGTCCCGGGCTGCGCCGGGCCGGGCTGGCGGGCGCTCTCGTCGCACTGGTGCTGCTCGCGCTGCTCAGCCTCGCGGTCGGCTCGCACCCCGTGCCGCTGGGCACCGCGTGGCACGCGGTCGTCGCGTTCGACCCCGCCGACGACGGGCAGCTGATCGTGCGGACGCTGCGGGTGCCCCGCACGCTGCTGGCGGTGCTCGTGGGCGCCGCGCTCGGCACCGCGGGCGCGCTGGTGCAGGCCCTGACCCGGAACCCTCTCGCCGAACCGGGACTGCTCGGCGTGAACGCCGGTGCCGCCGCGGCCGTCGTCACCGCGATCCTCGCGCTCGGCGTCTCGACCCCGCTCGGCCGGCTGCCGTTCGCGCTCGCCGGCAGCGCGGCCGCGGCAGCCCTCGTGCTCGCGCTGGGCGGTGGGCCGCGCGGCGGCGGGCCCGGCGGCGGGAGCCGTGTCCAGCTCGTCCTCGCGGGCACCGCGATCAGCGTCGTCCTGGCCGCGTACACCTCGACCGTCACGATCAACGAGCCCGACGTGTTCGACGTGTTCCGCCTCTGGGTCGTCGGCTCCCTCCAGGGACGAGGCACGGACGTGCTGCTCGTGACCGCGCCGCTGGTGCTGGCGGGCCTGGTGCTTGCGCTGGGCGTGGCCGGGTCGCTGGACGCGCTCGCGCTCGGCGCCGACACCGGTGCGGCGCTCGGCGCGTCCGTGCGGCGCACCTGGGTGCTCACCGCCGTGGCTGTCGTCGTCCTCGCCGCCGCCGCGACGGCCGCCGCGGGTCCGATCGCGTTCGTCGGGCTCGCCGCACCGCACGCCGCCCGGGCCCTCACCGGCCCGGCCCACCGGCGCCTGCTGCCCGTGTCGGCGCTGCTGGGGGCGTGCACGCTCCTCGCCGCCGACGTCGTGGGCCGCGTCGTGGCCGTGCCGTCGGAGGTGCAGGCGGGGATCGTCGCGGCGCTCGTCGGCGCCCCCGTCTTCGTGCACCTCGTGCGCAGCCGCCGGGTGGCGGGTCTGTGAGCGGCGGCGCGCGCCCGGCCGCGGCGCACGGCCGGCTCCCCCTGCCCGGGCTCGTCCTGCGCGCCGGCCCGTGGTCCGTGCGCTGGCACCCGCGCACCTGGGCCGTGTGCGCCGCCCTGGTCGCCGTCGCCGTGGTGCTCGCCGTCGTCGCGATGGGCGACGGCACGATCGCCCTCACCCCCGTCCAGGTGCTCGGCGCGCTCACGGGGGCGGCCGAGGACCGGACCGTCGAGCGCGTCGTGCTCGGCATCCGTCTGCCGCGCCTCGTCACCGGCCTGGGTGTCGGCGCGGCGCTGGCCGTCGCCGGTGCGCTGTTCCAGTCGCTGTCCCGCAACGCCCTGGGCTCCCCCGACCTCATCGGCCTGACCACGGGCGCTGCCACCGGGGCCGTCCTGCAGATCGTGCTCGGCGGCGGCACGTCCGGGCCGCTGGCCGTGGGCGCCGCGGCCGTGCTCGGCGGCACCCTCACCGCCGTCGTCGTGCAGGTGCTCGCCCGCACCGGGCGCTCCGGCGGCGGGTACCGGATGGTGCTGGTCGGCATCGGCGTCGGCGCGTTCCTCCAGGCCGTCTCGTCCGTGCTGCTCACGCGCGCCGAGCTCGACCAGGCCCTCGAGGCGGAGATCTGGCTGCAGGGCAGCCTCGCGGGCCGGTCGTGGCAGCAGGCCGTGCCCGTGCTCGTCGTGCTCGCCGTCGTCCTGCCCCTGCTCCCCGCGGTGCGCCGCGACGCGGACGTGCTGGAGATGGGCGACGAGACCGCCGCGCAGCTCGGCGTCGTCGCCGCACGCGCCCGCCGCACCCAGGTCGTGCTGGGCGTCGCGCTCACCGCCGTCGCCACGGCTGCGGCCGGGCCGATCGCGTTCGTCGCGCTCGCCGCACCCCAGCTGGTGCGCCGGCTCACCGGCGCCACCGGGGCGCACCTCGGCGCGTCCGCCTGCCTCGGCGCTGCGCTGCTGCTCGCCGCCGACCTCGTGTCCCGGCACCTGCCGTTCGCGTGGTCCGTGCCCGTGGGCCTGGCGACGGCGCTGCTCGGCGGCCTGTACCTGGTCTGGCTCCTGACCCGGAAGGATCCCCGATGACCTCCCGCCTGCGCGCCGATCGCGTCACGCTCCGCTACGACGAGCGCGTCGTGGCCGCCGACCTCACCGTGCACGTGCCCGACGACTCCTTCACCGTCGTCGTCGGCCCCAACGCCTGCGGGAAGTCCACGCTGCTGCGCGCCCTGGCCCGGCTGCTGCGCCCGGCCGGCGGCGAGGTGTTCCTCGACGACGCCCCGATCCGCTCGCGTCCCGCCAAGGAGACGTCGCGCCGGCTCGCGATGCTCCCCCAGGCACCGACAGCGCCCGACGGCATCACCGTCGTCGACCTCGTGGCCCGCGGCCGCTTCCCCCACCAGGGGCTGCTGCGGCAGTGGTCGGTGCAGGACGAGGAGGCCGTGCGGCGCGCGATGGCCGCGACCGGCGTCACCGACCTCGCCGACCGCCCGGCGGGCGAGCTGTCCGGCGGGCAGCGCCAGCGCGTGTGGCTCGCGATGGTCCTCGCGCAGGACACCAGCATCCTGCTGCTCGACGAGCCGACGACGTTCCTCGACGTCGCCCACCAGATCGAGGTCCTCGACCTGTGCCGCGACCTGCACGAGGACCAGGGGCGCACCGTCGTCGCCGTGCTCCACGACCTCAACCACGCCGCCCGCTACGCGACGCACCTCGTCGCGATGCGCGACGGCCGGGTCGTCGCGCAGGGTCCGCCGCACGAGGTCGTCACCGCCGAGCGCGTCGAGGAGGTCTTCGGCCTGCCCTGCCGGGTCGTCGAGGACCCCGTGACGGGCGCACCGCTCGTCCTGCCCCTCGACAGACGCCGCACCCGCACCGTCAGCGCAGGGGCAGGACCATCCGCCGACCCCACGGGTACGCGGTCTCGGTGGTGAACCCCAGCCGCTCGTAGAACGCGATGGCCGAGGTGTTGGCCGCCGAGACGCCCAGGTGCAGCCCCGGCACGCCCCGCTCGCGCAGCGCGTCCGCGAGCGCGCCGATCAGCCGGCGTCCCCAGCCCTGCCCCTGCAGGTGCGGCAGCAGGTCGACGTGCAGGTGCGCGGGGAACCCCTCCGGCGGGACGACGCGCTCCCAGGCGTGGATGCGCTCGACGAGCACGTGGTCCTGCGTCCCGTCCCCCGGGTCGCCGACCCGGGGGTGCGCGGCCCGCAGCGGCGGCCACCAGTGCTCCTCCAGCCAGTCGTCGAAGCGGGCGGTGTCGGCCGTGCCGACGACGTACCCGCCGACCCCCTGCTCGTCGACCACCACGAACGTGAGCCCCGGGTCCGCCACCGGGTACGGCCCGGCGTACAGGTGCCCCAGCAGCTCGGGCTGCCGGTACAGCCGGGTCGCGTCGCCCCCGGCGTCCCCGGTGCGCAGGCACACCCGGTACATCCCGGCCAGGTCGGACGGGTGGAACGGGCGCAGGACGGCGGGTGCGGCGACGGCGGGCACCCCCCGAGCCTGCCACCGGCACGGCCGCCGCGGCACCCGTCAGCGGATCACGTCGCGACCGGCCTGCGGAGTTGGGTAGGATCGCAGCCGCACGCCTGCACCAGGGGCGTCGCGCGGGTGTAGTTCAATGGTAGAACTTCAGCTTCCCAAGCTGAGAGCGCGGGTTCGATTCCCGTCACCCGCTCCGTGTTTTCCTCAGGCCAGAGCGTTGCAGAGGCTCTGTCGAACCTCCCGGGACCCGTGTTGTGTCCCTGGTCGCACACCGCCAGCTGCTGTGGCCACATCGCGCCTCGCCGCGTCAGGTCTCAGGCACCATGGCACCGTGCCTCCACTGAATCCGTTCGGGGAACCGCTCCGCCTCATCGGGTACTGGAGCGGCGGCCATGGCGCGCGCGACTGGCCGGACGTCCGTGACTTCGTCGATGACGAGATGGACGAGGAGGAGCGAGTCCACGTCGGGCTCTACCTGAGAAACGGCCTCGTCGCCCGTGCATTCATGGGTTACTCACCGTGCCGTCTGTGTGACAGGAGAGCGAACGGCAACCTCGAGCTGACGGACGGCGTCTACGTCTGGCCGGAGGGTCTCCCTCACTACGTGATGGACCACAGCGTGCGACTGCCCCGCGACTTCGTCGCCCATGTGGAGGCTCACGACGAGCTCACGGACGACGTGCGCGTCGACGAGTCGTGGTGGCGCTCGGTCGAGCCCCCGTCGTCATCGTCCTGATCCTTCGCCTTGTCGTCGCACCGACGACGGCACACCTTCCGGCGCGCGTGGCAGGCCGACGTGGTGGTGCGCCACGCGCCACGCGAGCCGGACGACCTGGAGCCCGGTCGAGGACTCCACGACGCCGAGGTGGTCGAGCCCGGCCGAGATCTGCAGCACGCCGATCGCGCCCACTCAGACTCACGTGAGTACTATTTTGCTCGCGTGAGTCATGAAGTACTCGAAGGGGCCGAGATGGATGTCGCACACCCGCTGACCGCAGTACTGCCGTCAGCCCACGGCCCCGTGCTCGCCGTCCTGGCGTCCACGACGAGGCCCCTGACGGGCCGCGCGATCGCCGAGCTCACACAGCCCCACGTCTCACAGTCCCGAGTCGCCCGCATCCTCCGTGAGCTGGTGGACGCGGGGGTCGTGAACCGGGAACCCGCGGGCTCGGCAGCGCTCTTCACCCTGAACAGGGAGCACCTCGCCGCGCCCGCGGTCGAGGCACTCGTCTCGCTCCGGACGCTGCTCTGGGAGCGGATCGCCGCACACGTGGGCGGCTGGACGCACCCGCCGACGGGTGTGATCGTGTTCGGCTCCACCGCCCGAGGCGACGGTGACGCGAACAGCGACATCGATCTCCTGGTGATCCGCCCCGCGGACATCGACGACGGAGACGAGCACTGGCAAGCAGACCTGACGGACCTGGCCGCGTCCGTCACGCGATGGACGGGCAACCCCTGCGAGATCGTCGACCGCTCGACGTCCGACCTGCGGACCATGTCCGCCGACGGCGAGCGGCTGCTCGCCGAGATCCGACGCGACGGCCGCGCGGTCGTCGGCTCCGTCGCCCTGGTCCCTGCTCCCGAGGCCGCCTGAGTGGGCGTGCGGGAGGACGCCCTCAAGCACCTGTCGAAGGCACGGGAGTTCCTCGACGCCGCCGACCTCGAGCTCCACATGGAGCTCCACACCGCCGCAGCGTCGTCCGCCGTGCTGGCCGGGATCAACGCCAAGGATGCGATCTGCCTGCGGCTGACCGGCCGCACGGGCAAGTCGGACGACCACCGGGCGGCCGTGCCGGAGCTCGCGGCGGCCGGCCCGTCCGGCAAGGCGTTGGAGTCGACGTTCCGCCGGCTCCTCGGGCTCAAGACCGCGGCCCAGTACCAGGCCGCGCCGATCAGCCGGACGGACGCCACGAAGGCTGTCGAGTGGGCGACACGCATGGTCGACGCCGCGAGGGATGCCACGCACAGCTGAGGGCGGCGGCGGCACGGAGGCGCGCGGTCCGGCGTAGCGTCCCGCTGACGCGAAGAGCGTGCGGCCTCCCGGTGCACGGGATCGGCGACAGGGCGCGCCGTCAGCCGGCCGTCTCGGCGAACCAGCCGCCGGCGGGCACCTCGACCTCCGTGGGCGGCCCGTCCTCGGGCTCGGCGTCCGGCTCCCACGGCCACAGCTCGACCGCCTCGGCGCGCGCGGCCGCCAGCGCGGCCCCCGGCAGCACGACGCTCGACTCGGGCAGCCCGAGCCCGGGCAAGGCTACGACGACCAGCACGTCCCCCTCGGTCGGCGCGGGGGTCAACCAGTAGGTCTGGGCGAACGTGCGTCCACCACCGCCCCCGCCAGAGCTCTGGAGGGTGAAGGCGGAAGGGTCGGCCGGGTCGTCGACCCCGTGCCCCAGGGGCCCGGACACCAGCCGGGTGCCGTCGGCGAGCTCGACGCCGACCCACATCTGCTGCACGGCCTCCCACGTCTCGTGGTGCTCCGCGAACCCGGACCTCGAGGCCCGCAGCGCGATCCGCATCTCGAGTGCCAGCCCCTCCGCATAGCACCGGGCGGCATGCAGGACCACCGCCACGTCGTCGGTCCGCACGAGCACGTGCACGCCCGGGAGCGCGCCCGCAGCGATGTTGTCCGGTGGCTGGTGGCGCAGCATCGCTCTCCGCATCTCGTCCCGGTCCGCATCGTCGGAGGCCGCCAGCGCCAGTGAGGAGTACACAGGTCGAGGCTCCCAGCCGGTCCGCACGGTGTCGAGAGGGGCCCGGCAGGGCCGGCGCCCGGCGGGATGCTGGGCGACGTGGGAAGGGCGAGGGTGCGTGAGGACGACACCGTGAGCGACTGGGTCCTGGTCGACCAGGGCACCCGCGCCGACGGGGACAACAACGCCCTCCGCCGCGACCTCCTCGCCGCTCATCCGGGGCTGGAGGACGACGCGAGCATCGAGCTGCGCTTCGACATCGCCTGCGCGCGGGACGGAGGCGCCTCCCTGCGGATCTGGCGGCGTCCTCGGCCTGCTCGTCCCCGCCGCAAGCCCCGGACCCCGAGCCGGTAGCGAGCACCGCACGTCGACCGCGCCCAGCGGATGCGAGGAAGGACACCGTCCGGGCCCCGGTCGGCGCTCACCGCCAGACGACGTCCCGCCACCGGCGGAGGGTCGCCGCGTCCGGGCGGCCCCAGGCGTCGTCGACCCAGAGGCTCCCGGTGAACGGCGCCGGATCGGCGAGCGGGACGCCGTGCCTGGTGGTGACGCGTCCGAGGGCGTCGAGGCTCTCGAGCGAGGTCTCGCTCACGAGGCCGGTGAACAGGCCGCCGTAGGTGATCTCGACGAGCGCGTCGATCGCCGCCTCCGCCTCGTCCTGGTCGACGCCGCTCACGGCGACGGCGCGGCGCAGGTCGTCGGGCATGTCGTCGTCGAACGTGACCAGCGGGTGGGCCCGGTACCAGGCGTCGAACGTGGTGGGCTCGACGGTCGCGCGCTGCCAGAGGTGCTCCTCCAGGGTCTCGAGGGAGCCACAGTCCAGGCCGACGACACGCCGCCAGCGACGGAAGGTGAGCAGCCCGACCGCCTGGCGGGCGGCGACGGACGGGTCGGCGTACACCGCGGGCGGCACCCGCGCGGGCTGCTCTCGCGGACGCATCACGCGCGCATCGTCGCTGGGCGGACGTGGTGACGTCTCGGGTGCCGGCGAGCGGCACGGGCGAGAAGCACCCGGGTGGGTGGCGGCCGGACGGGGTGGGGGCGTGACGGGCGCCACGGGAGGAATCGGACGATGGGCCCAGGGCGTCGCCCGTTCAGGTGAGTACCCGCATGCCGAGGCTACCGAGTGGTACGGATCACCGGCTGTGGGCGATGCCAGGGCCCGTAACAGGCACGTAACGTCGAGGGACGTCCGTGGCGGGCGCCCATCCGGCCCCTGCCGCACGCGGCGCCGTCGCCGCACACCCCTACCCCCCCCACACCCAGGGATTCTGCGATGCGCTCTGCCCTCGTCCGTTCGTCCGTCGTGCTCGCCACGGTCGCCCTCACGCTCACCGCCTGCGCCGGCGCGCCGCCGAGCACCACGACCACGTCCGCCGCCCAGGCAGGTGCGGGCGTGGAGTCCGCCGCCGCCGAGCCGAGCGTCGAGCCGACGCCGGAGCCCACGAGCGCAGACCCGGCCGACGTCTCCGCCGACGACCTGGAGATCGCCGACGGGGGCGAGTCCGGCACGCTCGACGTGCCGTCGTACACGAACATCCTGCTGACCACGGCGCGCGCGAGCCTGGAGCTGCGGGGCTTCACGGTCGAGGCGGTCGACGCGTCGGGCCAGTCGCGGATGGTCGACCAGGAGGACCAGTGGGTCGTCGTCGCGCAGGACCCGCCGGCCGGCGTCGTCGTCGAGGGCTCGTTCGTGGTGCTGAACGTGATGCACCGTGACGAGGTCAACGGCTGACGCACCGCACCTGGACGCCCCCGACACCGTCGTCGGGGGCGATTCTCTTGCCCCCTCCCTGAACGAGTGGTTAGTCTGCTGAACATGCGGTCAGCAACGTCGTCGTCGCCCCGCCCGGACGACCTCACCGCCCGGGCCCGGATCCGCGACGCCGCGATCGCGCGGTTCGGCCGCGACGGCTTCGGCGTGGGTCTGCGCACGATCGCCCAGGACGCCGGGGTCAGCGCCCCGCTGGTGCTGCACCACTTCGGGTCCAAGGACGGGCTGCGCGCCGCCTGCGACGAGCACGTGCTGGCCACCGTCAAGGAGCACAAGGCCGACGCCCTCGGCCCGTCCGGGCCCGACCACCTGCTCGTCGAGCTGGCGCAGGTCGAGGGCTACGCGCCGCTCGTGGCGTACGTGCTGCGCAGCATCCAGCACGGCGGCGACCTGGCCCGCACGTTCCTCGACGCCTTCGTCGCCGACGCCGAGGCGTACCTGCGCGCCGGTGTCGCCGCGGGCACGATCCGCCCTAGCCGCGACGAGGCGGCCCGCGCCCGGTGGCTGACGCTGCAGGGCCTGGGCGGGATGCTCGTGGCGCTGGCCGTCGACCCGCTCGACGACCCCGCCGGGCTCGGCCCCCGCCTGCGCGCCTACCTCGACAGCCTCGCGCTGCCCGCCCTCGAGCTCTACACCGAGGGCCTGATGACCGACCGTCGCATGCTCGACGCCTACCTCATGTACGTCACGGACCCGCCCGCCGGCACGCCCGGCCCCACCCCACCCGGAGACCCCACGCCCTGAGAGAAGACCGCCATGCCCAGCACCACGCCCGTCGTCGACGTCCACGAGCTGTCCAAGAGCTTCGGTCGCGTCCGCGCCCTCGACCGCCTCGACCTGCGGGTCGAGGCCGGTGAGGTGCACGGCTTCCTCGGCCCCAACGGGGCCGGCAAGTCCACCACCCTGCGCGTGCTGCTCGGCCTGATCCGCGCCGACCAGGGCACCGCACGCCTGCTGGGCGGCGACGCCTGGGACGACGCGGTCGCGCTGCACCGGCGCCTGGCCTACGTGCCCGGCGACGTCACGCTGTGGCCCAACCTCACCGGCGGCGAGGCGATCGACGTGCTCACCGGTCTGCGCGGCGGGGCGGACCCGCGCCGGCGCGCGCAGATGCTCGAGCGCTTCGACCTCGACCCGACCCGCAAGGCGCGCACGTACTCCAAGGGCAACCGGCAGAAGGTCGCCCTCGTCGCGGCGCTCGCCTCGGACGCGGAACTGCTCGTGCTCGACGAGCCGACGTCCGGCCTGGACCCGCTCATGGAGCTCGTGTTCCAGGAGTGCGTGCGCGAGGCGGCGGCAGCAGGCCGCACCGTGCTGCTGTCGAGCCACATCCTCGCGGAGGTGGAGCGCCTCTGCGACCGCGTGACGATCATCCGCGACGGGCGGGCGGTGCTCGACGGGTCGCTGACCGAGCTGCGGACCCTGCACCGCACGGCCGTCACCGCCGTGACGCCGGCTGACGGCATCGCGTCGCTGCCGGGGGTCCACGACGTGCGCCACGACGGCGAGCGCGTGCACCTGCAGGTCGACGACGACGCGCTGCCGGCGCTGCTCGCGCACCTGGCCCGCACCGGTGCGCGCGGGCTGACGGCGACGCCGCCGTCGCTCGAGGAGCTCTTCGTCTCGCAGTACGGCACGACAGGTGCGGACCGGTGACCGCCGCGACGCACGCCCGCACGGCCCCCGCCGCACCGGCGCCGGCCGCCCCGCGCCCGTCCACCCTGACCGGCACGGGCCGGCTGCTGCGGCTCGCGCTGCGGCGCGACCGGGTGCGCATCCCCGTGTGGGTGGTGTCGATCGCGGGCCTGGTCGGGTACTTCGCGGTGGCGATCCCCGTGGCGTACCCCGACGCGGCCGCGCGCCAGACGCGGGCGGCGATCATGCGCGACCCGTCCGGCGCGCTGCTGTCGGGCCCCGGCTACGGGCTCGACGACTACACGATGGGCGCGATGGTCACCAACGAGATGCTCGGCATGCTCGCGGTGGCCGCGGCACTCATGTCGGCGTTCCTCGTGGTGCGGCACACCCGCGCGGAGGAGGAGATCGGCCGCACCGACCTGGTCCGCGCGGGCGTGGCGGGCCGGCACGCTCCCCTGGCCGCCGGCGTGCTCGACGCGCTGGTCGCGAACGCCGCGGTGGCGCTGGCCCTGGTCGGCGCACTCGTGGGGACCGGGCTGGCGGTCGACGGGTCGGTGGCCGTGGCCCTGGGCGTGGCCGGCGTGGGCGTCGTCTTCACCGGCGTCGCCGCGGTGACCGCGCAGGTGGCGAGCACCGCACGGGCCGCCACCGGCTCGGCCGGCGCCCTCGTGGGGCTGGCGTTCCTCCTGCGCGGCGTCGGGGACGCGCAGCAGACCGGGGGCAGCGCGCTGTCGTGGGCGTCGCCGATCGGGTGGGCGCAGCAGACCCGGGCGTTCGTCGACCTGCGCTGGTGGCCGCTGGCGCTGCACGCGCTGCTGGCGGTCCTCCTCCTCGTCGGCGCGTGGGCGCTCGTCGGGCGTCGCGACGTCGGCGCGGGCCTGCTGACCGTGCGACCCGGGCGTGGCGCTGCCGCGGCCTGGCTGCGCACCCCGCTCGGCCTCACCGCCCGCCTGGAGCGCACCGCGACGATCTCCTGGGCGGCCGGGCTGGGCGTCTTCGGCCTGCTCACCGGCTCGATGTCGCCGGGGATCGTCGACTCGTTCGCCGCGCAGCCCGAGCTCGCGACCGTCTTCGGGGCGTCCGGGGACGACCTGCTGCGCGGCACGCTGTCGGCGTTCCTCGGCTTCTTCGCCATGGCCGTGGCCGTGTTCGCGGTGGTGACCGTGCACCGGCTGGGGCGCGAGGAGTCGTGGGGGCGCGCGGCCGTGGTGCTCGCGTCGGCGGTGGGCCGCCCGCGGTGGCTGCTGGCGCACGTCGGCGTCGCGCTGGGCGGCGGCACCGTGCTGCTGCTGGTGTGCGGCGTCACCCTGGGCGTCGGGGCGGCCGGGTCCGTCGGGGACGCCGGGCTCGTCGTCGACCTCACCCTGGCCGCGCTGGTCCACCTGCCGACGGTGGCGCTGTTCACGGTGCTGGCCGCGGCGGTGCACGGCGCGGGGCTGCCGTCGTGGACGACGTGGGCGGCGCTCGTCGCGTCGATCGTCGTGGGGCTGTACGGCCCGCTGCTCGACCTGCCGGCCGCGGTGCTCGACGCCGCGCCCTTCGGGCTGGTGCCCGCGCTGCCCGCGGAGGCCTTCGAGCTCGCACCGGTGCTGGGCGTGGGCGCCGGTGCCGCCGCGCTGCTGGGCGTGGCGCTGGTGCTGCACCGCCGCCGCGACCTGCGGGCCTGACGGCGTCCACCCGCCCGACCCTGGACGACGGATCCCGTCGTGAGGCACGTCACGGACAACTCATCCGCTCCGTCGCTCCCGTGGTGAGGCTCACCCGAATCGATGCGACAACCCCGGGCCGCGCGACGTAACGTGCTGGAAACACCCCGCGACGACGTCCACCCGACGTCGGCGCGCCCGGCGTCGCCGCCGATCCCACCACGACCCTCTGGGGGAGCCCCATCATGCGTACCACCGCCCTGCGGACGTCCGTCGCCCTCGTCGCGGCCGCCACCCTCCTCGCCGGCTGCGCCTCGAGCAGCGGCACCGCCGGGACCGCGGAGACCACCCCGTCGCCGTCGCTCACCGCCGACGGCGGCACCAGCGGCATGGTCGACGTCATCTCGCAGACCAACATCCTCCTCGTCTCGGCCCAGGAGACCCTCGAGGCCCGCGACCTCGTCGTCGAGGTCGTCGACGCGACCGGCCAGGACCGCATGGTCGAGGACCCGACGCAGTGGGTCGTCGTCGCGCAGGACCCCGAGACGGGCACGGTCACGTCGGGCTCCACCGTCGTGCTCGAGGTGCGCCGCACGGACGACCCGCGCTCCTGAGCACCCCCTGACCCGGCCCGCACCACGGGCCGACCCGCCGAGCCCGGCCCCGACCACCCGTCGCGGCCGGGCTCGCGCCGTCACCGGACCCCGACGCCGACGGGTCACGACCCGCACCATGGGCGGGCGGCCCCGCAGGTGGGACGGACGAAACCTTTCGTGCCGCACGCGCGGGCGGCGGGGTGCCTAACGTCGTCGGCGCCGCCCCCGGGACGCCGGGCGCGCCCGGCCGGGCGCGCCCGTCGTCCGACCGCCGTGGCACCGCGCGCGCCGGTCACGCCGGACGCCCGCCCCTTCTCCCGCCAGGAGCCCACGTGCCCGACGCCCGCGACAGCACCATGGGAGCGCTCTCACCCAGCCGCACCCGCCCGATCTCACCACCCACCACGGCCCTGCCGCTGGCCGGGCCACCCACGGCGCCCGCCGTGCCACCCGCCAGCCCGGACGCTGTGCCGGTGCCTGCGCCGGAGCCCGCGCCCGGACGCCGCCCGGGGCGTCGACGCAGCGCCGTCGTCGTCGCGGGACTCGTAGCCGTCGCGGTCACGGCAGCCGTCGTCGCGCTGGCGCTGCGCGGCGGCCCCTCCTCCGCCGCGCCCGACCCGCAAGCCACGGCGGCCACGCTCGCCGGCGGCAGCGTGCCGTTCGGCGGCACGTTCACCTACGACGACGGGCTCGCGCTCACGGTCGGCGCGCCCGAGGCGTTCGAGCCGTCCGCCTCGGCGGAGGCGCCCGGCACCGGCACGCACGTGCGCGTCGAGGTACGCGTCGACAACGGCACCGCCGAGCCCTTCCTGCCCGCGACGCTCGCGACGGTCGCGACCGCGGACGGCGGCCCCGCGGCCACGGTCTGGGACCCGGAGCTCGGCCTCGAGCTCACCGGCCCGCCGCACGCTGCCCCCGCCGGCGCGACGACCACGTTCCAGCTCGGGTGGACCGTCGTCGACCCCCAGAGCCTCCGGCTCGAGATCACCCCCGCGCTGCTCGGCTACGAGCCGGTGGTCGTCACCGGGTGAACCTCGGCGCGGCCGGTGCGCCCCCGGGGCGGCCGGCCGCGCCGCACCGGTGCCGCGGCAGGAGGGACCTGGCACCCAGAACCGGGCCGAACCACCACACAGGTGGGCGACGGCGGGCGCGCAGCACGCCATGATGGGGGCGGCCCGCTCCTCGAGCGGGGGCGGGGGATGACATGGCACGGGAGCACGACCGGCGGGTCGGTGCGGACGTCTTCGCGGCGTCACGCATCGGGCTGTTCGAGTACGACGTCCAGGCGGACCGCCTGGTCTGGGACGAGCGCATGCACGACGTCTACGGCGTCGGGCCGGGCGCCTTCGACGGCACCCTCGAGGCGCTGGTCGAGCTGGTCCACCCCGAGGACGCCACCCGCGTGCGACGGGCCATCGCCGCGGCGCTCGAGGCCTGCGGCGAGTACGACGCCCGCTACCGGGTCGTGCGACCCGACGGGGCGACGCGCTGGGTGATCGGGCGCGGCCGCGTCCTCGCCGGCGCGGACGGCGCCGCGGCCCGGTTCGTCGGCGCCGCGTACGACGCCACCGAGATCGCCGACATGGACGCGACCGTGGCCCGCGAGCTCGAGATCATGCCGACCGCGTTCGTGACCCTCGACCACGACCTGGCCGTCCGCTACGTCAATGGTGCCGCGGAGAAGCTGCTGCAGCGCACGCGCGACCAGCTCGTCGGCCGCGGGCTGCTCGACACGTTCCCGGCGGTGGGCGGCACCACGTTCGAGCACCAGTACCGGCTGGCGCTGCGCACCGGGCGTCCCGTGACGTTCACGGCCCGGCACCCGGCGCCTCTCGACGCCTGGTACGAGGTGCACGCGTGGCCCGGCCCGCACGGGCTGTCCATCTACTTCTCGGACGTCGACGACCGGGTCCGGGCGGAGCAGGCCGTCGCGGCCGCGACGCGCCGGGCCGCGGTCCGGGCGCGGGTCGCCACCGAGCTGTCCGAGACCCTCGACGCCGACGAGGCCGTCGCACGGCTGGCGACGATCGTCGTCCCGGCCGTCGGCGACTGGTGCGTGGTCACCCTCGTGGACTCCGACCACCCCGGCGCCCGGCCGCGGACCCGCGACGTCGGCACCTGGCACGTCGACCCGGAGCGCCGCGCCCTCGTCGCGGAGTACGCCCAGGTGCGGCTGGCGTCGCTCACGCCGGACGCGCCGCTGCGGCAGGCGCTGCGCACGGGCGAGGTCGTGCGCGTGACGTCCTCCGACCTGCCCGACCCGTTCGACGTCGTGAAGCCGGGGCGGGCGCGCGACCTGCTCACCGAGCTCGCCCCGCAGTCGGCGGTCGTGCTGCCGCTGCGGGGACGCGGGCGCACCGTCGGGGCGATCAGCCTGTTCAACGGTGCCGACCGGGGCCCGGTCTCCGACGTCGAGGTCGACCTGCTGCGCGACGTGGCCGGGCGGGCGGGCATGGCGCTCGACAACGCCCGGCTCTACCACGCCCAGCTGCGGGTGGCCGAGGAGCTGCAGCGCTCCATGCTCACGGATCCACCGCACGTGCCCGGCCTGGCGACGGCGGTGCGGTACGCGCCGGCCTCGCAGGTCGCCCGCGTCGGCGGGGACTGGTACGACGCGTTCGGCCTGGCCGACGGGTCCACCACCCTCGTCATCGGCGACGTGGTGGGCCACGACGTGAAGGCCGCCGCGGACATGGGGCAGGTGCGGGCCCTGCTGCGCGGGATCGCGGTGGCGACGCAGACGTCGCCGTCGGTGCTGCTCACGCAGGTGGACCGGGCGCTGCACACGCTGGGGTCGCACGCGATGGCGACGGCCGTGGTCGCGAGCGTCGGGGCGCTGGACGACCCGACGGTCGACGGCCCGACGACGGTGCGCTGGTCCAACGCGGGGCACCCGCCGCCCGTGCTCGTCGAGCCCGACGGCACGGTCCGGCTGCTGAGCGCCGCCGCGCCCGAGCCGCTGCTGGGCGTGCTGCCGGACCGGCCGCGCACCACGAGCGAGCTGCCGCTGCGCCCGGGTGCGACGCTGCTGCTCTACACCGACGGCCTGGTCGAGCGGCGGGACATGCCGGTGCGCGAGGGCATCGCCCACCTGCAGCAGGCGCTGGCGTCGCTGCACGCGCACACGATGGGCCTGGACGACCTGTGCGACGCGGTGCTGCACCGGCTGCTGCCGCCGGACCGGCACGACGACGTCGCGCTGCTGGCCGTGCGCCGGTGCCCGCGGGCGCTCTGACGGCGCACGGCCCGCGGGCGGCCCGGCTCAGGCGGCGGTGCGGTCGCCGAGCCAGGGGGCGAGCACGTCGGGGCGTCCGAGCCACTCCCCCAGCCCGCGGCTCATCTCGGCCGGCGTCAGCAGGATCTCCTCGAAGGCCTCGACGAGGGCGGGCCGCTCGTCGCCGGTCCCGGTGACGACGATCCGGGTCTCGGGCGTGCGGCGCCCCCAGGGGCCCGCCGCGCCGATGCTCAGCTGCCCGCCCGCGCCGTCCCAGACGCACAGGGTGTCGGGGCGGCTGGGCACCCAGAACCGGCCGCGGGCGCGGAACGGTCCGTCGCCGAGGCGGTGCACCTCGTGCACGAGCCGCTCGGGGTGCAGGGGCCGGTCGGAGCGCAGGTCGAGGGTCCACACGCCGTGCGCGGTGGGGGCACCGGGCACGGGGGCGGCGTACCAGGGGTCGAGCCGGCGCTCGCCCTCGACCACGCGGTGCTCGCGCGCGACGAGCTCGTGGACGTCGACGCCGTAGCGGCCGTCGACGCGGCGGGAGTCCGCGGCCCGCACGTGGTCGAGCAGGTCGGACGCGACGGGCGAGGCCTCCCCGCTGACGAGCACGACGTCGGCGTGCGTGACCTGCGCGGCAAGGGCCTCGCCGACCGAGCGGCGGTCCTCGAGCGTCAGGGCGAGCTCGCGCTCGTCGAGCAGGTCGTCGCCGAGCAGGTCGTGCTCGAACGTGGCCAGGTCGACGGTGGTCACGACGTCGGCCAGGCGCAGGCGGGCGAGCGGCTCGCGCGGGCGCATGGCCCAGCCGAGCGCGCGGACGACGGGCAGGGACTCGGCGCTGACGGGCAGCGCGAGGACGATCGCGTCCCAGCGGCCGTCGGCGGCGAGGCGCGCGAGCGTCGGCAGGGCGTCCTCGCGGACGGCGCACGAGAGGCACGCGTGCTCGAGCGGCACGGTCTCGTCCTCGACCGTGCCGGTGGCGTCGGCGACGACGCGGCGGATCTGGCCGCCGCCCTCGTCGTCGTGGATGTCGTGGCGGACGGCGACGACGCGCGGGGAGTCCATGAGGAGCCCGACGACGACCGCGTCCCTCTCGACGGGGTCGAGGGAGGACAGGACGACGACGGGCGTGCGGCTGCGACGGCTCAACGGTGCTCCTCGGTGCGGCGGTCAGCCGGCCGCGCGACGCGGCGTCGACTGAGATCGGTTCTCGACAGTTGACGAGAACGATAATCACTAACTACCGTTCCGGTCCATGAGCCGTCACTGCCAGGTCCTCGGCAAGGTGCCGTCCTTCGGGCGGTCCGTGTCGCACTCGCACCGCCGCACCCCGCGGCGGTTCGACCCGAACATCCAGCGCAAGCGGTACTGGGTGCCGTCCCTGCGCCGCCACGTGACCCTGCGCGTCTCGACCGACGGCATCAAGACCATCGACCGCCGCGGCATCGACGCCGTCGTGGCCGAGATCCTCGCCCGCGGGGAGAAGCTCTGATGGCCGGCAAGCGCACCGAGCTGCGCCCCGTCATCAAGCTGCGCTCCACCGCCGGCACCGGGCACACCTACGTGACCCGCAAGAACCGCCGCAACACCCCGGACCGGCTCGTGCTGCGCAAGTTCGACCCCGTCGTGCGCCGGCACGTCGACTACCGCGAGGAGCGCTGAGCCGTGGCCAAGAAGAGCAAGATCGCCCGCAACGAGCAGCGCCGCCAGGTCGTCGAGCGGTACGCCGCCCGACGCGCCGAGCTGCGCGCCGCGTCCGTGAACCCCCACCTCACCGAGGACGAGCGCCAGGCCGCGCGCGCCGAGCTGCACCGCCAGCCCCGGGACGCCAGCCCCGTGCGCCTGCGCAGGCGGGACGTCGTCGACGGCCGCCCCCGCGGGCACCTCGGCACCTTCGGCCTGTCGCGCGTGCGGTTCCGTGAGATGGCGCTGCGCGGCCAGCTGCCCGGCGTGACCAAGTCCAGCTGGTGACCAGCACCCCGACCCCCAGGAGCCACCCGTGAAGCAGGGCATCCACCCCGACTACCACCCGGTCGTGTTCCGCGACCGGTCCGCCGACTTCGCGTTCCTCACGCGGTCCACAGCCACGTCGTCCGCCACGATCGAGTGGGAGGACGGCAACACCTACCCCGTCATCGACGTCGAGATCTCCAGCGCCAGCCACCCCTTCTGGACCGGCAACGCGCGCGTCATGGACACCGCCGGCCGCGTCGAGAAGTTCAACCGCCGCTACGGCCGCAGCCAGCCCGAGGAGGGCACCCGATGAAGGTCCGCGCGTCGCTCGCGTCGCTGAAGAAGAAGGACGGGTCGATCGTCGTGCGCCGCCGCGGCAAGACCTACGTCATCAACAAGCGCAACCCGCGCTGGAAGGCCAGGCAGGGCTGATGGCCGTCCCCAAGCGCAAGACGTCGCGCTCCCGCACCCGCTCGCGCCGCGCCCAGTGGGTCGCCACGCCGGTCGAGCTCGTCCCCCTGCGCGTCGACGGTCGCACCGTCGCCGTGCCCCGGCGCCTCGTCGGCGCCGTCCGTCGCGGCCTGGTCGACCCCGCGACGCTCCCCGACGCCCCGGCCTGAGCGTCGTCGCTCGTCGCCGGGACCTGCGCCGGCGACGGACGCCAGGACGGGCGCACGCGCGGCCGGCGCGGGCCACCAGCGCGCTCGTGGTCTCGGGCACGCGCGTCCTCGACGGTGAGCTGCCGGCGGGCGGGCGGCCGCGCGACGTCCTCACGGCGATCGGCGGACGGGGCGAGCGCACCTTCACGGGTGTGCTGGGCGCGGTGGGCGACGGGGTCAACGCGACCACCCTCACCCGGGCGCTGGACACGCTGGTCCGGGCGCGGGCCGTCGCCGCCGACGAGCCGCTGTCCGCCCGCCGCAACACCAAGGACCGTCGCTGGCGCGTCGCCGACCCGGCGCTGCGGTTCTGGCTCGCGATGGTCGAGCCCGCGCAGGGCGACATCGACCGGGGCGTCCCGACCTGGCCGCCGAGCGGGTGGCGCGCGGGTACGCCGCGTGGCGGGGGCGCGCGGTCGAGCCGCTGGTCCGCGACGCCCTCGCACGCCTCCTGCCCGACGACCGGTGGCCCGACGTCCGCACGGTCGGCGGCTGGTGGCCGCGCACCAACCGCCAGGAGATCGACCTCGTGGGCGCCGACGACCGGCCGGCCCGCGAGATCGCGTTCGTCGGCACCGTGAAGTGGCGCGCGTCCGCGCCGCTCACGGCCGCCGACGTGACCGCTCTCGCGACCGACGCCACGGCCGTCCCCGGGGTCACGGCGGCGACGTCGCTCGTCGGCGTCTGCCCCGCGGGCGCCGAGCCCGACCCCCGCCTCGCCCAGGTGTGGACGGCCGACGACCTCCTCGCGGCCTGGCCCTGACGGGCCCGCCCGTCACCCGACGTGGCGGTGGGTGTGGGAGTGGCCGGTGCCGGCGAGGCGGGCGGGGTCGTGGACGGTGACGGCGGCGAGGGCGGCGATCAGCGTGGTCAGGGGGATCGCCAGGACGAGGCCGACGGAGCCGGCGAGGGTGCGGACGATCTCCTCGGCGAACTCCCCCGTGGTCAGCGTGCGGGTCAGGGGCTGGGCGTAGAGCTCGAGGAGCAGCAGCACGGGCAGCGACGCGCCGGCGTACGCGAAGGCGATCGTGTAGACGGTGGACGCGATGTGGTCGCGGCCGATGCGCATGCCGCGCTCGAACAGCCGCCGCCAGGACGCGTCGGGGTCGGACGCGCGCAGCTCGAACACGGCGGCGGCCTGCGTGATCGTGACGTCGTTGAGCACGCCGATGCCGGCCAGGACGACGCCGGACAGGAACACCCCGCGCAGGATCTGGATGCCGTCGTCGCCGAGCAGGCGGGCCAGGCGGTACGTCTCTTCGGTGGACCCGGGCTGCAGGTGCGCGAGCTCGGCGCCGAGGACGCCGAGGCCGGTGACCATGGCCAGGCCGGCGAGGGTGCCGACGAGGGCGGTGGTGGTGCGCAGGGACACCCCGTGCGCGAGGTACAGGACGATGATGACGATGACCGTGGACGCGCTCAGCGCGACGACGAGGCCGCTCTGCCCCTGCACGAGGCCGGGGATGAGGTAGACGGCGAGGACGACGAACGCGAGCGCGAGCCCGATCAGCGCGCGCAGCCCCCGCAGGCCCGCGACCAGCACGGTCACGAGCGCGAAGACGAGCGCGAAGGTCCCCAGCGGCAGGCCGCGCTGGTAGTCGCCCCACGCCCAGACCTCGGCGGCGCCGTCGATCGGGGGGTAGCGCTCGACGATGATGCCGGTGCCCGGGGGGACGTCGCCGACGCCCACGCCGGACGTCGCGAGCACCTGCACCTGGGTGCCCGCCAGGGAGCCGCCGGTGACGGTCGCGTCGACCTGGAGGCACTGGACGGTCTCGGGCACGGTGCCGTCGGGGGCGACGTCCTCGATGGTGCCGTCGCAGGTGGTCCAGCGGGCGTCCGTGACGCCGGCCCGCAGGTACTGCACGTCGACGTCGACGAGACCGGCACCGGCGGTGGTCTCGCCGTCGGGCCAGGTGAGCGCGACGCCGACGAGGGCGGCGAGGCCGAGGACGACGACGACCGCGCCGAGCACCCACGCCGGCCCGCGTCCGCCGCCGTGCCGGCCGTGCGGGGGCTCGACGGGCTCGGGCGGGACGGCGCCGTACGCGGCGGCGGCGCGCCGGGCGGCGGGGTCGTGGGGGGCGGGGACCGGCGGGGAGGGGTCGGTGCTCACGCGTCGATGCTGGCAGACCGCACGGCCCTCGGCCCGACGTCCTGCGGGTCGGCACCGCCGGGGACGGCGTCCGGGCCGTGCTCGTCGTCGGCGCCGTCGACCGCCCCGCCCGCGCGGCTCAGGCGCACGAGCGACGCCGCGAGCGCCGTGGTCACGGGGATGGCCAGGACGAGGCCGATGGACCCGACGAGGGTCCGCACGACCTCCTCGGCGACCTCGCCGCTGCCGAGGACGCCGAGCAGGTCGCGGTCGGAGAGGCTGACGAGGAGCACGAGGGGCAGGGCCGCGCCGACGTACGCGAAGACGATGGTGTAGACGGTCGAGGCGATGTGGTCGCGGCCGATGCGCATGCCCTGGCCGAACAGCTGCCGCCACGTGCTGCCGGGGCGGGCGGCGTGCAGCTCCCACACCGCGGACGCCTGCGTGATCGTCACGTCGTTGAGCACGCCGAGGCCGGCCAGGACGATGCCGCAGACCAGCACGGCGCGCAGCCGCACCTCGGGGGCGACGGACATCAGGTCGAGCGCGTCCTCGCCGGACAGTCCGGTCAGGTGCGCGGCACCGCCGGCCCACGCGGCGATGCCGGCGGTGGCGACGAGCCCGACGAGGGTGCCCGCGAGCGCGGTGGACGTGCGGACCGAGACGCCGTGCGCGAGGTAGAGGACGGCGAACATGATGGCGACGCTGGTGACGAGGGCGACGGGGACGGCGGGCCGGCCCTGGAGCAGCGCGGGCAGCGTGAACACGACGACGACGCCGAGGCCCACGCCCATCCCGACGAGCGCCGCGAGCCCCCGCCAGCGCGCGACGAGGACGACGAGGACGACGAACACGACGGCGAGCAGCACCATCGGCGGGCCGCGGACGAAGTCGACGAACACGTAGGTCGTGGTGGTGGCCTCGGGGTCGGCGAGGGGGTCCAGCGCGGTGGCGGGCAGCTCCATGCGGGCCAGGCGCACGGTGTCGCCGGTGCTGAGCTCGGGGACGTACTCGGGCGGCACGTGCGCGGGGGCCTGCGTGCCGTCGGGCAGCAGGACGGTGGCCTGCTCCATGCCGTCGTCGGTCGCGTCGACGGCGACGACGTCGGCCCGGACGTAGGTGACGCCGGGGCCGTCGGTCTCGATGACGGGCGGGCGGGCGTCCGCGGACGGCCACAGCCACCAGGCGCCGACGGCGGTGAGCAGCGCGACGGGCACGAGGACGGCGGCGAGCAGCGCGCGGGCACGGGTCGCGGTGGCGCGGGCGGCGGGGCCGGTCGGCGGGGGCGGTCCGGCGTGGGCGTGGGCGTGCGGCACGCCCCCAGCATCCCCGGCCCGCGCGGCCCGCCGGGGCCCGACACACCTGCCGGGCCGGCGGCGCGCGGTGGACCGGGGGCCCGCGCCGGGCGCGGGTGCGACAGACTGCACCGGGTGACCGACCTGCTCTCGTCGCCGCGCCCCGACGGGGCGGTGGTCGCGCACCGTCCGGACTGGTCCTGGCTGACGGAGCCGGCCGACGCACCGACGCCGGAGGACCTGCTGCGCGCGGGCCGGCAGGCGGAGCAGGTGCTCGCCGAGCACGGGGTGACCTACGGGGCGGACCGCACGGACGGCGGCGCGGGCCCGTGGCGGCTGGACCCGGAGCCCGTGGTCGTCGACGAGCCCGAGTGGCTGCGGCTGGACGCGGCGCTGGTGCAGCGCGCCGAGCTGCTCGACGCGGTGCTGCACGACCTGTACGGGCCGCGGCGCCTGCTGACGGACCGGCTGCTGCCGCCGTCGGCGGTGCTCTCGCACCCGGGGTTCGTGCGGGCGGTCGACGGGCTGCGCACCCCGGGCGGGCGGGAGCTCGTGCTGACCGCGACGGACCTGGTGCGGGACTCGGACGGCGCGTGGTGCGCGGTCGCGGACCGCACGCAGGCGCCGTCGGGCCTGGGGTACGCGATGGAGGACCGGCGCGTCGTGGCCCAGGTGCTCGCCCCGGTGTACCGGCAGGCGACGATCGCCCGGCTCGGGCCGTTCTTCCACGCGCTGCGCCAGGCGCTGCGCGACGTCGCCCCGGCGTCGGCGGGCGACGAGCCGCGCGCGGTGCTGCTCTCGGCGGGGCCGGCGTCGGAGACGGCGTTCGACCAGGCGTACCTGGCGTCGATGCTGGGCCTGCCGCTGGTCGAGGGCTCGGACCTGCTGGTCCGCGAGGGGCGTCTGCACCTGGAGGGCATCGACGGCCTGGAGCCGGTGGACGTGGTGCTGCGCCGCGTCGACGCGGACTGGTGCGACCCGCTGGACCTGCGGGCGGGCTCGCGGCTGGGCGTGCCGGGCCTGGTGCGTGCGGTGCGCGGCGGGTCGGTGTCGCTGGTCAACCCCCTGGGCGTCTCGGTGCTGGAGAGCCCCGCGCTGGCCGCGTACCTGCCGCGCCTGGCCCGCGAGGTGCTCGACCAGGACCTGGCGCTGCCGTCGGCGCCCACGTGGTGGTGCGGCGACGAGCGCGCGCTGCGGCACGTGCTCGGTCGGCTCGACCGGCTGGTGCTCAAGCCGACCGCGCCCGGGGCGGAGCCGGTGCTGGGCTGGGCGCTGGGCGAGGAGGAGCGGGCGGCGCTGGCCGCGCGGGTCGCGGCAGAACCCTGGGCGTGGGTCGGGCAGGAGCCCGTGGGGCCGCACGCGGCCGCACCCGTCGAGGTCGGCGCGGCGGGCGTCGGGACGGACGGCACCACGACGACGGACGGACCCGGCACGGGCGTCGGCCCCGTCGACCTCGGGCCGCGCGCCGCCGTGCTGCGCGCCTACGCCGTCGCGCACGCGGGCTCCTACACGGTCATGGCCGGCGGGCTGGCGCGCGTCGCGGACTCCCTCGTGGTCTCGTCGTCGCGCGGCGCCGTGGCCAAGGACGTGTGGGTGCTCGACCCGTCCGCCGCTGCGGAGCCCACGGCCCCGAGCCGCGACGAGACGCTGGTGACGGCCCGGGCGTGGCGCGGCCACGGCATCTCCCCGCGCGCCGCGGAGAACCTGTTCTGGATGGGCCGGTACGCCGAGCGCGCCGAGGACGAGGTGCGCGTGCTGCGCGCCGTCGCCGACCGCTGGGACGACGACCACCACCGCCCCGCGTCCGCGGGCGGGCGGGCGCTGGGCGTGCTGCTCGCCGCCCTGACGCCGGCCGCGCTGCCCGACGGCGGGGAGGCCGCGGCGCTCGCGGCGGCGGCCGAGGGCGACGCCACCGTCGTCGCACCGCCGGTGCCGGCGCTGCGCGACCTGCTGCTCGACCGGCGCACGCGCGGGTCCGTGGCGCGTGCCGTCAAGCGGCTGACCACGGCTGCGGCCGCCGTGCGCGACCAGCTCTCGACCGACACGTTCGCCCCGCTGGGACGCATCGAGCGCGCGCTGCGCGACGAGCGGCACCGCGCCCGGCGCCGCGGCGACGACCCGGCGGGCCGCCCCGACGACGCCGCCGCCGTCACGGTGGGCCTGCGCCCCACCCTCGACCGGGTCCTCGAGGGCCTGCTCGCGCTCGCGGGCGTCGCCGCCGAGGGGCTCACGCGGGACGCGGGCTGGCACTTCCTCGACGCGGGCCGGCGCATCGAGCGCGCGCAGAACCTCGTCGGCACGCTCGCGGCGACCGTCGTGGTGCGGCACGCGCCCGAGGTCGAGGAGCTCGTCCTGGAGTCCGTGCTGCTGGCCACCGAGTCCGCGATCACGTACCGGCGTCGGCACCCGTCGGGCACGACGCTGACGGGCGTGCTGGACCTGCTCGTCCACGACCGCACCAACCCCCGCTCGTTGGCCTTCTGCCTGGACCGGCTGCTCGCGGACCTCGAGGCCGTGCCGCCGCCGTGGCGCTCGGCCGGGCAGCGCGACCACCTGCTCCAGGGCGTCACGGACCTCGTCGCCGAGCTCGACACCGTCGCCGTCGGGTCCGTCGTGTCCGACGACGGGCGGCGTGTGCGGCTGGCGGAGGCGCTGGAGTCGATCCAGTGGCGGCTGCGGGCCGCGGCGGACGAGATCGAGCGCGTGCACTTCGCCCGGCCCGGCCCGAGCCGGGCGCTGGACGACCTGTGGGGCTCGACGTCGGGCTCCCCGTGGCAGCCCACCGAGGAGGTCGCCCCGTGAGCCGCACCTACGACCTCGTGCACCGCACCACGTACGAGTACGCCCAGCCCGTGACCGACTCCTACGGGCGCACCACGACGACACCGCGCGAGCTGCCCGACCAGCACGTGCACGCCACGGCCGTCGAGGTCGACCCCACGCCCGCGGACACGGACCGGCACGTCGACTTCCACGGCAACACCTCGACGTACTTCGGCGTGACGACGCCGCACACCCGCCTGGTCGTCACCACCCGCTCGACGATCGAGGTCGCCCGCACCGCACCGGCGCGCGCGGACCTGCCCGACGTCGGCTGGCAGGCGGTGGCCCGGGCGCTGGCCGCGGGCGACCTCGGCACCCTGCGCACGGACGCCGCGGGCCTGGTCGCGCTGCGCGAGGCCGTGCTGCCGTCCGCGCACGTCGCGTTCGTCGACGAGGTCCGCGCGTGGGCGGCGCCCTCGTTCGCCGCCGACCGGCCGCTGGCCGACGTGCTGCTCGAGCTCGTGCACCGCATCCGCACCGAGCTGACCTACCGCTCGGGCTCCACGACGGTCCACACCACGCAGGCGCAGCTGCTGGCCCAGGGCGCCGGGGTGTGCCAGGACTTCGCGCACCTGATGATCGCGGCGCTGCGCGTGCACGGCCTGCCCGCCCGGTACGCGTCGGGGTACATCGAGACCCGTCCGCGCCCGGGGCGGCCCAAGCTGCGCGGCGCGGACGCGTCGCACGCGTGGGTCTCGGCGTGGCTGCCGGGCCACGGGTGGCTCGAGGCCGACCCCACCAACGACCAGCTCGTCGACGACCGGTACGTGGTGCTCGGCTGGGGCCGGGACTACCACGACGTGCCACCGCTGCGGGGCGTGATCTTCACCGAGGGCCGCGGCGGCGCCCCCCGCGTCGAGGTCGACCTGGTCCCCGCCGGGGCCGACCCGTTCGTCTGACCGCCGGCCTCTTCTGACCGCCGGCCTCGTCCGACCGTCAGCCCGGCGCAGCCCGTCAGGCGGTGATGCGGCCGCGCAGGGCCTCCGGCGAGACGTCGGTCTGGTGGGCGATCACGTCGCGCGCCGCGTCGGTGCGGTCCCACACGTCCCACAGCAGCACCCCGGCGACGCGGCCGCCGTCGAGGTAGTACACGACGCCCTGCGCGTACGGCTCGTCGCCGTGCCAGTCCTCCACGGTGTCCAGCGACGCGTCCAGGCGGCCCACGGCCTCGTACCCCAGCTCGAACAGGTCCGAGTAGTAGAACGGCGTGTGCGTGTACGGCTCGCCCGCTCCGGCGATGTTGCGCCCCGCCTGCCGGCCGGACGACTGCGCGTGGTCCACGTGCTCGACGCGCCGCCGCCCCAGCAGCCGGTCCGGGTACTGCGCGAGGTCGCCCGCGGCCCACACGTCCGCCGCGGACGTGCGCAGCTGCTCGTCGACCACGACCCCGTCGTCGACCGTGATCCCCGCGGCCTGCGCGAGGTCCGTCTCGACCTCGATGCCGACGCCCACCACCAGCGCGTCGGCGTCGATCGTCCGACCGTCCTGCAGGTGCACCCGCACCGCGTCGGGCCCGGCGTCCGCGGACGCGAGCCGGGCGCCGCGCACGAGCGCGACCCCCGCGTCGACGTACCGCTGGTCGACCCGCGCGGCCAGCGCCGCCGGGAAGACGTGGCCCTGCAGCACGTCCTGGCTGACCACGAGCGTGACGCGGGTGTCGTTCTGCGCGAGCGCCGCCGCGACCTCCGTGCCGATGTACCCGCCGCCGACGACCACCACGTGCCGGCCCTGGCCCGCGACCTCCCGCAGCCGCTCGTAGTCGCGCACCGAGCGGTAGTACAGGACCCGCCCGGACTCCTCGACGCCCGGCAGGTGCACCGGCCGCCCGCCCGTCGCCAGCAGCAGACGCCCGTACCCGAGGGTCCGCCCGTCGTCGGTCGTCACCGTGCGTGCGGCGGTGTCGACCGCCACGACGCTCGTGCCGAGCAGCAGCGTCGCGCCCGTGGCCTCCGCGGTGCCCAGCGCGACACCCTCGAGCGTCGTCTCCGGGTCCGTCCACAGCCCCTTGCTCAGCGCGGGCCGCTCCACGGGCGCGGTGTCCTCGCGCCCCACGACGGCGATCGTCGCGTCGGCGTCGAGCTCACGGATGCCGCGCGCCGCGGCGTCGGACGCCATGCCGGCGCCCACCAGCACGACGTCGAAGGTCTCGGTGGGGGTCGCGAGGCTCGTCATGGCCTCGACGGTAGGACGGGCGACGGACCCCCGCACGGCGAGGACGAGGCCCACCGGTGCCCGTGCCCGCCTCAGCGGCGGGCCGTGCGGACGCGCTCGTCGAGCTCCTCGGGGGTCACCACGAAGCCGCCCGCGTCCACGACGGTGCCGCCCGCCGTGCGCCAGAGCGTCGCGACGACGCGGCAGATGCCCGGCGTGACGCGCTGGCGGGCGATCACGTGGAGCTGCGAGGGCTGCTCGACCTCGAGCTCGACCGGGTCCGGCGGCAGCCACGAGACGCGGTACGCCCAGGGGCCGTGGGCCCGCCAGTCCAGCGTCGAGAGCACGGCCGGCACCTCGTGCGAGCGGGCGCACCGCACGACGACCTGCCCGTCGTACTCGTAGGAGGCGGTGAGGGAGAACTCCGCGGGGCCGTCGGGACGCCCCGCCGTCTCGACCGGCCCGACGCGCGACCCGCTCAGTGACGGACGCAGCAGCGGGAGGGCGTCGCGGGGCGGCACGGGCACGGGCGACCAGAGCGTGAGGTCGACGGACGCGTGCGGGTCCGGCACCAGGGCGCGCGAGCGGTCCGCGGGCAGGATCGCGCCGCCCGTGCGCCGGGCGACGGCGGTGGCCCACCCGGCGGCGACGTCGCCCAGACCGGTGACGGGCACGCCGTACAGGTCGCTCTCGCGCGGCGGCAGGCCGACGGCACGGGCGACGGCGGCGGCGAGCGGGAACGGGCCGACGACCTCGGCGGCCCCGTCGAGGTCGAGCAGGCCCGGCCCGGGCGCGGTGGTGACGGCCATGCCGCGGAACCGGGCGCCGGCCATCGGGCGCGCGGCGGCGGCACGGCCGGGTTCGCGGCTCCAGCGGGCGGCGGGGAACCAGGCCGTGGCGAGCGCGAGGACGTCCGTCCCGCGCGGGAGCGCGATCACGTGCCGTCCGTCGAGGTCAGCAGGAACCGCAGCCGGCTCTGGCATGGCGCGAACGTAGCGGGTGAATGCTGCCGGTGTGTTTCGCTGCGCCGGACGTCCCACCCTGCGGACGCACCGGCCCCGATCGGCCCTGCCGCCGCCCGGTCGGCGGTCGCCCGGGCGGGTGGTGCACGGCTCAGCCGCGGACGTCGTCCAGGTGGTGCACGACGTCGTGGAGGAAGTACTGCCCGAGGGTGCGCACGGTGAACACCGAACCGTTGGAGCGGCGCCCGGCGCGCTGCCACTGGTCGTCGCGCACCGCGTCGAAGCGGGCGGCGGTGCGCTCGGCAGACGTCGCGAGCTCGTCGGCGACGACGACGGGGTCCTGCACGTCGTACCGGTCCTCGAGCGCGGTGGCGTCCTGGTCCCAGTTGGCGAAGAGCGGGTCGTCCTCCTCGACCATGGCGCGCACGCGCTCGTCGAAGACCCTCATGACGTCGCGCACGTGGGCGCCGTACTCCAGGGCCGACCACGTCGACGGCGCGGGCCGCTCGCGCGCGTCGGGGCGGTGCAGGACCGCCACCCAGCGGGGCACGAGGTCGCGGACGGTCGCGCCGATCTCGGCGGGCTCGACGTCGGCGGCGGCGAACCCGCACTCCGGGCAGCGACGCTCGAGGACCCAGGTCCAGTCCTTGACGTCGGGCTCGACGGCCGGGGGCGGGGCGGTCGGTGCGTCGTCCGGTGCCGTGCGTGCGATGTCGTCCACGCCCGCCACGGTAGCGCGGGAGAAAAGGGTGCGGGCGGCGCGCCCCCTCCTGCGCGCCGCCCGCCGGCACCGTCGCACGTCCCTCGCGGGGCGCACCCCTGCGGTGCCACTGGCGGGCACGCTAGCGAGCCGCACGTTGCACGACCGTTGCACGCCGCGGCACGTCGTCGCGATTCACCCGTTGGACGTACGTCCAGGTCAGGACGCGTGCGGAGGGGCGGCGCGCAGCGCCCGGGGCGGGTCAGCGCAGGCTGCGGTCGAGCTGGGCGAGGCGGGTGTGCGCGCGCAGGTGCGCGGCGGACCCGATGGGGGCGACGCGGGCCAGCACCTGCCACGCCTCCCAGTCGTCGAGCCCCTCCTCCTGGGTGGTCCAGCGGCCCACGAGGTCGGCGTCGCGGGACGCCAGCGCCGACGAGCGCAGGTCGGTGCTCAGCGACTCCCGCAGGCGGGCCACGCCCGGCGCGGCGGACCGGACGAGGACCGGCCCGGAGTACGCGGCGAGCGCCGCAGGCACGTCGTCGATGGCCAGCGCGGACCGCACCTGGTCGAGGTCCGTGGGCAGGGGCGAGGTGAGCCGGTAGGGGCGGGACTCCGAGAGCAGGGGGCCGACGAGGCGGCGCAGCCGGGAGATCTCGGCCCGGACGGTGACCTCGGAGAGCTGGTGCTCGGAGAGCAGGACCGCGAGCTCGTCGCCGGTCAGCCCACCCGGGTGCTCGGCCAGCAGCAGCAGGATCTCGGCGTGCCGGCAGGTGAGCCGTCGGCGGCCGGTGGGGGTGTGCAGGGTGCCGCCGTGGGGCCCGAGGACGTCCAGGCGCAGCGTGGGCGGCGCGGGCCCGCCGGCGATGGTGGCCTCGACGGCGGCGACGGTGGCCCGGACCAGCGCGAGCGCCATCCACGTGGACACCTCGTCACGGCCCGTGACGTCGAGGACCCCGACGACGCGCCCGTCGGGGCCGCGCACGGGGGCGGCCGCACAGCTCCAGGGGTGCACGACGCGGGCCCAGTGCTCGGCGGAGACGACCTGCAGGGGGCGCCGCGTGGCCAGCGCGGTGCCGAGCGCGTTGGTGCCGACGCTGTCCTCGCGCCACGTGGCGCCCTCGACGAAGCCGACCTGCTCCAGGCGGCGGCGGGCCTCCTTGTCGCCGTCGACCCAGAGCATGCGCCCCGACTCGTCGGTGAGCGCCGCGACCCACGAGGCGCCGGGCTCGACGAGGAGGCGGCGGACGACCGGGACGGCGCCGGAGACGGGGTGCTCCTCGCGCAGCGCGCGCAGGTCGGGGTCGGACAGGTCGACGGGCGGGGTCGGCAGCTCGGGGTCGACGCCGACGCGGCGGCTGCGGCGCCAGGAGTCGGCGACGAAGCGTCGGACGCGCGCGCCGGGGTCGGTGCCGCTGAGGACGAAGGACTCGTGGGCCTCGCGCACGCGCGCGACCGTCTCCGGGCACGGGGGTGCCTCGTCCGTGCCAGTGCTGCCGTCGGGGACGGCGTGGGCGTGTCGGCTCATGGTGCTCCGTCGGGGCGCGCTGGAAGCATCCTAGGCGAAGCACGCAGATCCGACGTGACCTGAATCACACGTTTTGTCCGGTTCTGACTCCAGACATCACCCGCGAGCACCTGCCGGCGTGTCACACCACCCCGTTACGCTGCCGCGCGCACCCACATCACCGAGGTCTCCTCGCCCCTGCGCGCGCAGGGGAACCCCCAGCGAAGGACGTCATGAGCGACACGAGCGGCACGCCGCAGCCGGGCCCCGACAACGCGGGCGGCCCGACCGACCCGTACGCCGTCCCGACCCCGCCGCCGGCCCCGCCGGCCGGCGCCCCCGAGCCCCCCGCCGCCCCGACGTACGGCACCGCGCCGACCACGCCCGAGGCCCCCGCCTACGGCGCACCGGCCGCACCCGGCTACGGGTCCGCGCCCGCGTACGCCGCCGCGTCGCCGTACGCCGCGCCGACCGGCCCCGGCACCGACGGCGTCTCGATCGCCGCCCTGGTGACCGGCATCCTCGGCCTGGCCATCGTGCCGCTGATCCTCGGCATCCTCGGGCTCAACCGCACCAAGAAGAACGGCACGTCGGGCCGCGGCTTCGCGATCGCGGGCATCGTGCTCGGCGCGCTGCAGATCGTCGCGTACATCGTCCTGATCGTCGTGGTCGTCGCGGGCCTGTCGGCCGTGAACAGCGAGTCCCAGGGCCTGCGCGACGACTGCTCCGCGGGCGACATGACCGCGTGCGACACCCTGTACTTCTCCTCGTCGCTGACGGGCGACGTCGACGAGGTCGCCGACACCTGCGGCGGCACCATGCCGGCCGGCTCGGGCGGCACCTGCCAGTTCGGCGCGGTCGACCCCGGCACCGACGAGGGCACCACCGAGGGCAGCGCGTTCACCTACGGCGACGACGCCGCGCTCGACGCCCTGTGGGACGCGTGCGAGGGCGGCGACATGGCCTCGTGCGACGACCTCTACATGGAGTCCGACCCGGGCAGCGGGTACGAGAGCTTCGGCGGCTCGTGCGGCAACCGCCAGGAGACGGACGCGTACTGCGTGGACCTCGACCTCTGACAGGTCGGACACTGACGGGCGGGTCGGGTGCCACGGCACCCGGCCCGCCCGTGGTCCGTCCGGGGCACGGGCGGCATGGTTTCTGACGCGGTGTGCGAGGATGTCAGCATGCCCAAGATCATCGGCGGATCCCTGCACGAGCACCGCGAGCAGACCCGCCTCCGGCTGTTCGGCGCCCTCGGCACCCTGATGGCCGAGCGCGGCTTCGACGCCATCACGCTGGCCGACATCGCGTCGGCCGCTGGTGTGGGCCGCACCGCCGTGTACAACCACTTCCCCGACAAGGAGGCGCTCCTGCTCGGGTTCATCACCCACGAGACCGAGCAGTACGCCGCCGGCCTCCAGGCGTCGATCGAGGGCACCGACGACCCCGTCGAGCAGCTGCGCACCTACGTGCGCCAGCAGGCCAGCCTGCGCCGCGTCTACCACGTGGCCCCCGGGCCGGACCTGCGGGCCGTGCTCTCGCGCGGGGCCCAGCAGCGCGTCCGCGAGCACGTGCTCGTCGTCGAGCGCATCCTGCGCGACGTCCTCGCCGCCGGCATCGCCTCGGGCGCCTTCCCCGAGCAGGACCTCGAGACCACCGTCCCCCTCGTGCACGCGTGCCTGACCGGCCGCGGCATCCCCGAGGAGGACGGCCCCGAGCGCGACCACGCCCTGGCCCAGACCGAGGCGTTCGTGCTGCGCGCCGTCGGCGCACCCGTCACCGTCGCGGCCTGACGGCGTGCCCGGACGACGACCTCCCCGCCCGGCCGACGGCGGGTCCGCCGGCCGCACCGGCCGGCCCGCGCGCGGCGAGCGGACCGCACGCGCCCAGCAGCCGACGCGCGACGGCAGGCCCGCACGCCCCGGCCAGGCGGGCCGCACGGGCGCACCCCGGCAGGAGGCCCGCGGCCGACGCCCTGCCGACCGGCCGCGTCGCCCCGCCGCCAGCACGGTCGAGCTGACCTTCCTGCCCGGCCTGCGGGACGTGGTCGCGGCCGAGGTCGCGGCCCTGCTGCCCGCGGCGCACGGCCTGCGCGACGTGCCGGGACGCACCGACGCCGTCGAGCTGCACCTGCCCGGTCCGCTCGCCCCCGTCGCCACGCTGCGCACCCCCGTCGCCGCGTGGGTGGTCGTGCACCTCGACGTGCCGCGGCCGAAGTCGTTCGCGAGCCCCGAGCACCTCCAGCGGATCGTCGACGCCGCGTACGCGTCGCTGCGCGTGGCCGGGTCGTCGAGCTTCCGGTTCGAGGCCGCCGGGTCGGACTCGGCCGCGTTCGCCCGCCTCGCCGACCTGATCCACGAGGCCACGGGCCTGCGGCACGCCCCGGACGACGGCGACCTCGTCGTGCGCGTGCGGCGCGGCACGGGCCGCACCGGCCGCGCCGGGACGACCGACCCCGGCTGGGACGTGCTCGTGCGCGTCGGGCCGCGCCCGCTCTCGGCCCGCACCTGGCGCGTCGTCGACTACCCCGGCGCCGCCAACGCGACGATCGCCGCCGCCATGAGCCGGCTCGGCGGGATCGTGCCGACGGACCGGGTGGTGAACCTCATGTGCGGCTCCGGCACGCTGCTCGTCGAGCGTCTGCTCGCGGGCCCCGCGGCCGCCGGCGTCGGCGTGGACACCTCGCCCGACGCGCTGGACGCCGCGCGGCAGAACCTCGACGCCGCCGGGCTCCGGCGCGCACCGGCGCCGGCGCTGCTGGCCGCCGACGCCACCGACCCCGCGGCCCTCGCGGCGGCGCTGGCCGGGCCGCTCGACGGGCACGGGGCCGACCTGCTGCTCGCGGACCCGCCGTGGGGCACCCGGCACGGGTCGCACGCGGCGAGCCCCGCGCTGCACGCCGGTCTGCTGCGCGCCGCGCACGCCGTCGCGGCCCCCGGCGCACGCCTCGTCGTGCTGACGCACGAGGTGCGCGTGATGGAGCGGGTCGTGGCCGACGCCGCGGACCTATGGGCCGCGCGCGAGCCCGTGCGGGTCTTCGCCAAGGGTCACCACCCGCGCATCTGGGTGCTCGACCGGCGCTGAGCGGCAGGTCGCGGGCACCGGCTGGGACCTGCGTCCCGACGGAAACGTTTCGTGGCCTGGCGCCCCCGGGGGCTTCCGGGTGACGGTCTGCTGCAACGCGTCGACGCCGACCGTGCGGGCCCGGGGTGGGAGCCGGCGGGCGGTGGGACGCGAGCCGATCGCTCCCGACCTGAACGGAGACCGCGATGTCCGTCCGTACCGCTCTGCGCCGCCTGGCGGTGGCGCTGCCGATCGCCCTGGTGGGCGCCGGACTCGTCGCCACCGGCGCCTCCGCGCACGGCAGCGTCACCGACCCCCCGACCCGCAACTACCGGTGCTGGTCCGTGTGGGGAGCGGACCACCTGAACCCGAACATGGCCCAGCTCGACCCGATGTGCTGGCAGGCGTGGCAGGACGACCCGAACGCCATGTGGAACTGGAACGGGCTCTACCACGAGGGCATCGGCGGGCGGCACGAGGAGCTCATCCCCGACGGCCAGCTCTGCTCGGGCGGCCAGACCGAGGGCGGGCGCTACAACTCCCTGGACACCCCCGGTGCCTGGAAGATGACGGACGTGCCGGAGCAGTTCCAGCTCACGCTCACCGACAGCGCCAAGCACGGCGCCGACTACCTGCGCATCTACGTGACCAAGCCCGGCTTCGACCCCACGACGGAGGCGCCCGGCTGGGACGACATGCAGCTGGTCAAGGTGACGGGCAGCTACCCGACGACGGGGCTGTACCAGACCGACGTCAACCTGAGCGGGCGCGAGGGCCGGGCCATCCTGTACACGATCTGGCAGGCCAGCCACACCGACCAGCCGTACTACCTGTGCTCCGACATCAACATCGGCGGCGACGGCACGGAGCCCACGCCGACGCCGACGCCCACGCCGACCCCCACGGTGACGCCCACCCCGACCCCGACGCCGACGGTCACGCCGACCCCGACGCCCACGTCGACCCCCACGCCCACGCCGACCGCCGGCGGCTGCACCGCGACGGTCAAGGTCGTGAACACCTGGCCGGGCGGCTACCAGGCCGACGTCGTCGTGACGGCCGGCGCAGGCGGTCTGCACGGGTGGAGCGCGTCGATCCCCGGCGCCACGATCACGCAGGCGTGGAACGGGACGGTCAGCGGCACCACGATCAGCAGCGTCGGGTGGAACAGCCACGTGAACGCCGGCCAGACCGCGACGGCCGGGTTCATCGGCTCGGGCTCGCCCACGGGCCTGACCGCCACGTGCGCCCCCGCCTGACCTGACCCGCAGCACCGGCGCGCAGGCCCCGTCCCCCTCCGGGCGGGGTCTGCGCGCTGCCGTCGCCGCACGCGCCCCGGCCGGGCGGCGGACGGCGGGACTGCGCGCGGCGCGGACGGTGTTGACTTGGTCCGTGACCACGAGCAGCACCCGACTCCCCCGTGTCCGCGCGTCCGAGCTGGTGGGCCGCGGATGGCTCAACACCGGCGGCGCCGACGTGACGCTCGCCGACCTGCGCGGCAAGGTCGTCGTCTTGGACTTCTGGACCTTCTGCTGCATCAACTGCCTGCACGTGCTCGACGAGCTGCGCGAGCTCGAGGCCGAGCACCGCGACGTCCTCGTCATCGTGGGCGTGCACTCCCCCAAGTTCGCGCACGAGGCCGACCCCGTCGCCCTCGCGGCCGCCGTCGAGCGGTACGAGGTGCACCACCCGGTGCTCGACGACCCCGACCTCGTGACGTGGCAGGCGTACACGGCGCGCGCGTGGCCGACCCTCGTCGTCATCGACCCCGAGGGGTACGTCGTCGCGCAGATGGCCGGCGAGGGCCACGCGCACGCGGTCGAGGCGCTCGTGCGCGAGCTCGTGGCCGAGCACGAGGCGAAGGGCACGCTGCACCGCGGCGACGGCCCGTACGTGCCGCCGACGCCGCAGCCGACCACGCTGCGCTTCCCCGCCAAGGCCGTCGAGCTGCCCGGCGGCACGTTCCTCGTCGCCGACGCGGGGCACCACGCGCTGACCGAGGTGGCCGCGGACGGCGAGACGCTGGTGCGGCGGATCGGCACCGGCGAGCGCGGCCTCGTCGACGGCGGCCCGGACGAGGCGCGCCTCAGCGAGCCGAACGGGCTCGCGCTGGTGCCCGAGGCGCTGCGCGCGCAGGTGGGCTACGACGTGCTCGTCGCCGACACCGTCAACCACGCCCTGCGGGGCGTGCGCCTGGCCGACGGGCACGTGACGACGGTCGCCGGGACGGGCGAGCAGTTCATGGTCGGCGCGGTCGACAACGTGCGGCCCGACGACGCGGACGGTCCGCGGACCGAGCGCTCGGGGTTCGCCTACGCCGGGCCGGCCCGCGACGTGCGGCTGTCGTCGCCGTGGGACGTGACCTGGTTCGAGCCGTGGGGCGTGTTCGTCGTCGCCATGGCCGGCCACCACACGCTGTGGACGTTCGACCCGGTGGCGGGCACCGTGCAGCACGTCGCCGGGACGATGAACGAGGGCCTCGTCGACGGCCCGGCCACCGACGCGTGGTTCGCGCAGCCCTCGGGCCTGTCCGTGGCGGGCGAGCACGTGTGGCTCGCGGACTCGGAGACCTCGGCGCTGCGCCGGCTCGACGCCGCCGGCGCGGACCCCGCGGACGCGACCGTGCGCACGGTCGTCGGCGAGGGGCTCTTCGACTTCGGGCACCGCGACGGCGCCGCCGACGAGGCGCGCCTGCAGCACCCTCTGGGTGTCGCGGTGCTGCCCGACGGCTCGGTGCTCGTCGCCGACACGTACAACGGGGCGCTGCGCCGGTGGGCGCCGGACCCGGACGGCGGCCCGGGCCACGTGACGACGCTCGCGACCGACCTCGCCGAGCCCAGCGGCCTCGTGCTGCCCGCGGGCGACGCCGGGCACGTGCTCGTCGTCGAGTCCGCCGCGCACCGGCTCACGCGCGTGGCGCTGCCCGCCGACGCGACCGGCACGCACGTCGACGGCGGGGCGCACCGCACGCGGCGGCCCGTGACGGACGTCGCGGGCGGCGAGGTGCGGCTCGAGGTCGTCTTCACCCCCGCCCCGGGGCAGAAGCTCGACACCCGGTGGGGGCCGTCGACGTCGCTGCAGGTGTCCGCGACGCCGCCCGAGCTGCTGCTCGACGGCGCCGGGACGGACGTGGACCTGGTGCGGACGCTGCGGCTCGACCCCGCGGTCGGCGAGGGTGTGCTGCACGTGACTGCGCGGGCGGCGAGCTGCGACGGCGACCCGGAGATCGAGCACCCCGCGTGCCACCTGGCCGCGCAGGACTGGGGCGTCCCGGTCCGCATCACCGCCGGCGCGGCCGACACCCTGACGCTCCCGCTGCTGGGCTGAGCGCGGCGCCCGTCCGCACCCCGCGGGCGGGCGCCGCCGCCGCGCGACCGGCCCGCACCGCGGCCGCCGGCAGCCGCCGGGGGCGGGCGGGTCAGCCCGCGTCGAGGACGGCGATCGCGGCGAGCGCGGCCAGCGCCGTGCGGACCTGCCGGCCGGCGCCGACGGACTCCGCGGCCCCGATCTCGACGACCCAGTCGTCGCGCTCGACCGTGAGCGTCGTCGTCGCCTGCCCGGCGTCCGACGGGCTGCCGCCGCGCGCGACCGCCCCGAGGACGTCGCTGCCGGGCTGCCGCGCCAGCACGGTCCACTCCTCGCCGCCGAGGGTCTCGGTCGCGGCCGCGGCGAACGCGCACAGGCGCGGCACCACGCCGGTCTGCGCCTGCCCGATCGCCACCGAACCGGCGGACACCAACCGCTCCGCGGTCACGGCGGGGTCGGCGGCCAGCGGGACGGACCGGGCCCGCGCCCGGGCGCGGGCGCGCTTGTTGCGGTACTGCGCCTGGTCGGCGCGACGGAACAGGTGGCGGGCGTGCACCGCGCCCGTGACGGCGGTCGACGCGACGCCGTAGGAGATCGCGGCGCCGTGCGGCAGCGGGAACCGGCTCACGGTCAGCGCCATGGTCTCCGCGACGAGCCGGCGCGGGTGCCCGGCCGTGACGAGGCAGAACTCGTCGCCGCCGATGCGCGCGGCGGTGGCGCCGGGCAGCGCGTCGGCCGCGCGGCGCAGCACGTCCGCCACGGCGCGCAGCAGGTCGTCGCCCGCGTCGTGGCCGAGCTCGTCGTTGACGCGCTTGAGGCCGTCGACGTCGCACATGACGATGCAGGTCTCCTGCCCGGAGGACAGGGCGGCGTCCGCCGCGGAGTCCGCGACGCGGCGGTTGGCCAGGCCCGTCAGGGGGTCGTCGGCGACGATGTGGCGGACCTGCCGCTCCAGGTCGACGCGCGCGACGGCGCCGGCGACGAGCGCGGCGAGCACGTCCGCGGTGGCGACGTCGTCCTCGCCGAACCGCGGGAGCGCCGGGTCGCGCCGGGCGAGGGTCAGCTGCCCCCAGACGGCGTCGTTGACGACGACGGGTGCGGTGACGACGCTGCGGCTGCCGGTCGCGCGGAGCGTCTCGACCTCCGCAGGGTCCCCGCCCTCCGGGTCGCCGGGGGCGAGCGGGGCGCCGGCGGCGTCGACCGTGTGCGCGACCCAGGACCTCCGGTCGCGCAGCAGGGTCCGCAGCGCGGGGCGTTCGTCGACGGTGGTCGTGGTGCGCGTGACCCACGGCTCGCGCGCCGGGGCGTCCGCCGGCTCCAGGTGCAGGATGCGGGTGGTGCCCTGCTCGACGCGCACGAGCAGGCACACGTCGGCGTCCACCACCGACAGGCCCAGCCGGGCGGCGACACCCACGACGTCGTCGACGTCGCGGCACCGGTCCAGCCGGTACGCCGCCAGCGCGAGCCCGCGCACGCCACGGAGGTCCGCAGCGGAGAGGCCCTCCCGGTGCGCACCCGTCGTGGCAGAGCCTCCACGCGTCACGCTGCTCATCATCGACCCTGGGATCACGTCTGCACGACTCCCGAGAGGTGAGAGATCCGTGAGATCGCCCGCTCGGGCAACCGATTCCTGGGCGTTCGTCCGGTCTGCCCGGAGCCGGCGGCGCGACGGGGGACGCCCCACGCCCTGCGGGCCGTCCCCGGGGTCCACGGCTCAGCCCTGCGGGGCGACGGGACCGCCCGGTGCCACGCGGACCCGGACCCCGTGCACGTCGTGGGGCACGTCGGCGTGCGCCGGCCCGCCGCGGGTGTCGCGGACGAGCAGCCCGTACCCGTCGGCGTCGGGCGCGATCCCGACCGCGAGCCCCGGTCGGCCCGCGAGCGCGACGAGGAGCTCGCGCTTGGCGGCGCGGGCCTGCTCGAGGTCCGCCATGCCTGCACCTCCCGGGCGTGCGGTGCGCTCGTCACGTCGTCCACCGCGTCAGCCCAGGAGCGTGGCGTCGAGGGCGGTGAGGACGGCGTCGACCGGGTTGACGTACGTCAGCCCGCGACCATTCTCACCCCCGGTCTCGGACCCGGCAAAGAGCAGGCCCAGGGCGACGCCGTCCTCGCGGAGCACGAGGGAGCCGGAGTCGCCGCCGCGCGAGAAGGGGTCGGGGCCGAGGCCCTCGACCTCGACCTGGTCGTCGAACCGGATGTCGCCCAGCTCGTCGCCGTACCCGACGACGACGTCGTCGAGCTCGATGGCGGTGACGCGGCCGCGGGTCGTGCCCGTGGTGCGGCCGGTCTTGACGACGGTCTCGCCGCCGAGCGCCGCGGCCGTGGTGGTGACCCGGCCGAGGGGGTAGGTGGGGTCGACGTCCGGCGTGTCGAGCAGTGCGAGTGCGGCGTCGACGTGGGCCGTGACGCCCGGGCGCAGGGGGACGGACGCCGCGAGCGTGCCGACGCGGTCGTCGCGCGCGGTGCCGCCGTCGGCGGGGCCGGGCTGCAGGACGAGGTCGCCGACCTGCGCGCCGGGTGCGCCGGCGAGCACGTGGTGGTTCGACAGGGCGTGCACGACGCCGCCGACGGTGACGAACGCGCCGAGGGTGCCGGCGGTGACGTCGACGTGCGCGATCGAGACGCCGGGGCGCAGGGGGCGCACGCGTCCCGTCTCGCCGACGGCGCGGGCGGTGATCACGGGCGGGCGGGGACGCGGTCCGGGGTCGCCCGCGAGCTGCGGGGTCCCGCTCGCGAGGGGGCGCACGCGTCCCGTGCGGCGCACGTCGACGTCCGGCCCCGCGTCGGCGGCGACCCGGCGGGCCAGGGCCCGCACCTGCGGGACGCCCAGCCGGTACCGCACGGCGAGCGCGTACCCGCCGTCCGGGCGGGGGGCGAGCCCCAGCGCGAGCGGCACCGTGGGCCGGTCGTCGAGCCCGGCGGGCCGCACGTGCCGCTCGACGAGCTCGCGGGCGAGCCCCAGCGCGTGCGTCTTGGCCTGGCGTGCCTCGTCGTGGTCCATCCGCCTCCCCCTCCTCGCGGCCGGGGCCGCGTGCGTCGCGCGCCGGGCGGCCGGCGCGTGGCCAGTGTGCCGAGGGCCGCCCACACGCACGGGTGGGGCGGCCCTGGCGGGGGGTCAGGCGGCCGGCGGGGGCAGCCGGTCGTCGTGGCGCTCGACGACGACCTCGCGGTGCGAGGTGCGTGCGCGCCTGCTGCTGAGCGCGAGGACGAGCACCAGCGCGAGGGCGCCGGCGCCCATGCAGATGTAGCCGATCACCGTCAGGTCGACGCCCTCGATCACGTCGGACACGCCGAACGAGAGGATCGCGCCGATCACCAGGAGGGCGATGCCGCCACCGATACCCATGTCGCTCCTTCGTCCCTGCCGGCGCCCGTCGCCCCGGCCTGGCTGGCGAGTCTGGTGCCGGTCGGGCGGTCCCGCACGTCGAGCGGCGGCGGCCGACCGCGGCGGGCGGGTGCGCGCGGGGCGCGGCACCCCGGGTGGGTGCCGCGCCCCGTCAGGCCCCGACGGCGGCCGTGCCCTGCGACGACGTCAGCCGAGCAGCTCCGGGTACGCGGTGTCGTCACCGGTGCTGCCGAGCACGTGGGTGGCGAGGAACGCCTGCACGGTGCCGTACCAGACCTTGGCGTGCTGCGGCGTGAGCACCCAGTGGTTCTCGTCGGGGAAGTACAGGAACCGGTGGGGGCTGCGGCCCTCGTCGTCCGCGGGCAGGCCGGAGTGCGCGAGCAGCTCGTACCACAGGCGCAGGCCCTCGCCGATGGGCACCCGGTAGTCCTTGTCGCCGTGGATGACGAGCATCGGGGTGACGATCTGCCCGACGAACCGGTGCGGGCTGTTCTCGAGGGCCATCTCCGGGGTCATCTCGCGGCGCCAGTAGTAGGCGCCGTCCGTCGTCGGGCCGAACTGGTCGAGGGCCCACAGGCTCGCGTGCGTGACGACGGCGCGGAAGCGGTCGGTGTGCCCGGCCACCCAGTTGGCCATGTACCCGCCGAACGAGCCGCCCATCGCGGCGGTCCGGGTCTCGTCGACGTCGTCGCGGGCCTCGGCGGCGTCGGTGACGGCCAGCAGGTCCGTGTAGGGCGCGGCGCCCCACGCGCCCCAGCCGCGCTGGACGAACTCCTGGCCGTACCCGGTCGACAGGGCGGGGTCGGGCAGCAGCACGGCGTAGCCCTGGGCGACGAGGATCCACGGGTTCCAGCGCCACGACCAGGCGTTCCAGGAGCCCAGCGGGCCGCCGTGGATCCACAGCAGCAGGGGTGCCGGCGCGTCGGCGGAGGCGCCGTGCGGCAGCGCGAGCCAGGCGCGCACCCGGGTGCCGTCGGTGCCGGCGGCCTCGACCTCCTCGAGCCGCCCGGACAGGGTCGGCAGCGGCGCGGGGGCGGGCAGGGCGGCGGCCTCGACGGGCGCACCGGCCGCGAGGGCCGCGGCGAGGTCGATGCGCACGGGGTGCGCGGGCGCCGCGTAGGAGGTCCGCATCGCGTAGGCCGTGGCGCCGTCGGGGGCGACCTGCACGTCGGAGAACGCGGCGTCGTCGGCGGTCACGCGCGTGACCCGGCCCGACGCGAGGTCGACGTGGAACACCGGGGCGCGGCCGTCGTCGTCCGCGACGGTCAGCAGCGCGTCCGAGCCGGGCAGCCAGACGGGCTCGTGCGGCCAGCGGTCCCAGCCCTCGGCGAGGCGCCGCGGCTGCCCGCCGGCGAGCGGCACGACCCACAGCTCGACGCGCGGTGCGGTGCGCGGCGTCGCGACGGACTCGCGCAGGTACGCCACGAGGGTGCCGTCGGGCGAGACCACGGGGGCGCCCAGGTCGGCGTCGTCCTCGGCGAGCAGCACGCGGCGCTCCCCGGTGGCGACGTCGACGGCGACGAGGTGGGCCCGCACGTCGGCGCGGGCCAGGGTCGCGGACCACGCCGTGACGACGGTCGTGCCGTCGGGGCTGATCGTGGGGCTCTGCTCGGCCAGCGCGGGGACGGGCGCGTCGGGGGTCACGTCGCGCAGCTCGAGGCGGGCGTCGGCGTCGCCGGCGGCGGGGGCGAGCACGGCGTCGGTGAGGGTGCCGACGAACGCGTGCGTCGCGGCCGGGCCGAGGTCGTGGTCCCAGTAGCGGACCGGGTAGCTGTCGTGCAGGATCGCGGCGACCTTCTTGTCCTTGCGCTCCTTGCGCAGCCGGTCGTCGTCGGCCGCGTCGGCGGCCCGCGGGTGCACGGCGGAGCCGAGGACGACCACGGGCGCCGCGGACGCGACGCGCAGGCCGCCGAGCCCGGCGGTGCGGTGCGCGACCACGCGGGCCTCGGCCCCGTCCTTCGGCAGCAGCCACAGGGCGGTCACAGGGTCGTCGCCGGACGCCGCGTCGGGGTCGGGGCGGGCGCTGGTGAACAGCAGGTCGCCCGCGGGGGTGAACGCGGCGCCGGACTCGCCCTTGGCGGAGCGGGTCAGCCGGCGCGCGGGCCGCTCGCCGGCGGGGTCGACCTCCCACAGGGCGGTGACCCAGCGGGTGGCGTCCTTGTCGAGCGTCTGCACCGACGTCACCAGGCGGGTGCCGTCGGGCGAGAGGACGAGGCCGCCGGTGCGCGGCAGGGCGTTGTACGCGTCCAGGTCGTGGAACGGCGTCTCGGGCTTCTCGGGGGTGGGTTCGGTGCTCGTCGTGGTCACCGCACCGGTCTACCACGGTGCGGTGACCACGACGGCGGGCGTCGGTTCACCCGATCGGCCCAGCGCGGGGTGCGCCCCGTGCGGTCAGTCCTTCCAGACCTGCACGACGCTCGGGCGCGGCCCGCCCCAGCGCCCGCGCGCGAGCGTGCCGGGTGCCACGTAGTCGGGGAAGAACGACTGCTGCGCCCCCCACGCGCCGTCCTCGCCCGGGTGCTGCACGGCCACGTAGACCATGTCCTGCCGGTCCCGGACCACCGGCCCGCAGGTCTCCGCCCCGCGCGGGACGGCGAGGAACTGCTGCACGTGACCGCGCTCGCGGCCCGTGAGCGGCACCTTGAACAGGCCGTCGCAGTACCCGATGGTGCCGGGCTGCCCGTCGGTGGAGATCCACAGGTTGCCCGTGGAGTCGAACGCGACGTTGTCGGGGCAGGAGATGGGCGAGACCTTCTCCGGCGGGAAGCCCGCGAAGTACGTGTTCTGCGTCGTCGCGGGGTCGCCGCACACCAGCAGGATGCTCCAGCCGAACCGCGTCGACGTCGCGTCGTTGCGGTGCTCGGTGATCTCCACGACGTGGCCGAACCGGTTCTGCACGCGCGGGTTGGGCTCGGTGGCGCCCTCCTTGCCCGCGGCGCCCCGGTCGGTGTTGTTCGTGCAGGCGATGTAGATGCGCCCCGTGGCCGGGTTGGGCTCGACGTCCTCGGGGCGGTCCATCTTGGTGGCGCCCACGGCGTCGGCGGCCAGGCGCGTGTGCACCAGCACCTGGTCCGTGGTGAAGCCGGGCACCTTGCTGACGCCGTCGACGACGAGCGGGATCCACTCGCCGCTGCCGTCGAACTGCCCGTCGGAGGGCAGCGTGCCGGTGCCGTCGAGCTCGGCCGCCGGCGAGTCGCCCGTGAACCGCGCGACGTACAGGCTGCCCGCCGAGAGCAGGCGCTTGTTGTGCTCGCGGTGGCGCGCCCCCTCCTTGTAGCGCTCCTTGGAGACGAACTTGTAGACGTAGTCGAAGCGCTCGTCGTCGCCCATGTACGCGACCACGTGACCCGTGCGGCCCACGACGACGTTGGCACCCTCGTGCTTGAACCGGCCCAGCGCCGTGTGCTTCACGGGCGTGCTCGTGGGGTCCTGCGGGTCGACCTCGACGATCCACCCGTGCCGGTTCGGCTCGTTCTCGTAGCCCGGCGTGCGGGCGTCGAACCGGGGCTCGACGAGCTCCCAGCCGCGCGTCGTGGCGCGGTCGGCCAGCCCGTACCGGCGGTCCGCGGCGCTCGTGCCCGCGGTGCGGAAGTACTGGTTGAAGTTCTCCTCGCCCGACAGGACCGTGCCCCAGGGTGTGGTGCCGCCGGCGCAGTTGTTCAGCGTGCCCACGGGCGTGGTGCCCGCCGGGTCGTCGACCGTGCGCAGCAGGGGCGAGCCCGCCGCGGGACCGGTGAACGCGAACGGCGTGCTCACGGTGATCCGCCGGTTCTGCCGGGCACCGACCCGGTACGACCACGGCTCGCCGCTGCGCGAGCGCTGCACCGCGACCACGGACATGCCGTGCGCGGCCATGCCCACGCGCCGCTGCCGCTCGACCTCGGCCGGCGTCGTCGCGGGCGGGAACATGAGGTTCTCGTTGGTGTACTCGTGGTTGACCACGAGCAGACCCGTGCGCCCGCCGCGGTCCTCGAGGACGTCGACGTAGTCGCAGTTGTAGCCGAACTGGCGCGCGGCCTGCTCGGGCGTGACCGTGGCGGGGTCGAACGCGTCGCGCGTCGAGAACAGCGGGTCGCCCCAGCGCACGAGCGGGCGCCACCGGTACCCGGACGGCACCGTGAACGCGTCGGTCGAGGCGGGCTGCGGGGCGATCGCGCGGAACGGCAGCCGGCCCCGGCGGGAGTCGTGCGCGGCGGCCGGCAGCGCGTCGCCCACCGTGCTGCCGATGACGATGGCGGCACCGGCGACGGCCGCGCCGGCGAGCACCGCGCGGCGCGAGAGCGCGGCGTCGACGACGTCACGGAAGTACGGGTTCTCGGACGTGTTCGGCACGGGCTGGGAGCACGCGTCGCCGCACTTGAGGTGGCAGGTGACGGGCGACCGCTTGCCCCGCGTGTGCCCGGCCATGGGAAGCAGCGGAAGGAGCGATCGGCGGGCGACGCCGGGGGCGGCGTCGCGGTCGTCGAGGGTGGTCATGGGTGCCTCTCTCCACGGTGCGAGTGGGGGAGCACCAGCGTGGCAACCGGACGATCCGGGCGGGACCACGCACGATGAGCACCGGGTGAACGCCCGACGAACTCTCACGCCCCGGGACGCAGGTCCCTCGACCGGGTGAGCCGCGCGGGTCAGCGCGTCGGGCCGCCGTCGCGGTCGGCGAGGCCCGCGAGCATCGCGTTGTACTCGTCCATCTCGGTGTCGCCCTCGCGGTCGACCCGGCGGTCGCGGCGGCGCGCCACCCGCTCGTCGTCCTTGGTCCACTGCACCGCCACGACGATCGCGAGCGCGACCGTCGGGATCTCCCCGATCCCCCACGCGACCGACCCGCCGACCTGCTGGTCGCGCAGCGCGGAGTCGCCCCACGGGCGGCCCATGAGCCCGAACCAGTCCGCGACGAGCAGCGCCTCGCCGCCGACGAGCGCGACGCCGAAGAACGCGTGGAACGCCATGGTCGCGAACAGCAGCAGGAGCCGCATGGGGTACGCGGGGCGCGTGGGCCCGGGGTCGATGCCGACGAGGGCGTTGACGAACAGGTACCCGGCGAGCGAGAAGTGCACGATCATCGCCAGGTGCCCGACCTCGGTGCGCAGCGCCCACTCGAACACGCCCGAGTAGTAGAAGACGATCATCGAGCCGGCGAAGTTCACGGCCGCGACCACCGGGTGGGCGAGGAACGTGCCCCACCGGGAGTGCACCAGCACGAGGATCCACTCCCGCGGCCCGCGGGAGACGTCGTCGCGCACCTGCGCCGACCGGGCGGGCAGGGCGCGCAGGGCCAGCGTCACGGGCGCCGACAGCGCCACGACGATCGGCACCACCATGGCGAGGACCATGTGCTGGACCATGTGCGCGCTGAACAGCACGTGCCCGTACATCGCCGGCCCGCCGGACGTCGTCCACGCGAACGTCAGCATGGCCACGACCCAGGACGCCGTGCGGCCCCACGGCCAGGCGTCGCCGCGGCGGCGCAGCCGGTGCACCCAGCGCAGGTAGACGACCAGGCCGGCGGCCGCGGCGGAGGCGGTCAGCACGTCCCACCGCCACTGCAGCACCCACTGGGCCAGGTCGGGCTCCGGCGGCAGCGGGTGGCCCGTCACCAGGACGGCCGGCGACGTGTCGGCGAGCGGCTCGTCGGGCACCGGGGGCGCCGTGGACCCGAGGGCCACCGCGACGCCCGAGACGGCACCCATGACGGCGACCTCGACGAGCACCAGCCGCCACAGCAGCCACCGGCCCGCGGGCGCGACCTGCGCGAGCCGCGGCACCGTGCGGCGGCGGTGCGCGAGCCCGAGCAGCGCGAGCACCACGAACAGCGCGACCTTGACCAGCAGCAGCAGCCCGTACGTCGTCGTCAGACCATCCCAGCCGCCGAGGCGGACGACGCCGTTGACGACGCCCGACAGCGCCACGCCCGCGACGCACCAGCCGGCCACCACCGAGTACCGCGCCACGGCGGGCGCGACGTCGGTGCCGAGCCGGCCGCCGAGCACCGCGAGCGCCGCGAGCGCGCCGATCCACACCGCGGCACCGACCAGGTGCAGCACCATCGACTGGGTCGCGACCTCGTGGCTCGCGGCGCCGGCGGCGTGGCCCGTCTGCGCCTGCTGCCACAGCGCGACCAGCACGATCCCGGCCGCCCACGCCGCACCGGTCGGGGTGGCGACGAGCAGCGCGACGACCGTGACGACGGCCGCGAGCGCGACGACGGACAGCAGGGTGCGGCCCAGGTCGATCTGCGTGACGAACAGCGCGAGCTCGTCGCCGAACGTCGGTGACGTCGGCGACCGGCCGGCGACGGAGGCGTACGTGAGGACGAGCTGCACGAGCGCGAGGACGGTCCAGGTGCCCGCCGCGGCGGCGGCGAGGACGAGGCTGCGCGCGTAGGCGCTGCCGTCGGCGGGGGCGAACGCGCCGTCGGGCCGGGGGCGGGCGCCGCCGCGCGCGGGGGCCGTCGACGCGACGCGGCGCGGCAGCAGGCACACGGCGAGGACGAGCGCGCCCAGGGTGAGGGACGCCGCGAGCTCGGCGAGGGTCTCGACGACGGGCAGCCCCCACCGGACGGCCGCCCCGGGGTCGCCGACGACGGTCGGCGCCGCGGCACCCGTGAACGTCAGGCCGAGGACGACCGCGACCGCGCCGGCGACGGGCAGCAGGACGAGGGCGCGCGTGCGGGCCGACGCCGCGGCGCGCACGTCGCCGCGCCCGTCGGCCCGTGCGGTCGTCGACGTCGCTGCCTCCACCCGGTCAGCGTAGGCGGGCACGGGGCGTCAGCGGTCCTCGTCGCCGGGCGTCGCGTCGCCCCGGCCCGGGGAGGTGCGGCGGCGGGCGGCGACGACGGCGACCGCGACCGCCGCCACGACGGCCGCGGCACCGACGACCCACAGCCAGGCGGGCGTCCCCGCGGCGGCGACGTCCCGCTCGGCCGGGGCGGCGGTCTGCGCGGCGGACGGCGCCGTGGTCGGTGCGGTGGCGGCGGGCGTCGTCGGCTCGGGCGTCGGGGTGGCCGTCTGCTCGATCGTCGGCTCCGGCTCGCCGGTCCCCTCGGCCGCGGTGAACACGAAGGTGCCGCTGATGGGGTGGCCGTCGGCCGAGGTCACGCGCCAGGCCACCTGGTACTCCCCCGCGGGCCGCTCGTCGGCCAGGATCTGGACGACGTCGGTCTCGGCGACCTGCACGGGCCCCTCGCTGACCACGGTGCCGTCGGGCGCGGTGACGACGACCTCGGACCCCAGCTCGATCGCGACCTGGTCGAACGTCAGCGTGACCCGGTCCGGGGCTGCCGGCACGGTCGAGCCGTCGGCCGGGTCGCTGCCGCGCAGCGCGTTGTGCGCGGAGGCGGGCGGTGCGCCGACGAGCGTGAGCAGCACGGTCGCGAGCGCGGCGAGGACCGCGGCACGCACGACGGGCGCGCGGTGCGGGTGCAGGGCGGAGGAGCGCATGTGACCTTCCCGGGCCGGCACCTCGTGCACCGCCCCGACCATCCCACCACCCGGGGCGGTGCGCGGCCCAGCGCCGCGGGTGCGACGTCGGACACGCCCGCGCGTCCCGTCCGGTGTCGCCGTCGTCGCACGCGCGCCACCATGGGGTGCACCGCGTCGCTGCGGCGGGGCGGTGCGTCGACGGCGCCCGCCGCCGCGCCCGCACCCGGGGGGGACCATGACGACGACCGACCCTGCACCGCGACCGCCCATCCACCGGCACGGCTCCGACGACGGGCCCGGCTGCCCGGCGTGCCCGGGGCGGCGCGAGGTGCTGGCGCGCGCCGGTGCGCTGACCCTCGGCGTCGCGTCGTTCGGCGCGCTGGCCGCGTGCGGCGCCGCGGGCGGCAGCTCCACGGCGCGCACGGCGTCCGCCGACGGCTCGCTCGCCGCGCTGGCGGACGTGCCCGTGGGCGGCGCGCTCTCGGTCGTGGGCCCCGACGGGGCGGAGCTGCTGCTCACGCAGGCCACCGAAGGCACGGTCGTCGGGCTGTCGGCGGTGTGCACGCACCAGGGCTGCACGGTCCTGCCGGAGGACGACCGGCTGGTGTGCCCGTGCCACGGGTCGGTGTTCGCGCTCGACGGCTCGAACGTCTCCGGCCAGGCGTCCGAGCCGTTGCCGCCCGTCGAGGTCGCGGTCGGCGACGACGGCACGGTGCGGCTCGCGGAGGCGTGACGTGAGCGGAGCCGTGCCGGGAGCGGGCGGGTCGGCGGGACGGGCGGTCGCGTGGGTGCCGCGGGTCGTGACGGCGGTCGCGGTCGTCGTCTCGGGGGCCGTGCACGCGGTGCTGTGGGCGGACGGGATGCGGGCGGTCGCGCTGGTCGGCCCGGGCTTCCTGGTCAACGCGGTCTCCGGCGTGCTGCTGGGCGTGCTCGTGCTCGCCTGGCGCAGCCCGTGGCCGCTGCTGGGGGCTGCCGCGTTCGGTGCCGCGACGCTCGGCGCGTTCGTGCTGGCCACGTCGCCGCTGGGCCTGCTCGGGGTCCGCTCGCGCTGGGAGGGCGCACCCGAGTGGGTCGCCGCGGTCAGCGAGGCGGTCGCGGTCGTCGCGGCCCTCGTCGCCCTGCGCGCGGAGCGCCGGGCGACGAGGGGGTGAGCGCCGTCAGCCCCAGACGAGCGCCTGGGCCGGGTCGGCCAGCACCGCGGCGATGTCGGCCAGCAGGCGCGAGCCGAGGGCGCCGTCGACGAGCCGGTGGTCGAAGCTCAGCGCCAGCTGCGTGACGTGGCGCGGCCTGACCTTGCCCTTGTGCACCCACGGCTGCTGCCGGATCGCCCCGAACGCGAGGATCGCGGCCTCGCCCGGGTTGAGGATCGGGGTGCCGGTGTCGATGCCGAACACGCCGACGTTCGTGATGGTGATCGTGCCGTCGGACATGTCCGCCGGGGACGTGCGCCCCGCCCGGGCCGTGGCGGTGAGCTCGCCGAGCGCCTTCGCCAGGCCCAGCAGGTCGAGACGGTGCGCGTCCTTGATGTTCGGCACCACGAGGCCGCGCGGGGTGGCCGCCGCGATCCCGAGGTTCACGTAGTGCTTGTAGACGATCTCCTGCGCGGCCTCGTCCCAGGACGCGTTGATCTCCGGGTGCCGGTCCACGGCCAGCAGCAGCGCCTTCGCGGCGATCAGCAGCGGCGTGACGCGCACGTCGGCGAACTCCCGGTCGGTGCGCAGCCGCTCGACCAGCTTCATCGTCCGCGTCACGTCGACCGTGTGGAACACCGTCACGTGCGGGGCGCTGAACGCGCTCGACACCATGGCCTCGGCGGTGCGCTTGCGCACCGACTTCACCGGGACGCGCGTCTGGCGGCCGTCGGGGGTGACGGAGCCGCTGGCGAGCCACGGCTCGTCGCCCGGGTAGGTCGCGAGCTCGCGCGCGCCGGCGCGGGCGGTGTGGGCGAGCACGTCCTCGCGCGTGACGATCCCGCCCGGGCCCGTGCCGGCGACGGAGTCGAGGTCCAGGCCGAGGTCGCGGGCCAGCTTGCGGACCGGCGGCTTGGCCAGCGCGTGCGTGGGCACACCCGTCCGGCCGCCCGTCGCGGCGGGTGCGGGTGCCGGTGCGACGGGTGCGGGCGCCGGGGTCGCCGCGGGGCGGGCGGCGGGCACCGCGGCCCGGGCGGGTGCGGGCGCCGGTGCAGACGCCGCTGCGGGGACCGTGCGCCGACGGCGGGCCGTGCCGGCGTCCGCCGTGCCGTAGCCCACGAGCACCGCGCCCGAGCCGCCGTCGGCGTCGCGGGCCTCGTGCACCTCGTCGGCGCCGCCGGGCTCCTCGGACGCACGGCTGGGGTGCGGCTGGTGCGCGCGCACACCGTCCGCCGCAGCCGGTGCCCCGGCCGAGGACGCCGGGTCACCGGCGGGGGCGCCCGTCGGGTCGACGTCGATCTCGATGATCGGGGTACCGACGTCGACGGTCGTGCCGACCTCCACGAGGATCCGGCTGACCACGCCCGTCCACGGGGACGGCAGGTCGACCAGCGACTTCGCGGTCTCGATCTCGACGATCGTCTGGTTCACCTCGACCGCGTCGCCGACCTGCACGTGCCACGTGACGATGTCGGCCTCGGTGAGGCCCTCACCGGCGTCGGGGAGCGGGAACTGCTGGTACGTGGGCACGGTCGGGTCCTCCTCGGTGCTGCGCGGGCTGCCGCGCGGGGTGCGGGCGGCCGCTCAGAACGCGAGCGCGCGGTCCACGGCGTCGAGCACGCGGTCCAGGCCGGGCAGGTAGTCGTGCTCGATCTTGGCGACCGGGTACGGCGTGTGGAACCCGCCGACCCGCAGCACGGGCGCCTGCAGGTGGAAGAAGCACTCCTCGGTGATCCGCGCCGCGACCTCGGCGCCCGTGCCGTAGAGCACGGGGGCCTCGTGCACGACGACGCAGCGGCCGGTGCGCTGCACGGACGCCGCGATCGTCGCGGTGTCCAGCGGCGAGATCGTCCGCAGGTCGATGACCTCGACGCTGCGCCCCTCGGCGGCGGCGGCCTCGGCGGCCCGCAGCGCGGTCGCGACCGTGGGGCCGTGCGCGACGAGCGTGACGTCGGTGCCGGTGCGCACGACGCGTGCGTGGTCGAGGTCGCCGGGGCCGCCGTGCGGGGTGGGCAGCGCGGCGTCGAGGTCGACGTCGCCCTTCTCCCAGTAGCGGCCCTTCGGCTCGAGGAAGATGACCGGGTCCGGCGACGCGATCGCCTGCTGGATCATCGTGAACGCGTCCGCCGGGGTGGACGGGCTGACCACGCGCAGGCCCGCGGTGTGCGCGAACAGCGCCTCCGGGGACTCGCTGTGGTGCTCGACCGCGCCGATGCCGCCGCCGAACGGGATGCGGATGACGACGGGCAGCTGCAGACGCCCGCGGGAGCGGTAGTGCATCTTGGCCAGCTGGGTGGTGATCTGGTCGAACGCGGGGAACACGAACCCGTCGAACTGGATCTCCACCACCGGGCGGTACCCGCGCAGCGCGAGGCCGATCGCGGTGCCGACGATCCCGGACTCCGCGAGCGGGGTGTCGACCACGCGGTCCTCGCCGAACTGGGCCTGCAGCCCGTCGGTCACGCGGAACACCCCGCCGAGGCGGCCGATGTCCTCGCCCATGAGCAGCACGCGCGGGTCGTCCGCCAGCGCGCGGCCCATGCCGAGGTTGAGGGCCTTCGCCATGGGCAGGCGCTGCACGCCCGTCAGCGCGGCCGGCTGCTCGGCGGGGGTGGCGGGGGTGGTGCGCTCGCTCGTGACCGTCATCGGTGGCCTCCTGCGGGGGTCTGGCCGGCGTCGGTGAACGACGCCTCGTACCGGGCGAACCACTCACGCTCGGCGTCGACGACGCCGTGCCGGGTGGCGTACACGTGGTCGAACATGCTGGCCGCGGACGGGCGGCCCATGGCGCGGACCGTGTCGCGCACGTGCGCGCCGAACGCGTCGGCCTCGCCCGCGAGCTCGGCCTGGAACACCTCGGGCAGCTCGCCGACGGACTCCAGGTGCAGCCGCAGGCGCTCGATCGGGTCGCGGCGGCGCCAGTGCTCCTCCTCCTCGCGCGAGCGGTACCGCGTCGGGTCGTCCGACGTGGTGTGCGCGCCCATGCGGTAGGTGAACGCCTCGACGAACGTCGGGCCGCCGCCGGAGCGGGCCCGCTCGAGCGCCTGCCGCGTCACCGCGTAGGTGGCGACCACGTCGTTGCCGTCGACCCGCACCGAGGGGACGCCGAACCCGGGGGCCCGGTCGGCGATCGGCACGCGGGACTGCTTCGTCGTCGGCTCGGAGATCGCCCACTGGTTGTTCTGGCAGAAGAGCACCACGGGCGCCTGGTTCACCGACGCGAAGACGAGGGCCTCGCTGACGTCGCCCTGCGCGGTCGCGCCGTCGCCGAAGTACGCGACGACCGCGGTGTCGCGGTCCGGGTCGCCCGTGCCGACGAGCCCGTCGCGCTGCACGCCCATGGCGTAGCCCGTCGCGTGCAGGGCGTGTGACCCGATGACGAGGGTGAACAGGTGGAAGTTGTGGTCCGCGGGGTCCCAGCCGCCGTGGTCGATGCCGCGGAACAGCCGCAGCACGTCCGTCATCTCCAGGCCGCGGGCCTGCGCGACGCCGTGCTCGCGGTAGCTGGGGAACACGTGGTCCTGCGGGGCCAGCGCGTGGCCGGAGCCGGTCTGCGCGGCCTCCTGCCCCAGGCACTGCGCGTACAGCGCGAGCTCGCCCTGGCGCTGCAGGGACGTGGCCTCGGTGTCGAACCGGCGCGTCAGCACCATGTCGCGGTACATGGCCCGCAGGCGGTCCGCGTCCAGGTCGGCCGCGTACGCGTCGTACTCGGGGTGCGAGACGCGCTCGCCGGTGGGGGTGAGCAGCTGGACGAGGCCCTCGTCGGTGAGGGGCCCGCCGGTGCGCGGTCCGGGCTGGGTCACGCGGTCCTCCTTCGCTGGCGCCGGGGGCGGGACCGGGTGCGGTCCGGGTGGCCGGGAGCGGCGCGACCGTGGTGGGGTCGCGCCGCCGGGTCCGCGACCGGTCGGGCCGGCGAACCTACGTCAGCGTAGGCTACGGCACCGTAGGTTAGGCAAGGCCCTCCCCCACAACGCGCTCCCGAGCCCCGTTGTGGACACCCCACACCCGTGCGGCGCCCGGCGGCGGCGCCTCAGTACGGCGGGGTCGTCGGGTGCTGGCCCCGGGCGCGCCACGCGTCGAGCTCGCGCAGCACGGGCCACCGCGCGAACGCGAAGACGAAGAACATGACGACGTTGAGCACCGGCACGAGGCCGACGAGCACCCACCAGCCGGAGTAGCCGGCCTTCTGGATGATCCGCACGTACGCGACGAGCACGAGCACGTAGGCGCCGACGACGACGGCCAGCGCCACGCCGCCCGAGAGCAGCGACGCCCAGTCCTGGGTGGTCTGATCCTCCATGACAGCCATCGTGGCCCCGACCGGCCGCCACCACATCCGCAGCGGCCGCACCGTCGGCGCACGGCGCGCCCCGACGCCAGCGCGGGGCGTGCTCCGCAGTCAGCGCGGGGCGTGCTCCGCGGTCAGCGCGGGGCGTGCTCCGCGGCGACCTCGAGGAAGAGGTCGGTCGCCTCCTTCTCGCCCACGGAGACGCGCACGCCGTCACCGGCGAACGGCCGCACCAGCACCCCGGCACGCGCGCAGCGCTCCGCGAACGACGACGCGTGGTCGCCGAGCGCGAGCCACACGAAGTTGGCCTGCGAGTCCGGCACCGTCCAGCCCTGCGCGCGCAGCCCGTCGAGCATGCGCGAGCGCTCGGCGACGATCGCCTCGACGCGGGTGAGCAGCTCGCCCTCGGCGCGCAGCGACGCCAGCGCCGCCAGCTGCGCGACGTGCGAGACACCGAACGGGGTCGACGCCGCGCGGATGCCCGCCGCCAGGCGCGGACGGGCCACCGCGTACCCGACGCGCAGGCCCGCGAGGCCGTAGGCCTTGGAGAAGGTGCGCAGCAGCACGGTGTTCGGGTGCTCGGCGTGCACCGCGAGCGCGTCGGGGGCCGCGGCGTCGCGCACGAACTCGACGTACGCCTCGTCGAGCACGACGAGCACGTCGCCGGGCACGCGGGCGAGGAAGGCGCGCAGCTCGTCGTCGTGCACGGCCGGGCCGGTCGGGTTGTTGGGGGTGCAGACGAGCACGGCGCGCGTGCGGGGCGTGATCGCGTCGGCCATCGCCTCCAGGTCGAGACGCCCGTCGGGGCGCACCGGGACGCGCACGCCCGTGGCGCCGACCAGCGAGATCGCGATGGGGTACGCCTCGAAGGAGCGCCACGGCAGGACGACCTCGTCGCCGGCCCCGCACACCGCCTGGAGCACGTGCCCGAGCACGGCGACGGACCCGCAGCCGGCGACGACGCCCGCGGCGGGCACGCCGAGGCGCTCGGCGACCTGCTCGACGAGCTCGGTGGCGTACATGTCGGGGTACCGGTTGACGTCGACGGCGGCGTCGGCGATCGCGGCGACGACCGACGGCAGCGGCGGGTACGGGTTCTCGTTGGACGAGAGCTTGTAGGCCGCCGCCCCCACGGGCACCCGGGCACCGGGGACGTAGGCGGGCAGGTCGGCGACGGCAGGGCGGAGGGGGACGCGGGCCACGGCGCCAGCATGCCACCCGTCCCCGCGCCCCTCCGGGACCGTCCGCCCTGGGGGGCGGGGCCGCTCAGCGCGAGTAGACGTCCCGACGATGCCCGAGCGTCACGACGACGACGAGGAGGACGTCGTCGTGGACGCTGTAGACGATCCGGTAGTCGCCGACCCTGACGCGAAGGCCGGGCCTGCCGTGGAGCGCCTTGGCCCCGGGAGGCCGCGGGTCCTGCGCCAGGAGCGCGATCGCCGCCTGGATCCTGCGGGCATCTTTCGGGTCGATCTTCCGGAGGGCCTTGACTGCCGCAGGGCGGAGCTCGATCCGATACTGGCTCACACCCAGCCCAGCTCCGCCTTGACCTGGTCCCAGGGAAGGTTGGGGCCCTCCTCGTCCATCGCCGCGTCGAACGCAGCGATGTCCTCGACCTCTTCGAGCGCGTCGAGCATCCGGTCGTACTGCTCGGGGCTCACCACGACGGCTTCGCGCTTTCCGCGCCGCTCGAGGAAGACCGCCTCGGTGCGCGCCTCGTCGATGAGCTGCGGGAGCCTGCTGCGCGCTTCGGTGACGCTGACGCTACTCATGCCGCGAATGTACACCTAGCCTCCCCCGATGTACATCCCGAGGGCCTTCGCGCCCGCTCGCGCGAGGTCGGTCCGCACCCGTCCAGGCGGACCGCTCCGCACCGGCGACGGCCCGCCGGCCCGTCCCCCGGGGGCCGGGGGCGTGCGCAGTGGCAGGATCGGGGCATGGGATTCGTCGTGCGCGTCCTCATCAACGGTGTCGCCATCTGGCTGGCGACGCTCGTCCTGCCCGGCCTGACGGTGATCGGCGGGGACTCCACGGGCGGCGAGATCGGGGTGATCCTGCTCGTCGCCCTCGTGTTCGGCCTGGTGAACGCGATCGTCAAGCCGATCGTCAACGTCCTGTCGATCCCGCTGTACATCCTCACGCTCGGCCTGTTCACGCTGGTCGTGAACGCCCTGATGCTCATGCTCACCGCGTGGATCACCGAGCAGACGTCGTGGGGCCTGCGCATCGAGGACTTCGGCACCGCGGTGCTCGGCGGCCTGATCGTCGCGGTGGTGAGCTTCGTCCTCTCGGCGGTCACCTCGCGCGACTGACGTCGGCGAACGGCGACGCGACCGGCCCGAGCACCGGGGCGGGCGGCGGGAACGTCACCGGCTCCCCGAGGCCGGGTCCGGCCGGTCCCCCGGACGGGGCGGGCTCCGGCACGTCGACGACGGCCGTGAGCTGCCACGTGCGCGACGTCGTGCCCTCCGGGCCCAGCACCGCGGCCAGCGCACGCCGGTGCGGGTCCGTGGCGGGGGCGCCGGCCAGCGCGTCGTCGAGCGCGGCCGCGGTGCGCGTGTACTCCGTGACGCCGTGCGAGCCCGAGACGGTCGGCGTGGTGCCGTCGGCCCGCAGGTCGCGGGTCACGCTGAGCACGTTCGACGCCGGGGCGACCTCGCGCCGCCCGTCGAGCAGCGGCACCAGGTCGGTGTCGTGCTGCAGCCGCACCACCGGCACGCGTCCCGGCAGCGCCGCCGGGACGTCCGGCGACCCCGCGGCCACGACCGTCCGCACGTCGAAGGTGCGGGTCGCCAGCGCGGTCGCCGCCACGCTCGCGGCGACCATCCCGCCCTGGCTGTGCCCCACGATCGCGACCGGCTCGTCCGCCCCGACCCCGACGGTCGCCATGGCGGCCAGCACCGACTGCGACATCGCGTCCGGCAGCCCCGCGACTGCCCGCAGGTTGGTGCCGTTGTGCGTCAGCGGGTCGCCCGAGAACCCCGCCGCCTGGGTGCCCGGCACGGTCACGACCCACGCGACCGTGCCGTCGGGGTGGTCGAGCCGCTGGATGGTCAGCGTCGCGGGCGGGGTCGCCGCGGCACCGGGCGCGTCGTCGTGCCCGTAGGACACCCCGACGCCCGCGACGAGGTCCGCCACCCCGCGCGGCGCGGGCAGCTGCGGCGGGTCGAGCCGCGGCACCAGCCGCGTCGGCTGCACGGGCAGCAGCGACCCGACCCGCCCGGCGAACCCCGGCACCGGCTCGGCCGACGGCACCAGCCCGCCCGTCGACGCCCGCAGCCCCCCGGCCACGAGCTGCACGAACGGCGCCGCAGCCGCCGACGCCGACAGCCCCGCGACCCGGTCCTGCACGTGGTCACCGGTCGCGGCCAGCCACAGCACGGACCGCACCAGCAGCACGGCGCCCGCATCGACGGCCAGCGCCCCGGCGCCCACCCCCACGACGCCGAGCAGCCACGTCGGCGACGCCAGCGCGAGCGCCCACCCCGCACCCGCGGCGGCGCCCCGCACGAACCCGTCGGCGGCGGTCTCCGCGCCGTCGTACGTCGTCGCCGCGTCCCGCAGCCGGTCAGCGAGGTCACGCACGTCCTGCGCGACCCACCACGGCGCCACCGGCCCCGACCGGGCCTGCTGCACCGCCGTCACGAGCGCCGGGCCCGACGGCGAGTCCCCTGCCACGCCCTGCGCGGCCGCCAGCGCCGCCCCCAGGTCCGCGTGCGCCGCGTCCAGGTGCCGCGCCGCGCCCCGCAGCGCGGCGGCCGCGGCGGCGAGGGCGTCGGTGTCGACGACCCGGGTGCCGCCGGCGTCGATGCGGACCTGCGTACCGTGGTCGACGCTCACCAGGGGGCCGCCGGCGCGGGCGGCCAGGCCGAGGACGCGGGGGCGAGCACGGGCGGCGCGGGCGCCCACCCTGCACCCGTTCCCGGCGCGACGCACAGCGCCTCAGTCCGCGCGGTCCGCGAGGCCGCGTCGACGTCGTCGAGCGACCGGGCCGTGCGCACGAGCGCCGCCGCGACCTCCGCCCGCCGGTCGGCGAACGCCGTCGCCGCAGGCCCCGTCCACCACAGGTCCCCGAGCCCGCCCAGCACAGCGGCGGCCGACGCGATCTCCTGGCGGGCGGCGTCGACGTGGTGGCCGACGAGGGCGAAGGTCATGGGACCGGGACGCTAGGCGGCCCCGCGACGGCCCGTCCGCCGCCCACCCGGGCCCGCGTCCCCGCAGGTCAGGACGCCCGGGCTGTGGACGGCTCGCCGCAGGCCCCCATCGAGGCCCTCACCACCCCGCCCGCCGGGCGGCCACCTCGACGGCGATCGCGACCGCCAGGACAAGGACGTCCGACAGCAGCCCGGTGGCCAGCCGCGTGACCGTCCGCGACGTCGACCGTGGCCCCGTCCACGCCCAGAGGACCCACCGCAGGACCACCTGCCCCAGGACGAAGAGGACGGCGGCCCCGGCGGCCCGGCTCAGCACGTCCCAGGGCAGGACGAGGTCTGCCACGAGCGCGATCAGAGAGACCGCCACCAGAGCGGGGCCGGCCGCGACGCTCCACAGCATCGCGGTCTCGAACGCGTGCGTCCGCGCGTACCCCCGCACCGGCGCGTCCGACCAGTGCGACGCCCAGACCGCGTAGCCCGCCCCGGCGCGGCGCCGGTCGTCGAGCATCCCGACGACCCAGACGATGACGGCGGAGGACGGGCTGGGCAGCCCCGCCAGCCCTCGCGCCCGGCCGGGGCGCTCTGCCACCGATCCGTGCCCCGGTCGTCCTGGCGCCGGCAGAGCGCGACCGGGACGTCCGTCATCGTGCGCTCGCCGTCTGCGGGCCGTCATCGTTCCCCCTCGGGCAGGCTGCGCCACCAGGGCTGGGCGGGGCGGCGCAGGGCGACGCCCGTGACGCCGACCGCGGCGGCGAGGCCGAGCAGGCGCCACGCGTCGCCGCCGGCGGTCGCCCCGGCGAGGACGCCGACGGCCAGCGCGAGCACCTGCGCGGCGGCCTGCAGCCCGGCGACGAGCGGGAGGTCGGCGCGCAGCACGGCCACCTCGACCCGGGTGCGGCGGGTGGTGCGCGCGGCGACCGCTGCCAGCCACAGCAGCAGGTGCACGGCCAGCACCAGTGCGGCCAGGTGCCAGCCACCCAGCGGGTCGGCCGCGAGCAGCGCGACGCCCGCACCGACGACGACGAGCGCGGCCACCCCCGCGCGGGGGCGCAGCGCGGGGGCGGCGCCGAGCACGGCGAGCACCGGCACGGCACCCGGAGCCACCGGTCCTCCGGGTGCGAGGGCGGCCAGGACCAGGACCGCGGCACCGAGCAGCGCCACGGCCGCACGCAGCACCAGGGCGGGGACGGCCGGTCCGGTCGCGATCTCGACCTCCGGCTCCCGGGCGGCACCGGGCAGCGGGACGCGGCTCACACGACCCCCGCCCCGGCGTGCCGGCGGCCGCGCCGGGCGAGCACCTGCAGCGCGACGGCCGGGTCGTCGCGCCACGCGACCACCTCGACGCCCTGGTCCGCGAGCTCGGCGACCCGGTCCTCGCGCGTGAGCGTCACCAGGCGCACGGCCAGCCGCTCGCGGGACGAGAGGTCCGCGCTGCGCAGCGCGGGCAGCACGTCGACCGCGACGACCCGGTGCCCCGCGGCGCGCCACTGCGTCGCGACGGCGGCGGCCTCGTCGTCGAGGAACGTGGAGAACACGACCGCGAGCGCACCCGACGGCAGCCGCGGCGCGCGGACGCGCACGGGCGGGTCGCCGGCGGGGTGGGTGCGGGCCAGCGCGTGCCGCACGCGCTGGAGCTGGCGGCGCCCGCCGCCGGGCGGCAGAGGGCGGCGGCGCACGCCGAGGTCGTCGAGGCCGACACGGTCGCCCTGGTCGAGGAACGCGCGGGCCAGGGTCGCGGCGGCCTCGCGGGCGCGGTCGAGGGACGTCGCGTCGGCCGGGTCGGGCGGGAAGGGGCCGCGCCACGTGCGGGGGTCGGGGCCGACGTCGTCGCGGGAGTCGACGACGAGGACGACGACGGCCTCGGCGAGGGTGTGCTCGCGGCGGACGTAGAGCTCGCGCAGGTCGGGCGAGCGGCGGGCGGTGACGCGCCAGTCGATCCGGCGCAGCCGGTCGCCGGGGCCCCAGGGGTGCACGTCGCGCAGGTCGCCACCCTCGCCGGGGCGGCGGGCGGGGTGGGCGCCGGTGGTGCCGCGCAGCCGGGGCGGCAGGGGCACCTCGCGCAGTGGCGCGGCCCGGGGCAGCACGACGGTGCGGCGGTCGACGGCGTCGGCCGGCTCGGCGACGGACGCGGCGCCGGGGCCGACGCCCTGGACGACCGCCGTGGCGACCTCCTGCGGGCCGGTGCGCACGGTGCGGGTGGTGACGGGCAGGCGTCGGGTGCCGTCGACGTGCACGAGGGCGTCGGCGACGGCGCGGCCCTGCCGGGTGAGGGCCACGTGCGTGGCGGTGGCGCCGGCGGGGGCGTCGAGCCAGAGCGCGGCGCGCAGGGTGCCGTCGGGCGTCATGAGGTCGCGCCCGTCGTCGCCGACCTCGTCGGCCGGGCCGGCGAACCAGGCCCGCACCGTCCCGGTGGGTCGGCGGTGCCGCACGACGACGGCGGTGAGCAGCGGTGCGGCGACGGCGACGGCGACGTCGCCGCGGCCGGCGAGCACGGCCAGCACCAGCACGAGCACCGCCGCGGCGGCACCTGTGGTGACCGCGAGGGTCGGCGCCCAGGGCGTCGCGTCGACGGCGGGACGGTGCCCGGCCGCACCCTGCCCGGGGGCCGTCATCCGCGCCGGGCGGTGGTCGGGCCCGGCACCTGGGTGAGGACCTCCTCGACGACGGACTGCGGCGCCAGGCCCGCCGCCCACGCCTGCGGGGTCAGCGACAGCCGGTGCGCGAGCGCCGCGACGGCCACCGCCTTGACGTCCTCCGGCGTCACGTACGCGCGCCCGTCGAGCACCGCCAGGCCGCGGGCGACGAGCACGAGCGCCTGCGACCCGCGCGGCGACGCCCCGACCTCGACGGCCCGGTGCGCCCGGGTCGCGGCAGCCAGGTCCACGCAGTAGGCGAGGACGTCGTCGTCGACCGCGACGTCCTCGACGCCAGCCTGCATGCGCAGCAGGGTCGCCGCGTCGACGACCCGCCGCACGGTGGCGCCCTCCTGGCGGCGGCCGAGGCGGCGCGCGAGCACGTCGACCTCCGCGGCACGGTCCGGGTACCCGACGGCGAGCCGCACCATGAAGCGGTCGAGCTGCGCCTCCGGCAGCGGGTACGTGCCCTCGTACTCCACGGGGTTGGACGTGGCGACGACGTGGAACGGGGCCGGCAGCGCGTGCGTGGTGCCGTCGACGCTGACCTGCCGCTCGGCCATCGCCTCGAGCAGCGCCGACTGCGTCTTGGGGGCGGTGCGGTTGATCTCGTCGGCCAGCAGCAGGCCCGTGAACACCGGTCCGGGGCGGAACGTGAACGCGGACGTCGCAGGGTCGTAGACGCTCGAGCCGGTGACGTCCGACGGCAGCAGGTCGGGCGTGCACTGGATACGGCTGAAGTCCAGGCCCAGCGCGGTCGCCAGGCTGCGCGCCGCGAGGGTCTTGCCCAGGCCCGGCACGTCCTCGAACAGCACGTGGCCCCCGGCGAGGACGGCGGCCAGCGCCAGGCGCACGGGCCCGGCCATGCCGACGACGGCCGTCGCGACCTCGTCGAGCACGGCCTGGCCGCGCACGGCGACCTCACGGACGGTCAGGGGGCCGGCGTCGGCTGCGGTGGTCATGAGCTCCTCGCGGTGCCGGTGGTCCGGCGGTCGGTGCCGAGGCCCTCGAGGACCGTCAGCGTGTGCTGCAGGTCGCCGAGCGACGGCAGCGGGTGGGTCGTGCGGGTCAGCGTCGCGTGGGCACGGGGCCCGACGAGGGCGCGGACGGCCTCTGCGTCCGCGGCGTCGGCGAGGTCCAGGCCGTGCCGGGCCAGGCGGCGGGCGGCGGCCGCGCGCAGGCGGCGCAGCGAGCGCTCCCCCGCCCGTCCGTCGCGGCCGACCATCGACCACGCGAGGTCCAGCACCTCGCCGCGGCTGCCGTCGCGACGGGTCGCGCGGTGCCGCTCGGGCGCGGGCTCGGTGCGCAGGTCGAGGTGCTCGGCCACGACGACGAGCGCCGCCGCACCCGCCGCGAGCACCACGGCCGCACCGACCGCCATGCCGGCGACCGTCGACAGCCCGCCGACGAGCACGGCCGCGACCGTCGGGCGCCACACGCGCGCGCCGACCGCCCGCAGCACGGCGGCGGGGCTCACGGCAGCGGCCCGTCGTCGGTCCGCGGCGCACCGGCGCGCGGCACGTCGGCGCGCGGCACGTCGGGAGGAGCCACGTCGGGACCGCCCGGCGCCCGCGCGTCCTGCCGGGCGGCGAGCCCGTGCGCGACGACCGCGAGCAGCGCGCGAGCCCGGGCCACGTCCGGCACGGACACCGGCTCCGCGCCGTACCGCGCCGCCAGGTACAGCCCCAGCAGCTCGCGGGTCGCCCCCGGGTCGGCACGCGTCGCGCCCAGCACCGCCAGCGCCAGCTCGGTGGCGGTCTGCGCGCGGTCGCGCTCGACGCCGGTGGCGGCGGCCGCACGCTCGACGGCCACCCAGGCCGCGACGACCGCGTCGCCCGGCGGCACGTCGTCGTCCAGCTCGCGGGACGCGGCGCGCACGCCCTCGCGCAGCACCGCGAGCGCCTCGTCGTCGACGCGCCCGCCGGGGTCCTCGCCCGCGACGGGCGCGCGGTCGTCCTCCGGAGGGGTCGTGCCGCGGCTCTCGACGAGCCGGCGCAGCACCGCGACCAGCGCGGCACCGAGCAGCCCGACGGCCACGAGTCCGACGACGACGAGGATCCACGGGGCGATCTCGGTGGCGCCGGGCACCTGCGGGAGGCCCTGCACGGAGCTCGTCGGCAGCGGTGGCTGGGAGACCGGCGGTGCCGTCGCCCGCAGGTCGGGGCCCGTGCCGTCGCGGTCGACGGTGCGCAGGTCGAGCGGTCCCGCCAGCGCGGCGCCGAGGACGGCGAGGACGACGAGCCCGCCGGCCAGGGCGGCGGGGACCGCGGCGCCCGTGCGCGTCGTCGTCACTGCACCCCCTGGTCGTCGTCCGCGTCAGGCTAGCCGCGCGGGCGCGGCGGCGGGGCCGGCACGGTGGCGGTCCGGCACGGTGGCGGTCCGGCGCGCTGGCGCGGGCCGCCCGGCGCGACGATGCTCGTCCGGTGGGCGGGGACGGCGGGACGCACGGGGTCGGGGCGACGGCCCGCCCGGTCCCACGCGCACGGGTGTGGCGCCTGCTCCTCGTCACGACGCTCGCCCTCGGGCCGGCGGCGGGGTGCGCCGTGCCGCCCGGCGACGCCGCGCCACCGGGGCCGACGACCGGTGCCCCGGCCACCGCGGGCCGGGGCGCCGGTCCGACCACGACGCGCACGCACCCGCCACCCGTCCCGACCGCGGCGTCCAGCCCCAGCCCCAGCCCCAGCCCGGAGCCTCCTGCGTTCGAGGCGTCGGTCGGGCCGATCACCCCCGAGCTGGCCGCGCGCATGCACGCCTCGTGGCGTCCCGGGTGCCCGGTCCCGCTGGAGGACCTGCGCCACGTCACGGTCCGCCACCACGACATGGCGGGCGCCGTCGTCACCGGCGAGCTCGTGGTGCACGCCGACGTCGCCGACGGGCTCGTCGAGGTGTTCCGCACGCTCTTCGACGCCCGGCTCCCGCTGACGTCGGTGCGGCTCGTCGACGACTTCGGTGCCGACGACGACGCGTCGATGGCGGCGGACAACACCTCCGCGTTCAACTGCCGGGCCGTGACGGGCGGGAGCGGCTGGTCGGAGCACGCGTACGGGCGGGCGGTCGACGTGAACCCCGTCGAGAACCCCTACGTGCGGGGCGGGACGGTCCTGCCGCCGGCGGGCGCGGCCTTCGTCGACCGGCCCGACGCGCCCGGCGTGGTGCACGACGGCGACGCCGTGGTCCGGGCGTTCGCGGAGCACGGGTGGGCGTGGGGCGGGCACTGGTCGTCGCCGAAGGACTACCAGCACTTCTCGACGACGGGGCGGTGACCGCCGGGCGGCCGACCTCGGACACGGCGCCGCGCGCCCGTCACCCTCTGGGAGGATCGGGGCATGGCCACGCCCGACCCCGCCCGCACCCCGTCGCCGCTGCCCGCCGAGCGCGTCCGGCTCGCCGACGTCAGCCCGTCGATCGCCCTCGGCCCGCTCGACGGCCGCTACCGGGGCACCGTCGCCCCGCTCGTCGACCACCTCTCCGAGGCGGCGCTCAACCGCGCCCGGCTCGCGGTCGAGGTCGAGTGGGTGGTGCACCTGACCACGCACCAGGTGGTGCCGGGTGCACCCGTGCTCGCCGACGACGAGGTGGCGTACCTGCGGGGCGTCGTCGCGTCCTTCGGCGCCGACGAGATCGCCGAGCTGGCCGAGATCGAGCGCACGACCGTGCACGACGTGAAGGCCGTCGAGTACTTCCTCAAGCGCCGGATCGCCGCCGCCCCCGAGGCGCTGCGCGCCGGCACGGTGCTGCCGCAGGTCGCCGAGCTCGTGCACTTCGCGCTCACGAGCGAGGACGTCAACAACCTGTCGTACGCGCTCATGGTCCGCGGGGCGGTGCACGAGGTGTGGCTGCCGGCGGCGGCCGCGCTGGCCGACGACGTCGCGGACCTCGCGCGCGAGCACGCGCAGGTGCCGATGCTCGCCCTCACGCACGGGCAGCCGGCCACGCCCACCACGCTGGGCAAGGAGCTGGCCGTGCTGGCGCACCGCCTGCGCCGCCAGCTGCGCCGCATCGCGTCCGACGAGGTGCTGGGCAAGCTCAACGGCGCCACGGGCACGTACGGCGCGCACGTCGCGGCCGTGCCGGACGCGGACTGGCCGGAGGTCTCGCGGACGTTCGTCGAGCACCTGGGCCTGGTGTGGAACCCGCTGACCACGCAGATCGAGTCGCACGACTGGCAGGCGGAGCTCTACGCGGACGTCGCCCGCTACAACCGGGTCCTGCACAACCTGGCGACCGACGTGTGGACGTACATCTCGCGCGGGGTCTTCACGCAGATCCCCGTCGCGGGGGCCACGGGCAGCTCGACGATGCCGCACAAGGTCAACCCGATCCGCTTCGAGAACGCGGAGGCGAACCTCGAGGTGTCGTGCGCGCTGCTCGACACGCTCGGCGCGACGCTCGTGACGAGCCGACTGCAGCGCGACCTGACGGACTCCACGACCCAGCGCAACATCGGCCCCGCGTTCGGGCACTCGCTGCTGGCGATCGACAACGTCCGCCGCGGCCTGCGCGCGCTGTCCGTCGACGAGGCCCTGCTGGCACGCGAGCTCGACCAGAACTGGGAGGTGCTGGGCGAGGCGGTGCAGTCGGCGATGCGCGCGGCGTCCGTCGCGGGGGTCACAGGCATGGAGAACCCGTACGAGAGGCTCAAGGAGCTGACGCGCGGGCACCGTCTGACGGGGGACGAGATGCGCTCGTTCGTGGCGGGACTGGGCCTCCCGGGGGACGTCGCCGAGCGGCTGGCCGCCATGACACCGGCGACCTACGTGGGCCTGGCGGCCGAGCTGGTCACCCGTCTGGACGGCTGAGCGTCCGGTTCGCCCGGTCTCGCGGCCCCTGACAGGGGCACGGATTCACCCGTTCGGCTCAACCGTGCGCCCGCAGGTGGGACCGGTCACGGATGACTGGCCGCGAGACCTGGACAGCCGCCCGGCTGGGGGTAAGAATCGTCCTGTCCGTCGGAATCCTCCCCTTCATCCGATACGGCAAGGAACCCCCTGTGACGTTGATGCAGAAAGCGATCACGCCGTCGCTGACGCACGCGCACCTCACGCAGGGTCACGACCGCATCGCCGGCTACGTGGTCCGTGCAGAGGACGTCGCGTTCGCCACCACGCCGGCCCAGCTCTTCGAGGTGCACGGCCTGGGCTACCCGGGCTCGCCCTTCAGCCCCTACGACCGGTACATCGACATCCTGCGGTTCGAGTCGTCGCCGCAGCTGCAGTACCGCGACGTGCCCGGGTACATCGTGCCCCTGTGGTGGTTGCGCCACTCGCGCATCCCCCCGGGCGCCGAGCTCATCCGCGTCTTCGACGACGGCTCCTCCACGCTGCTGGCCCGCTACGGCGACGTCGGCTCCGGGTGGACCGTGACGCAGCTGGGGGCCCCGCGCCCGTCGCTCGCGTCGCTGTCGCGCTGCGTGGGCCCCGTGGCCAAGTGGCACGGTGCGTACCTCGAGGCGGACGTCGTCGACGGCGGTCGGACCGTGGTGCTCGCGCTCGCCAACCCGCCGCTCGCGGAGACGGGGTTCCAGCAGTCGCCCTCGGGCCGCTGGTTCCGTCGCGTCGCCCGTGAGGACGTCAGCGAGCTCTTCGAGCTCGACCTGACGGCCCGGTGGAACGGTTTGTCCGTGCGCGTCGTCGATCAGTGGCAGGATGCTCAGCGGTACGTCGTCGCGCGCATCTCGCACCTCGGTGACGACATCGAGCGTGCGGAGCGTCTGCACCTCGAGCGCATCGAGGCTGGCGTGTACGAGGCGATCGTCTACGCTGCTGAGCTGACGGACATCCAGACCAACCAGGTCGTCCCGCACACCTGGACCCCTGGACCGGCCGCCGCAGAGCAGCAGCAGCAGTACTGGGCCCACTCGTGAGCCCGACCCCATGAACTAGCTCGAGGCCCCGGTGATCACCGCCGGGGAACGGGACACGCTGCACGAGCGTGGCCCCCACGGACCGCACCGGGCCTGGTCCTCCCCCCCGACCAGGCCCGGTGCGCCCGTCAGAGCAGTGCGAAGGCCCCCGCCGTCCGGCGGGGGCCTTCGTGCGTCACGGCCCGACGGTCGGAAGCAGGCCCCCGTCTCACGATGCGGGACGAAGCGGGCACGATCGGACATCGCTCGACCGGGTGCCGCTCGATCGCACCCGCGTCCGGACGACCTCCCGTGGCCCTCGCGGCCGCGACCGGGGGTCGGGCGGTGGGCGTCGGACCGAGGAGTCAGGCGGAGGCGGGGACCGGGGGGTGCTCGACCGCCGCGAGGGCCGCCAGGGCCTGCGCGTAGGCGGCCGCGTCGCCGGCGCGAGCGGCCTCGCGCGCGGCCACGGTGGGCGCGTGCAGCGCGGTCCGCGTGCGGCGCCGCAACGACCGCTCCACCCGCTCGTCGCGGACCTCGTCGGGCACCGCGGCCAACGACCGCTCGAGCGCCCCGAGCACCCGGGCCCGCTCGGCGACGACCGCAGGGTTCCACTCGCGCACGCGCCGGTCCGCCTCGAAGTCCCGCGCCGCGGCGTCGACGAGCTCGCGCGCATGCTCCAGGGCGGCGTGCTCGGCCGGGGCGTGGTCGGCGACCGTCTGCAGCGAGACGAGGGCGACGCCCGGCAGGGTCCGCACCCCGGGGTCCACGTCGTGCCGCAGCGCCAGGTCGACCACGGTCAGCGGCTGCGCACCGGCCGGCCGCGCGGCGGCGAGCGCCTCCACGCCGAGCACGGCCCCGGCCGCCCCGCTGCACGCGACCACCAGGTCGGCCCGGGCGACCTCGGCCAGCAGGTCGTCGCCGGAGGGCAGCGCCCGGGCGCCGCGCGCGCTGGCGAAGGCCGCGGCCCGGCCGCTCGGGGAGTGCACGAGCACGTCCTGCACGCCGCGGGCCCGCAGCGCGGCCAGGCTCGCGCCGGCGTAGGAGCCGGTGCCGATGAGCACGGTGCGGGTGCCGCACCAGTCGGGACGGCCGTCGCGCGACGGCAGGGTGCGCTCGGCGAGGTCGAGCGCGACGCCGACGACCGAGCGCCCGGTGCCACCGAGGCCCGTCCCGGTCTCGACCGCGCGGGAGGCGCGCGACGCCGCCTGGAAGAGCGCCTCGAGCGCGGACGTCGTTGTGCCGTCCCGCCGGGCGGTGGTCAGGGCGCGCCGCACCTGGCCCGCGATCTCGCGCTCGCCCACGACCATCGACTCGAGCCCCGACGCGACGGAGAACAGGTGCGCGCTGACGTCGGTGCCCAGCAGGGGGTGCAGGTGCCCGCCGACCTCGTCCGGCGCGTACCCCGAGCGCGACGCGATCGCCTCGGCCACGGCGGCCCGCGCGAGGGGGGCCCGGTCGGCGTCGTCGACGTCCAGGTACAGCTCGAACCGGTTGCACGTCGCAAGGACGACGGCACCGGCCACGGGGGAGGTCGCGCCCACGAGCTCACGGCCGACGGCGTGCACGTCCGTCTGCAGACGCTCCAGCACCGTCAGGTCGAGATCGTGATGGCTGGCGACGAGGGACAGCAGCACCACGGGGCCGATTGAATCATCCCTGGAAATGTCCGGCACAATCGTCCGGTGACGCTTCCCGCCCAGCACCCGCTCGTCGACGGCCGCACTTCCGCCTCAGCACTGGTGACGGCCTATTCCGGCACCCGTCCGGACCGCCAGCCGGTGTGGTTCATGCGACAGGCGGGCCGGTCGCTGCCGGAGTACCGGGCCTCGCGCGCGGGGGTCGCGATGCTCGACTCGTGCCTCGACCCGGAGCTGGCGTCCGAGATCACGCTGCAGCCCGTGCGCCGTCACGACGTGGACGCGGCGATCTTCTTCTCCGACATCGTCGTGCCCCTGCGGCTGGTGGGCGTGGACGTCGACATCAAGCCCGGCGTCGGCCCCGTGTTCGGCACGCCCGTGCGCACGCTCGACGACGTGCAGCGCCTGCGCGACCTCGGCCCGCTCGACGACGAGCGGCTCGCACCCGTCGCAGCGGGCGTGGCACGGACCGTCGCGGCCCTCGGCAGCACCCCCCTGATCGGGTTCGCCGGGGCGCCGTTCACGCTGGCCGCGTACCTCGTCGAGGGCGGCCCGTCGCGCGACCACCTCGCCGCCCGCCGCCTCATGCATGCCGACCCCGCGGCCTGGGACGCGCTCATGGCGTGGACCGCCGAGGTCAGCGGCGCGTTCCTCCGGGCGCAGGTCCGCGCGGGCGCGAGCGCGGCGCAGCTGTTCGACTCGTGGGCCGGGGCGCTCTCGAAGGCCGACTACGTGCGCGGCTGCGCGCCCGCGTCGTCGCAGGTCCTGGCCGGGGTGCGCGCCCTGGGCGTGCCGGTCGTGCACTTCGGTGTGGGCACCGGCGAGCTGCTGGTGGCGATGCGCGACGCCGGTGCGGACGTCGTGGGCGTCGACTACCGCGTGCCGCTGGACGAGGCGTCCGCACGCCTGGGCGGTGCGACGCCGCTGCAGGGCAACGTGGACCCCGCGCTGCTCGGCGCGCCCTGGCCGGTGCTGGAGGCGCACGTGCGCGACATCCTCGAGCGGGGCCGGTCGGCGCCCTCGCACGTGCTGAACCTCGGGCACGGCGTGCCGCCCGAGACCGACCCCGACGTGCTGACCCGCCTCGTGGCGCTCGCGCACGAGCTCTGAGCGCGACCGTGGGCGCGGACGGGTCGGAGGCGGTCGTCGACGCCACCTGGGACGCGGTCGTCGTGGGCGCCGGCGTCGGCGGGCTCGTCGCGGCCCGAGACCTCGCGCGCGCCGGGCTGCGCACGCTGGTGCTCGACGCGCGGGACGCCCCCGGGGGCGCGGTGCGCGCACACGTGGTCGACGGCCTGCGGCTGGACGCCGGCGCGGAGTCGTACGCGACCCGGGGCGGTACCGTCGCGCCCCTGCTCGACGAGCTGGGGCTCGCGGACGACGTGGTCGCCCCCGAGCCGCGGGGCTCGTGGGTGCACCTGACGGACCGTGACGGACCGCTGCCGCGGACCGGCCTGCTGGGCGTGCCGGCCCGCCCGTGGGCGCCGGACGTGCGGCGCACGCTGGGCCTGGCCGCGTCGCTGCGGGCGTGCCTGGACCTCGTGCTGCCCGCACGGGTCGGCGCGGGTGCACCGACCCTCGGGGCGCTGGTGCGGGCCCGCATGGGGTCCGCGGTCGTGGACCGCCTCGTGCACCCGGTGGTCGGCGGGGTGCACGCCGCCGACCCGGACGACGTCACGGTCGACTCCGCCGCCCCGGGCCTGACCGCGGCGATGGCGCGCAGCCGCGGCTCCCTGGCCCGTGCGGTGGGCTCGCTGCGCGCGGGGGCCCCCGCGGGTGCGGCCGTGCAGGGGCTGCGCGGCGGCATGCACCGGGTGGTGGACGCGCTGGTCACGCAGGTGACCGCGCACGGCGGGGTGGTGCTGCCGCGCACCCGGGCCGCGGCCGTGAGCCGCGAGGGCGACGGCGTGCTGCGGGTGCGGCTGGAGAGCACGCGCACCGGTGGCGCACCGGGCGGCGACCGGTCCGTGCGGACGGCACGCCTCGTGCTCGCCGCACCCGTGCCCGGGCTGCTCGACGGGCTCGACGGGCAGGACCTCGCCGGCGTCGTCACCGACGACGGGATGCCGGTGAGCCTGGTCACGCTGGTGCTGGACCTGCCCGCGCTGGACGCGGCGCCGCGCGGCACCGGGGTGCTGGTGGGCCCGGGTGCGGACGACGTGGGCGCCAAGGCGCTGACGCACGCGACCGCCAAGTGGGCGTGGCTGGCGCAGGCCGCGGGGCCGGGCCGGCACGTGGTCCGCCTCTCGTACGGCCGGGCCGGCGACCCTGTGCCGGCGCCGTCCTCCCCCGCGGCGTCGTCGTCCGCACCCGCGCCGTCAGCAACCGCGACGGACGCCGCGCTGCCCGACGCCGTGCGGACCGCGCTGCACGACGCGTCGCGGCTGCTGGGGGTGGCGATCCCCGTCGAGGCCCTGCGTGCGCACGCGGTGGTGCGGTGGACCCAGTCCCTGCCCCGGCCGAGCGCCGCGCACCAGAGGGCCGTGGCGCGTGTGCGCGCGGCGGTGTCCGCGATGCCGGGCGTCGCGGTGTGCGGCGCGTGGGTGGCGGGCAACGGGCTCGCGTCGGTGGTGCCGGACGCGCGCACGGCGGCCGCGTCGGTGCTCGCGCCGGCAGCGGTCGACGCCGCCGCGGAATGACGCGCACAATGGCGTGGATCACATTTCTCCCGGACGGGCCCCGCGCAGCGCGCACGCTTTTCTGACCGATTGTCAGTTCGCCCGTCGGCGGCGGCGCCCGCGCCTTTCCTGACACCGCGTCAGGACGTCGGATTTTCGCCATCCTGCGCGACGGGAGAGACTGGGCCCCATGCCCCAGACCGTCCGCGTCGGCACGCGTGCGAGCACCCTCGCCCTCACGCAGACCGGCCACGTCGCCGACGCCCTCGCGGCGCTGGCCGACCTCGACGTCGAGACCGTGCGCGTGCGCACCGAGGGCGACCGCGTCGCCGCGCCCCTCGCGAGCCTCGGCGGCACCGGCGTCTTCGTCACCGCGCTGCGCGACGCGCTGCTGGCCGGCCGCTGCGACGTCGCCGTGCACTCCCTCAAGGACCTGCCCACGCAGCCCGCCCCCGGCCTGACCGTCGCCGCCGTCCCCCCGCGCGCCGACCCCCGGGACGCGCTGTGCGCGCGCGACGGGCTCACGCTCGCCACGCTGCCGCCGGGTGCCCGCGTCGGCACCGGCTCCCCGCGCCGGGCCGCACAGCTGCGGGCCGCCCGGCCCGACCTCGACGTGGTCGACGTCCGCGGCAACGTCGAGACGCGGCTGCGCCGGGTGCGCGGGCTCGTCGTCACGCCCGCGTCCGACGCCCCGCCCGCCCCGGACGCGGGAGCGGCCGCCGCGGGCCCGCGCGGCGACCTCGACGCGGTCGTCCTCGCGGCCGCGGGGCTGGGCCGGCTCGGCCGGCTCGACGCCGTCACCCAGCTCTTCGACCCCGACCTGCTGGCCCCCGCGCCGGGGCAGGGCGCCCTCGCCGTCGAGGTCCGCACCGCCGACGCGGACGCCGCGAGCCCGCTCGCGCAGGCCCTGCGCACGCTCGACCACGCCCCCACCCGCCGCGCGGTCGTCGCCGAGCGCGCGGTGCTCGCCCGCCTCGAGGCCGGCTGCGCGGCCCCCGTCGGCGCCTGGGGCCGGTTCGACGACGCCGGCACGCTCGTGCTGGACGCCGTGGTCTGCGCGACCGACGGCACACGCGTCCTGCGTCGCAGCACGTCCGGCCCGGCACCGGACGACTCGGCCGCGCACGCCCTCGGGGTCGCGCTCGCGCAGCAGCTCGTCGACGACGGCGCCGCGGACCTGGCCCCCCTCGGGGCGTCGTCGTGACGCCCCCGACGGCCCCCCTCGCCGGCTGGCACGTCCTGGTCCCGCAACCCCCTGCCGACGCCCTCACCCCCCACCCCACCCCCGCGTCCGCCCCCGCACCGGCGTCCGCCGAGGGGGACGTGGCTCACGCCCCGACCGCCCGGACCGCGCCCGAGGGCCCGGTCGGCACCACGGGCGCGGAGCCCGCCGGCGCGGGAGCCGGGTGGGGGGCCGCCAGCCCTGCCGTCGTGGCGCTCGGGGCCGTCGGGGCCGTGCCCGTCGTCGTGCCGCTGGTGCGGACGGTGCCCGCGCAGGACCCGACGCCGCTGGACGACGCGCTGCTCGCCCTCGGCGCCGGCTGGTACGAGTGGCTGGCCGTGACCAGCCAGGCCGCCGTCGCGGTGCTCGCGCAGCGCGCGGCCCACGCGGACGAGCCCCTGGCCGCGATCGTGCGGCGCGGCGGCGCCCAGGTGGCCGCGGTGGGCCCCGGCACGCGGCGCGCGCTGGAGGCCCTCGACGTCCCGGTGACGCTCGTGCCGCCCGTGCGGTCGACCGCCGCCGACCTCGTCGCGGCGTTCCCCGCCCCCGGCACCGCCCGCGCGCCGGAGCCGCCCGAAGGGGCCGCGTTCACCCGCGGACCGTGGCCCGCCGCGCCGACTCCGACCACGGGCCGGGTCCTCGTCCCCCGCGGCGACCTGGCCGCACCCACGCTCACCGACGGCCTGACGGCCGCGGGCTGGCAGGTCGACGACGTCGTGGCCTACCGCACGGTGCCCGCCGAGCCGCCGTCGGCCGACGTCGCCGCGGCGTGGGCCGACGGCACGATCCGCGCCGTGCTGCTGACGTCCGCGTCGAGCGTGCGCTCGCTCGTGGACCACCTCGGCCCGCCGCCGGCCAGCACCCTCGTGGTCGTCATCGGCCCCAGCACCGCCGTCCAGGCCCGCCGCAGCGGGCTGCGCGTCGACGCCGTCGCCCGCGAGCAGTCGCTCGCGGGCCTCGTCACGGCGCTCGTCTCCGTCGCCACCCCCTCCGAGGAGCACCCGTGACCCACGCCCCAGGCCCCGTGCCGGTCGGGCCCGTGCCCGTCCCGGGCCGCACGCGGCTGCGCCGGCTGCGCACGTCCCCGGCGATGCGCCGGCTCGTCGCGCAGACCCGCGTCGACCCCGCCGACCTCGTGCTGCCCGTCTTCGTCCGCGAGGGCCTGACCGAGCCGCGTCCCCTGTCGTCCATGCCCGGCGTGCTGCAGCACACCCGCGACTCGTTGCGGCGCGCCGCGGCGCAGGCCGCGCAGGCCGGCGTCGGCGGGATCATGCTGTTCGGCGTGCCCGAGCACCGTGACGCGACCGGGTCGCAGGCCGACGCGCCCGACGGTGTCCTCAACGTCGCGATCGCCGACGTGGTCGCCGAGGTGGGCGACGCCCTCGTCGTGCAGGCCGACCTGTGCCTCGACGAGTTCACCGACCACGGCCACTGCGGCGTGCTGACCCCGCACGGCGCGGTCGACAACGACGCGACGCTCGAGCGGTACGCGTCGATGGCCCTCGCGCAGGCCGACGCTGGCGCCCACCTGATCGGCCTCAGCGGCATGATGGACGGGCAGGTCGCCGCGACGCGCGACGCCCTGGACGCCGCCGGGCGCACCGACGTGGCGCTGCTCGCCTACGCCGCGAAGTACGCGTCGGCGTTCTACGGGCCGTTCCGCGAGGCCGTCGAGTCGCAGCTGCACGGCGACCGGCGCACGTACCAGATGGACCCGGCGAACCGGCGGGAGGCCGCCCGCGAGGTCGCGGCGGACGTGGCCGAGGGTGCGGACGTGGTCATGGTGAAGCCCGCGATGTCGTACCTGGACGTGCTCGCGGACGTCGCCGCGACGTCGTCCGTGCCCGTGTTCGCCTACCAGGTGTCCGGTGAGTACGCCATGATCGAGGCCGCCGCCGCACAGGGGTGGATCGACCGACGGGGTGCAGTCACCGAGTCGGTCCTCAGCATCCGACGTGCAGGTGCCGATGTTGTGCTGACCTACTGGGCCACCGAGCTGGCCGCATGGCTCGTGGAGGAGCGACGATGACGCAGACCGAGACCGACGCGACGACCTGGTCGTCGACGAGCGCCGCGGCGTTCGCGCACGCGGAGGAGGTCATCCCCGGCGGGGTGAACTCCCCGGTGCGCGCGTTCGGCGCGGTCGGCGGCACACCCCGGTTCATCGCCTCGGCGCAGGGACCCTTCGTCCGTGACGTCGACGGGCGCGAGTACGTCGACCTGGTCGGGTCCTGGGGCCCGGCGCTCCTGGGCCACGCGCACCCCGCGGTCGTCGCGGCCGTGCAGGAGGCGGCCGCCCGTGGCCTCGGGTTCGGCGCTCCGACGACGACCGAGGTCGAGCTCGTCGACGAGATCCGTGCCCGGGTGGCCGCGGCCGAGCGCGTGCGCCTGGTCTCGACGGGCACCGAGGCCGTGATGACCGCGCTGCGCCTGGCGCGCGGGGCGACGGGCCGCGACCTCGTCGTGAAGTTCGCGGGCTGCTACCACGGCCACGTCGACGCGCTGCTCGCGCAGGCCGGCTCGGGCCTGGCCACGTTCGGGATGCCCGGCTCCGCGGGCGTCACCGCGGCGCAGGCCGCCGAGACGATCGTGCTGCCCTACAACGACCTGGCCGCGGTCGAGGCCGCGTTCGCCGAGCACGGCGACCGGATCGCCGCGCTGATCACCGAGGCGGCGCCCGCGAACATGGGCGTCGTGCCGCCGCTGCCCGGCTTCAACAGGGCGCTGCGCGAGATCACCCGCCGGCACGGCGCGCTGCTCGTGCAGGACGAGGTGATGACCGGGTTCCGCGTGGGCCCCGCCGGCTGGTGGGGGCTGGAGGGCCGGGTCGAGGACTGGGCGCCGGACCTGCTGACCTTCGGCAAGGTGATCGGCGGCGGGCTGCCCGTCGCCGCGGTCGCCGGACGCGCCGAGGTCATGGACCTGCTCGCGCCGCGCGGGCCCGTCTACCAGGCGGGCACGCTGTCGGGGAACCCCGTCGCGACCGCCGCGGGCCTGGCGACGCTGCGCGCCGCCGACACGGACGTGTACGTGCACGTCGACGCGGCCGCCGCGCACCTGCGCCGCGCGCTGACCGGTGCGCTGGCCGAGGCCGGCGTGCCGCACGCCGTCCAGTGGGCCGGGAGCCTGTTCTCCGTCGTCTTCGGCGAGGAGGCCGCCACCCGCGGCGCCCGCGACTACGCCTCCGTGCAGGCCTCCGAGCACTGGCGGTACGCGCCCTTCTTCCACGCGCTGCTCGAGGCGGGCGTCTCGGCGCCGCCGTCGGCGTTCGAGGCGTGGTTCGTCTCGGCGTCGCACGACGAGGCCGCCCTCGACCGCGTGATCGAGGCCCTGCCCGCGGCCGCGCGCGCCGCCGCCGCGGCCGAGGCGCCCGAGGGCGAGCACCCGACGACCATCGCCGTCCCCGGCCTGGCCACCGGGGCCGACGACGCCGAGGGCACGGACGCCGACGTCCCGGAGGGCACGTCCGACGAGGCGCCGACGAGCGTCGACGCAGGTGACGCCGGTGACGCGCCGGACGCCGCCAGCACGGCGGACGGCGCTGCGCACGGCACGTCGCACGGCACCACGGAGGACGAGCAGGTCGACGGCCCCTCGGAGGTCGAGGCCCCCGCGGTGCCCGAGCACCGCGAGGTCCCGGCCGCGGCCGCGTTCTTCGCACGGCCGTCGGCCCCGGCGCCGGAGGCGGAGCCGGAGCCGGCACCCCCCACCGCGTGGAACGAGGAGGCGTCGTCGGCCGAGACGACGACCGTGATGGAGCCCGTCCGCATCGAGCTCGTGCCCGACGTGCCCGACGAGCCCGACGAGGCACCCGCCGAGGACGCCCAGCCCGGCACCCCGTGGCCGGCGCCGTCGGAGTCCCCCGAGCCGCGCACCGCGTGGCAGTGGCCGCCGACGGGGGCCGGCGCGCCGGACGAGCAGCGCTGACGCCCGTCCCGGGCCGCCTGGTGCGGCCCGGGACCCGGGCACGGACGCCGACGGGGCCCGTGGTGCTCACGCACCGCGGGCCCCGTCGTCCGTGCCGCCCGCCCCTGTCGATCGGGGCGGCACGGGTGGTGCGGGGCCTCGCACGCCCCGCGCCGGTCGGTCGGCTCACGCCCCCGTCGTCGACCCCCCGGCGGTCCCTGCCGGCACGCCGGTCGTCGCCGCGCCGGCCTCCGCGTCGTCCGTCTCCCCCGCCGCGGCGGCGGTCGGCGCGTCGTCGGCCGTGCGGGCGGCCTGCAGGTCGGCGCGGTAGGCCCGCACGGACCACGTGACGGCGGCGACCCAGACGAGCGCGATCACCGCGAGCGTCGTCGCCTCCTGCGGGGTGTCCTTGAGGCCGATCCAGTCGGAGCGCAGCAGCGTGCGGGTGTTGACGAGCACGATGACGCCGCCGACCGCGGACCCGAGCACGCGCCCGGGCACGTGCCGCACGAGCCAGGCGGCGATCGGGGCGGCGATGAGCCCGCCGACGAGGAGCGCGAGCGCCCACGCCATGTTGATGCCCGCCGAGCCGAGCGCCAGCAGGAAGCCGACGCTGGCCGCGACCGCGACGAGGAACTCGGACGTGTCGATCGACCCGACGACCTTCCGCGGCTCCAGCCGACCGGACGCGAGCAGCGCGGGCGTGCCCACCGGCCCCCAGCCGCCGCCGCCGGTCGCGTCGACGAACCCGGCGACGAGCCCGAGGGGTGCGAGGAACCGCTTGCGCAGCGGCAGGTGCAGCCGGTCGGTCCGCAGGCCCTTGAACGTGAACCGGGCCAGCAGGTAGATGCCGAGGCCGAGCAGGACCAGCGACATGACGGGGCCGGCCTGCTCGGTGGACAGCCCGGTGAGGAAGGTGGCGCCGACGAACGCGCCGATGGCGCCGGGCACGCCGACGCGCAGGACGACCTTCCAGTCGACGTTGCCGAACCGCCAGTGCGCGGCGCCGGACGCGAGCGTGGTGCCGATCTCGGCGAGGTGCACCGTCGCCGACGCGGCCGCCGGGTTGGTGCCGACGGCGAGCAGCAGCGTCGTGGACGTCACGCCGTAGGCCATGCCGAGGGCGCCGTCCACGAGCTGGGCGGCGAGGCCGACGAGGGCCAGGAGGATCAGGGAGGGCACGGTGGACCACCTCGGGATGACGCGCGGCGGGTCCGTGCGTCGGTCGGGCGTGCGGGGCACGCGGTCGGCCAGCTTGTGCCGACGATAATTCCGACCTGCTTAGTCGATTTACAAGACGCGTGTCATCTGCTGAGACGCGTCTCATGAGTCGGACATGCGTCCGGGGTGACGACGGCCGGGCGGGCATCGCCGGCGGGCGGCGGCGCGACCGGGTGCGTCAGGCGTTCTCCCACGCGTCGGCGCGCGCGGCCAGGTCGTGCACCGAGGCCGGCAGCCGCCCCGCGACCAGGTCCGCGAGCGTCACGACGTCGAGGACGTCGCGGACGGAGGCGCGCAGCGCGACCCACACCTCCAGCAGCGCCGCGGCCGACCCGTCGTAGGTCAGGCTCGGCGGCCGCTCGTCCCGCACCGTGACCAGCGGGCCGTCGACGGCGCGGATGACGTCGGCCAGGGTCGTCTCCGCCGCCGGGCGCGCGAGGCGGTAGCCGCCCGAGCGGCCCCGGACGCTCGCCACGACCCCCGCGCGGCGCAGGTCGCCCATGATCCGCTCGAGGAAGCTCACGGGGATCCCCTGCCCGGACGCGAGGAGGTCGGTGGGCACCGACTCCCCGTCGGTCCGTGCCGCCAGCTCGGCGCACGCACGCACCGCATAGTCCGCCTTCGCCGAGACCCGCATGCGCCGATTCTCCCGTGCCGCGGGCGGCGCCGGCACGGGACCGTCCGCACGCTTGCACCGGATACCCCCCGGGGGTATGTTCGGGCCATGAGCACGGACGAGCCGACCCCGCCGACCGCCGACGAGCACGACGCCCACGCCGGCCCGCACGGGTACACGTCCGCCAAGGACGAGTACCTGCGTCGGCTGCGCCGCGTCGAGGGCCAGGTGCGCGGCATCGCGCGCATGGTCGAGGAGGACGTCTACTGCATCGACGTGCTCACGCAGGTCGCCGCCGTCACCAAGGCGCTGCAGGCCGTGAGCATCGGCCTGGTCGAGGACCACCTCGGCCACTGCGTCGTCGACGCCGCCCGCCGCTCGCCCGAGGACGGCGCCGAGAAGGTCCGCGAGGCCTCCGCCGCCATCGCCCGCCTCGTCCGCAGCTGACCACCACCACCCACCGAGGAGCCACCATGAGCCACACCACCACCTTCCGCGTCGACGGCATGACCTGCGGCCACTGCGTCAGCTCGGTCACCGAGGAGCTCACCGCCCTGCCCGGCGTCGAGGACGTCCAGGTCGAGCTCGTCACCGGCGGGGCCTCGCCCGTCACGGTCACGTCCCAGGGCCCCCTCGACGACGCCGCCGTCAGCGCCGCCGTCGCCGAGGCCGGGTACGCCGTGACCCCGCCGAGGTCGCTCCTGTGACCGCCCCGGCGCCGCACGGCGCGACGGACCCGCAGGTCGCGACCGTCGACCTGGCCGTCGAGGGCATGACCTGCGCGTCGTGCGTGGCCCGCGTCGAGAAGCGGCTCAACCGCGTCCCGGGGGCGAGCGCGACCGTCAACCTGGCGCTCGAGAGCGCCCACGTCGAGCTGCGCCCCGCCGAGGAGGGCACGCTCGCGAGCGTCGACGACCTGCTCGCCGCCGTCCGCGCAGCCGGGTACGAGGCGCGCGCCACGAGCACCCCGGTGCCGGCCGCGCCCGCCGACGAGCAGCACCACGGGGCCCACGGCGGGGCCCACGCCACCGACGCAGACGCACCGGCGACGCACGCGCACGGCGCGCACGACCACACCGACACGGGCAGCCTCACCGACGCCCCCGCGGAGGACGACACGTCCTCGCCCGTCGACGCCCGCGGGGCCGACCTGCGCCGCCGCCTGCGCGTCGCCGCGGTCCTCACGCCGCCCGTCGTCGTGCTCAGCATGGTCCCGGCCACGCAGTTCACGGGCTGGCAGTGGCTCGTCGCGGCGCTCGCGCTGCCCGTCGTCACCTGGGCCGCGTGGCCGTTCCACCGGGCGGCCGCGCGTGCGGCCCGGCACGGGGCGTCGACCATGGACACCCTCGTGTCGATCGGCGTCGTCGCGGCGACCGGCTGGTCGCTGTGGGCCCTGCTGCTCGGCGGCGCGGGCATGCTCGGCATGCGCATGACCCCGACGCTGTTCCCCGCCGCGGGGGCGGGGCACGGCACGTCGATGCCGGAGCTGTACTTCGAGGTCGCGGCCGTCGTCGTGACGTTCCTGCTGCTCGGCCGCTACGCCGAGCACCGCTCGCGCCGCCGGGCGGGGGACGCCCTGCGGGCCCTGCTCGACCTCGGCGCCAAGGACGTGGCGCAGATCGTCACCGGCCCCGACGGCCGGCGCGTCGAGCAGCGCGTCCCCGTCGGCGCGCTCGCCGTGGGCGACCTGTTCGCGGTGCGCCCGGGCGAGAAGGTCGCCACCGACGGCGTCGTCGTCGAGGGCAGCAGCGCCGTCGACACCTCGCTCCTCACCGGGGAGCCCGTCCCCGTCGACGTCGGCCCCGGCGACGAGGTCACGGGCGCGACCGTGAGCACGTCCGGGCACCTCGTCGTGCGCGCCACCCGCGTGGGCGAGGAGACCCGGCTCGCGCAGATCGGCCGGCTCGTGTCCCGCGCCCAGACGGGCAAGGCGCCCGTGCAGCGGCTCGCGGACCGCATCTCGGCCGTCTTCGTGCCGGTCGTGCTGGTGCTCGCCGTCGGCACGCTGGTCGTGTGGCTGCTCGCCGGCGGCGGCGTCCAGGCGGCGTTCACCGCCGCCGTCGCGGTGCTGATCATCGCGTGCCCGTGCGCGCTCGGGCTGGCGACGCCCACGGCGCTGCTCGTCGGCACGGGGCGCGGCGCACAGCTCGGCGTGCTCATCAAGGGCCCGGAGATCCTCGAGGAGACGCGCCGCGTCGACACCGTCGTGCTCGACAAGACGGGCACGGTCACGCAGGGGCGCATGGCGCTCGTCGACGTCGTCCCCGCCCCCGGGGAGGACGCCGCACAGGTGCTGCAGCTGGCGGGGGCCGTCGAGGCGCTCGCCGAGCACCCCGTCGCCCGCGCCGTGGCGGCCGCCGCGGCCGAGCGCCGGACCGCGCCCGAGCCCGTGGCGACCGGTGCGGACGGCGTGCCCGTCGGGTCCGACGAGGTGCGGGAGTTCCGCGCCGACGCCGGGCACGGCGTGAGCGGCGTGGTGCGGACCGCGCACTCCGGCGTCGGCCTGGCCCGTCGGGTGCTCGTCGGCCGGGCGGGCTGGCTCGCCGACCAGGGCGTCGACGTCGCGACGGTCACCGCCGCCGTGGACGCCGCGGAGCACGACGGCGCGACCGCGGTCGTCGCGGCGTGGGACGGCAGGGCCCGCGGCGTGCTCGTGCTGCGCGACCCCGTCAAGCCGACGTCGGCCGCCGCGGTGGCCGAGCTGCGGTCGCTGGGCCTGCGCCCGGTGCTGCTGACCGGCGACAACCGCGGTGCGGCGCTCGCGGCGGCCCGTGCCGTCGGGATCGCCGACGAGGACGTGCTCGCGCAGGTGCTCCCGGCCGACAAGGTCGCGCACGTGGAGCGGCTGCAGGCGTCCGGCGCACGCGTCGCGATGGTCGGCGACGGCGTCAACGACGCGGCCGCCCTGGCGACCGCCGACCTCGGGCTCGCGATGGGCACGGGGACGGACGTCGCCATCGAGGCCGCGGACCTCACGCTGGTGCGCGGCGACCTGGCGGCGGCGCCGCAGGCGATCCGGCTGGCGCGGCGCACGCTGCGCGTGATCCGGCAGAACCTGTTCTGGGCGTTCGCCTACAACGTGGCGGCGATCCCCCTGGCCGCCCTGGGCCTGCTGAACCCGATGATCGCGGGCGCGGCGATGGCCTTCTCGTCGGTCCTGGTGGTGACGAACTCCCTCCGCCTCCGCCGCTTCACCTGACCCCACCCCCGTCTCCGCCGACCCCGTCATCGGTGCCGCCCACACCCGGGCGACCACCACCGATGACGGGGTCGCCGTCCGTCCCGATCCCGCCGAGCCCGTCATCCGTCGCGCACCAGGGCGTCTGGACGTCATCGATGACGGGGTCGGCGGCGGATGGTGACCGGGGCGGGACGGTGGCGGGCGGGACGGTGGCGGGCGGGACGGTGGCGGGCGGGGAGGGCTAGTGGAAGCGGCGGCCCTCGTCGTTGCGGAGGGCCCAGGTCGCCAGGGCCGCGAACGCCAGCGTCCAGCCGATCAGGACCGGCAGCGCCAGGGCCCCTGCCGGCTCGCCGGTCGTCACCTGGACGACCAGGTCGCGGGCCGCGCGCGACGGCAGCCACTGCGAGACCGCGTCGAGCCAGCCGGGGAAGAACTGGGGCGGCATGAACAGGCCCCCGGCGAACGCCAGCGGGAAGAGCGTGGCCTGCACGACCGCGAGCGCGGCCTTGACCGAGAGCCCGTACCCGATGGCCAGGCCCAGCAGGGTGAACGGCACGGCGACGCCGACGACCATCGCGACAGCGCCGAGCACCTGCAGGGGGCTGAGCGTGGCGGCGGTGAGCAGGACGCCGGCGAGCACGAGCGGCACGAGCGACAGGTACGCCCAGAGCAGCCCGTTGAGGACGCGCCCCGCGAGGCGCGGCGCGGGGCGGGCGGGCAGGGTGCGCACGTAGGTGTCGAACGGCTTGGCGCGGTCCTCCGCGACGCCGGCGCCGTGCGTGAACATGCAGGCCGACATGATGGCGAAGGTGCCGAGCTGGGCGACGGCCGCGGTGGCGGCGACGGGGTCGTCGGCGACGGCGCTCTGCGGGACGATGAAGAACAGCAGCGCCAGGCCGGGGAAGAGCATGTTGCCGAGGACGGCGATGGGGACCCGGGTGGTCTCGAGGAACTGGTAGCGGGTGTGCAGCCAGGTCAGCGACCAGGCGGGCCGGAGCGCGGTGCGCGGGGCGTGGGCGGTGGTCATCGGTGCGCCTCCTCGGCGGGGGTCCCCGGGGCGGGGTCGGTGCGGGCCGTCAGGGCGAGGAACGCCTCCTCGAGGGACGCGCCGCGGACCTCGAGGTCGCGGAACGGCAGGTCGTGGGCCACGAGCGCGCGGACGGCGTCGTCGGCGTCGGAGGCGAGCAGCGTCCAGCGGCTGCCGCCGCGGCCGGGGCCGGCGGGGAGCACGTCCTGGACGCCGGGGAGCGTGCCGAGCCGTGCCCGCAGGGCGGGGTCGTCACCGGCCGCGGCCGCCCGGGCGGTCCCGGGCACGGCGGTCTCGTCGGGGACGGTGAGGGTGACGCGGCGGACGGTGACGAGGTCGACGACGGCGTCGAGGGTGTCGTCGGCGAGCACGCGGCCCTGCCCGACGACGACGACGCGCTCGGCGAGGGCCTCGATCTCCTCGAGGTAGTGGCTCGTGACGATGACGGTGGCGCCGTCGGCGTGGTAGTCGCGCAGGGCCTGCCACAGGACGTGGCGGGCCTCGACGTCGAGGCCCGTGGTGGGCTCGTCGAGCAGCACGAGGCCGGGCCGGCCGACGAGGGACAGCGCGACGGCGAGGCGTCGGCGCTGGCCGCCGGACAGGCCGCCGGTCTGCCGGTCGGCGAGGTCGGCGATGCCGAAGCGCTCGAGCACCTCCGCGGCGGGCATCGGGGTGGCGTAGTGGCCGGCGACGAAGTCGACGACCTCGCGGACCTTGAGGGTCTCGGGCAGCCCGGTGTCCTGCGGCGTGGTGCCGAGGCGGGTGCGCGACGCGGGGTCGCGGGGGTCGCCGCCGAAGAGCCGGACGACGCCGCTGTCGGGGCGGCGCAGCCCCGACAGCAGGGAGAGCAGGGTGGTCTTGCCGGCGCCGTTGGGGCCGAGCAGCCCGACGATCTCGCCGGTGTCGACGCGCAGGCTGACGTCGTCGAGCGCGACGACGTCCCCGAACCGCCGGGTGGCGTGCTCGACGAGGACGGGCGGGTGGTCGGCGACGGGGGGTGCGGTCATGGCTGGGCTCCCTTGAGCAGCGCGGTGAGGGTCTGGGTGTACCGCTCGAACGCGTGGCGCCCGGCGGTGGTCAGCTCGACGTAGGTGGCGGGGGTGCGCCCCTCGTGGGTCTTGGTCTGGGTGACGTAGCCGGCCTGCTCGAGGCGTCGCAGGTGGGTGGAGAGGTTGCCGGCCGTCATGCCGAGGAGCTTCTGCAGCCGGGGGAAGGCGATGGAGTCGCCGACGCCGAGCGCGGCGAGCGTCGCGACGACCCGCAGGCGGGAGGCGGAGTGGATGACGGGGTCGAGCTCGGCCTCGGTCATGCGGTGCGCCGCCGCCAGGTGGCCACGAGGGCGCCGACGAGCAGACCACCACCGCCGCCGGCGGCCATGACGAGGTGCCCGGCGGGCAGGCCGACGAGGCTGGTGACGACCGTCATCACGAGGATCCAGGCGCCGAGGGCGTAGAGGGGCTTCTCCTGCCAGAGCGCGCCGCCGGCGAGGTAGAGCAGGCCGACGACGAGCAGCGCGATGCCGTTGGCGGCGGTGGTGATCACGACGTCGTCGGCGCCGGCGCGCGCGAGGCCGCCGACGATGGTGCCCTGGGCGGCGAACCCGAGGCACCAGGCCCACCCGTACATGGCCCCGGTGGACCGGCTGACGCCGCGCACGCCGCGGGTGGCGCGCAGGACGTGGACGAGCGTGACGACGAGGGCGGTGACGACGCAGACGCCGAAGACCGCCGCGGCGACGCCCTCGCCGGGGCCGCCGGGGTCCTGCGTGGCGCCCCACCAGCGGGCGCCGTACCCGACGACCCAGGCGGCGCCCCAGACGGCGAAGAGCAGGCGGTCGTCGACGGTGGCGTTGCGGACCGCGCGCCGCTGGGCGTCGACGATCGCGAGGCCGGCGCGCAGGTCGAGCGGCTCGTCGTCCTCGGGGGCGTCGGGGGTGGGCTGATCGGGCAGCGACTTTGTCACGCAAAGTACTTTGCTCCAACCGCGGCCTGGCGTCAAGGCCCGCGCACCCGGGCCCGCGCAGCCCGCTCCCAGCACGGCGCCGTACGCTGCCGACGTGGAGAGCCGGCCGGACGTCGACGCACCCGGGCGCCCCGAGCGGGCACCCGCCCCCGACCAGGCCGCGGTCCGCCGCCGGCTGACCGCCGAGATCTGGATCGTGCTGGGCCTCTCGCTCGGGAAGTCGGCGGTGTACGCCGTCGTCTCGCTGCTCGCCGCGCTCACCGCGGGCCCCGCGCTCGCCGACCAGACCACCACCCTCAACGCCAGCCGCTCGCCCCGGCCGTGGCTCGACCTGACGTACCAGCTGCTGTCCATCGGGTTCGCCCTCGTCCCCGTGGCCCTCGCGCTGTACCTGCTCTCGTCCCACGGCCGCTCGGCGGTGCGCCGGATCGGGCTCGACGGCGCACGCCCGCTGCGCGACCTCGGTGTCGGCCTGGGGCTCGCCGCAGTCATCGGGATCCCCGGGCTCGGCCTGTACGTGGCCGGGCGGGCGCTGGGCATCACCGTCGAGGTGCAGGCCGCCGCGCTGAACGCCGCGTGGTGGACCGTGCCCGTGCTGATCCTCTCGGCGCTGCAGAACGCGCTGCTCGAGGAGGTCGTGGCGGTCGGGTACCTCATGGAGCGCCTGCGCGAGCTGCGCTGGAGCACGCCCCTGGTCGTCGCCGCGAGCGCCCTGCTGCGCGGCTCCTACCACCTGTACCAGGGGTGGGGGCCGTTCGTCGGGAACGTGGTGATGGGCGTCGTCTTCTCGCTGCACTACGTGCGCCGACGACGCGTGATGCCGCTGGTGGTCGCGCACACCGCGCTCGACGTGGTGGCGTTCGTCGGCTACGCGATGCTGCCCGAGGAGTGGCTGGAGGCGATCGGCGTCGGCTGACGCACCCCGCTACGCGGCCGGGCGGCTCTCCAGCTCGCGGGCCAGGGACCGCACCGCGAACCCGCCGACGACGTTGAGGGCGCCGCTGACGAACGCGAACAGCCCGAGCAGCACGGCGAACACCGCGAGCGACTGCTGGGGCCGCACCACGAGCAGCAGCGCGAACAGCGTCGAGACGAGCCCGAGCGCGAACGGCCAGTGCCAGCCCACGTCGCGCGACCGGGAGATCGCCACGGACGCGATGATCGACACGACGCCGAGCACCAGCAGCCACGCGGCGAGCAGGAAGAACAGCACCCGCACGGTGGGCCCGGGCCACAGCATGACGACCGCGCCGACGAGCACGCCGCCCAGCCCCTCGACGACCCACCACCCCGCCCCGGGCGTGCCCCGGTTGGCCAGGCCCTGGGCGGCCGCGAGCACGCCGTCGACCACCGCGAAGAGGCCGAAGAGCCAGATGATCGCCGACGTCGTGACCGTGGGCTGCGCCAGCAGCGCGATGCCGAGCACCAGCAGCACGACGCCGCGCAGCACGGGCAGCCACCACACCGACCGCAGGACCTTCGACACCTCGTGGACCACGTCGTCGACCATGAGGGACCTCCGTCCGCGGGTGCGTGCGGGCCGACGGCCCGGTGCGACGCACCTTCTCCGACGAACGTAGCGCCGCCGGACCTCCCGCACCCGCCGAGACGCGACGGATCAGGCGCCGCGCCGCCGGCTGCCGCCGTACCGACGGTGCACGGCCTGCTTGCTCACGCCCAGCATCGTCGCGATGGCGGCCCACGGCACGCCGGCGGTGCGGGCCCGTCGGACAGCCACCGCCTCACGGCGGTCGACCTCCTGGCGCAGCCGCGCGAGCGCCTGGAGCGCACCCAGCGGATCGTCGTCCTCGGCCTGCACCACCATCGCCGCCATGTCGACCTCCTCGGTCATCCGCCCTCCGTTCGTCAACACATGTTGACGCACCCCGTCCGTCTCGTCAACCTTTGTTGACGACCGCCGGTGGTGGCTCCGTCGCAGGGCGGAGGGGACGACGTGCCGAACCCCACCGCGAGGCTGACGAGCGCGACGGGGCACGCTGCCTAGACTCGCCAGCATGCCCGTCCCGCCGTCGTCAGCGCCGGACGGCGCCGTCGAGGAGGGCCCCGGCACCCCCGCAGGACGCACGGCGCAGCCCCCCGCCGACCCCACGACCCGCACGCCCGGCACCGACGACGTCCGCGACGTCCCGCCGCCGGTCGACGTGCTCGACACCCCGACGACCCGGGTCCACCACCCCGGCGACCTCCTGGCGCTGGTCGCCACCGCGCTCGGCGCCGTCCTCGTCGTGGTCCTGGCCACCTACGCGCAGAACACCACGACCGGTGTCGCCGAGGACGTCCAGGGCTTCGCCGACCTGCTCCGCCGGATCCTCTTCGTCCCCGTCTCGTTCCTCGAGGCGTTCACGACGATCGTCGTGCCGATCGCCGTGCTCACCGAGCTCGCGGTGCGCCGGCTCGGCCGCCAGCTGCTCGAGGGCCTGATCGCCGCCGCCGCCGCGATCCTCGTCACCACCGCCGTG